>JAZQNI010000011.1:0-46786 GCA_045627265.1 Candidatus Cryptobacteroides sp.
CACATACCGAGGAAGTATGCAAAAATCATATTGTCAACGAAGATTGACTTTACGAATAAGCTTAAATATTCCATAATCGATAAGTGTTGCCGTTATTTTTCCTGGAGATCTTTCTGAATGGATCTCTGGATCCAGATGATGCAGCCGAGAATGATCAGGGCCATCGGAGGAAGGATCACGAGACCGTTGTTGGTGTATCCGAGAGCTGAGAGCACAGGGAATCCGAAGAGGGTGCCTGAGCCGAAGAGTTCGCGGACAAATGCGACGATGATGAGTATCATGCCGTATCCGAGTCCGTTGGCCAGACCGTCAAGAAGTGAAGGTACAGGCTTGTTGCCGAGGGCGAAAGCCTCGATTCGACCCATCACGATACAGTTGGTGATGATGAGGCCGATATATACGGACAACTGCTTGTCGATGGCGTATGTGCCTTCGAATGCCTTGAGGAACTGGTCCACGAGGATTACCATGAGGGCTACGACAACAAGCTGGATGATGATACGAACGCGGTTAGGAATTGTCTTCCTGAGGAGTGAGCACACCAGGCTGGAAAGAGCCGTGACGATGGTCACTGACAATGCCATCACGAGCGCTCCCTTGAGCTCGACTGTTACAGCGAGGGAGGAGCAGATACCGAGGACAAGGACTGTGATAGGGTTGCCCTTGAGGATCGGATTCAAGATTGTTTCTTTCATTTTACCCATAGCTTATTCCTCCACTGTTTTGTTTTCTTCAGTTTCAACTTCAGCTTCGGCTGCAGCAGCGGCTGCCGCTTCGGCTTCTGCGATTGCAGTCTCACCTGCCTGGATGGCGCCCTTGTAGGCGTTGAGCCAGGTCACGATGGCTGCGTCGAGTCCCTTGGAGGTCATGGTCGCGCCTGTTATGGCATCGATCGCGTTCTGCTTGCCTTCAGGAGCGCCTCCCTTGACGATTGCGAATGGAGCTGCGTCAGAGAAGTCGACACATTTGCCTGCGAACTGTGCGCGGAATGCCGGGTCGTCCTTGATCTTGCCGCCGAGACCCGGGGTTTCGCTGGCATGGTCGAAGTAAGCACCTACGATGGTCTTGTAGTCCTTGTCTATGGCGAGGTAGCCCCATACCGGGCCCCAGAGACCTGCTCCGTAAACCGGAATGACTGAAACACCGTTGGTGAACTTGTAGACAGGGAGCTGGGCTTCGCTGCCGTCCTTGACGTTGTAGTTCTGAGCCTTGAGGTCAGAAACAGAGTAGATCTGGGCATTGTCCTTGTCGAGCTCGGCAGTCTGCTCGCCGTTTGCGTTGACGATGACTGCGCTCTCGAGGTTCTCCTTGTAGAAGTCGATCGTGGCTGAATTGCCGATCTCCTGCCAATGCTCCTTTTCGCCGAACTGGGCTGCCGTGAGGATCTGGCTGATGGTGTCGGCCTTCTCGTTGGCTGCCTGCTTCGGACCGAGTGTCTGTGAAACGAATGCCAGAATCGCTGCCACGAGTACACAGACGAGAGTCGTGTAAATGACTGTATATGTATTACTGTTTGTATTCATATCTCTGCGTGTTTATGCGATTTTGACTTGCTTCTTGCTCTTCTTGGCGATATGCCTGTCCACTACCACGTAGTCGATGAGCGGTGCGAAGGTGTTGCCGAGGAGGATGGCGAGCATCATGCCTTCAGCATAGCCTGGGTTGAAGATGCGGATGACGACGCAGATCGCGCCGATGAAGAATCCGTAGATCCACTTGCCGCACTCGGTCTGGGCGGATGTCACAGGATCGGTTGCCATGAATACGGTACCGAAAGCGAAACCGCCGAGGATGAGGTGGTAATATGCAGGGATGTCGGTGGCGCCGCAAATGTTTGCGAGACCGCCCACGAACAATGCGCCGGCTACTGATGAAACCATCACCTTCCAGCTTGCCACACCGGTCCAGAGGAGGATGATGGCGCCGAGGAGGATTGCGATGACGGATGTCTCTCCGACTGATCCAGGGATTGTACCGATGAACATGTCCCAGAATGAGGTGCCGTACTGTGCGCCGCAGTTGGTGAGCGCGTCTGCACCGTCACCGATGAATGAGAGCGGAGTTGCACCTGTAGCGCCGTCGAGCATGGTCTCTCCCTTCTTGAGAGCGATCCATGTCTCGGAACCTGACATGTTGTTAGGGTATGAGAAGAAGAGGAACGCTCTGGTGAGAAGAGCCGGGTTCCAGATGTTCATGCCTGTGCCGCCGAACACTTCCTTGCCGAAGATGACTGCAAATGCCACAGCGACTGCGAGCATCCAGAGCGGAACGTCGACAGGGACGATGAGAGGAATGAGCATACCTGACATGAGGTATCCCTCGTTGACTTCCTCGTTGCGGATCTGGGAAGAAGCGAACTCGATCGCGAGACCCACTGCGTATGCTACGACGTAGAGAGGGAGGACTTTGAGGAAACCGAACCAGAAGTTGCCGAGCACGTCGATAGGAGCGCCGGCGCCGCAAACTGCGAGAGAATGCTGATATCCCACGTTCCACATGCCGAACAGTGCGGCAGGGATCACTGAGATGACAGCGATGATCATGATTCTCTTGAGGTCGATAGAGTCTCTGACATGAGCGCCCTTGAGCGTCACAGTGCCTGGAACCCTGAGGAATGTCTCAAAAGCATCGACAGTAGAATGAAGGAAACCGAGTTTCCCGCCTTTTTCAAAAATCTTGTTCATAACTTTTAAGCCATTTCTTTAAGCATCAGGTCAATACCCTTCTGGATGATGTCCTGGATATAGTTCTTGGAAGGATCTATGTACTCGCAGAGGGCGAGATCTTCAGGAAGTACCTCATAGATACCGAATTTCTCCATCTTGTCGATGTCTCCCGCGAGGCAGGCCTTGATGAGATAGAGAGGGAAGATGTCCATAGGAAGGACGTCTGCATAGTACTTGTCAGACATCACGAATGCGCGAGGGCCTCCGTGGAGGTTGGTGTCCATATCGTATTCCTTCTTCGGCAGGAGCCAGGAGAAATATGATCTTGTAGAGCTGAACTGGTTGAACCTGAATGGTTTTGCCCATCCGAAGAGCTCTGTTTCGGTGCCTTCCTTGACGAGGGTGACCTGGTCGTCATAGAAGCCGAGGTAGCCGTCCGCTCCTACGGTCTTGCCGGTAAGCACGTCACCGCTGATGAAGCGGATTTCGTCCTTGGCGTTGCCGTAGTAAGGCTGGAGGCAGCTGACGGGCATGCCCGGGAGTGTCTCGACGTATGATGGCTCGATCGCCATTGGGCCGCAGACTGCGACCTTCCTGGTGAGGTCGACCTTTCCCTTTGTGAAGAGCTTGCCGATGGCGGCGAGCATGAGGAGGGATACAGTCCAGACAGTCTCATCCTTGCAGATAGGAGCGATGTGGCTGATCTGTACACCGACGTTTCCTGCCGGGTGCTTTCCTGAGAAAGTATGGAGGACAACGTTCTCAAGCTTGTGGAAAGGTGAGCTTGAATAGTTCTCGTACTTGAGTGAAACGTGGACTCCGCCGTCTGTAAGTGCGGCGAGCGCATTCACGCCTGCCTGGATGGCGGTATAGTCTTCACCAAGGGTGAATTCCTTGTCCGCTGCGAGAGGCGCCGTGTTGAATGCTGATACGAAAATTGCCTTCGGCTTGACTGCAGGGTCTGCGATGATACCGTAAGGTCTCTGGATGATTCCCGCCCAAAGACCGCTCTGGAGGAGCATCTTGCGGATATCGTCAGCGCTGAGGCCTTCGACTCTCTTGCAACCGAAGTCGACGTATCCGTGCTCGGAATCGGCTTCGATAAGCACAGCCAGCAACTTTCTCTTTTCACCTCTGACGATTTCCTTCACCTTGCCGCTGACCGGAGAGGTGACGAGAATGTCAGGATTTTTCTTGTCTGCCAGAACAGGGGATCCTGCAAGCACAGCATCACCTTCCCTGACGAGGAGTCGAGGGGAAAGACCCTTGAAATCCTCGGGGACGATGGCTACAGTGTCAGGAACAACCTTTTTGGAGACTACAGGCTTTGCACACCCCTTGATTGGAATATTCAAGCCTTTCTTCAGATAGATGTTGTTTGACATTATTTTTTAAGGTTTAGAGTAATTCTTAAAATCGTGCGAAGATACTCAATTTTTTGCTAATTTCGCAGAGATTATGGAAAACAATGTCACTACTATTTTAGAAGGATTGAACGACGAGCAGAAAAAAGCCGTTCAGTGTGTTGATGGACCGGTGCTTATAGTAGCGGGAGCTGGTTCGGGCAAGACCAGGGTACTTACAAGCAGGATCGCTTTCATCCTTGCCCGTGGATGTGATGCGTCCAGGGTCATGGCCCTGACTTTCACCAAGAAAGCTGCAACCGAGATGAAGGAAAGGATCGCCCGGATGGTCGGCGACGGACGTGCCAGGAGGCTCTGCATGGGCACTTTCCATTCTGTCTTCATCCGTTTCCTCCGGGAGTATGCTTCCGACATGGGATATCCGGAGTCATTTACGATCTACGATACCGGCGACTCGGTGAGCGCCATCAAGACCTGCATAAAGGAGCTTCAGCTCGATGACAAGGTCTATAAGCCGAAGGAGGTGCTTTCGCGCATTTCGATGGCGAAGAACAACCTCGTCACCGAGGCCGCATACCGGAGCAATCCGAACATAATCACTTCGGACACCCACTCGCGCAAGCCGAAGCTTTGCGATATCTATACCCTGTACCAGAAGAAATGCAAGCAGGCTGGAGTGATGGACTTCGACGACATCCTCCTGAACATGAACATCCTGCTGCGTGATTTTCCGGCGGCGATGGAGGCGGTTGCTAAGCGCTTCGACTACATAATGGTTGATGAGTACCAGGATACCAACTATGCCCAGTATCTGATACTCAAGAAGTTGTCTATGTTCCACAGGAATCTCTGCGTGGTCGGGGACGATTCCCAGTCCATATACGCGTTCCGAGGTGCCAAGATCGAGAATATCCTGAACTTCAAGAAGGACTACCCGGAGTGCCGGACTTTCCGCCTGGAGCAGAACTACCGTTCGACGAAGATGATCGTCGATGCGGCCAACTCCGTCATCGCCCACAATCAGGGCAGGATTCCCAAGGAGTGCTTCTCCAAGGGAGAGGAGGGCGAGAAGATCCGCCTGATCCGCACCGGAAGCGAGCAGGAGGAGGCCGTGATGATCGCGTCCGGCATAATGGACAAGATGCGCGAATGCAAGGCCCAATATCAGGACTTCGCAATCCTTTACAGGACGAATTCGCAATCCCGTGCGCTTGAGGAGGCTCTTCGCAGGAGGAACTTGCCATATGTCATCTATTCCGGCAACGCATTCTTCGACCGCGCCGAAGTCAAGGATCTGATGGCTTACTTCAAGCTTGCCGTCAATCCTAATGACGACGAGTCGTTCAGGCGTGTGGTCAACAAGCCCGCGAGGGGCATCGGCGACACCTCGATGAACGCACTGTCGGCTGCGGCCGCATCGGCTGGCTCGAGTCTGTTCAAGGCTGCGTTCGCGGACAATCTCGAATCGTTCGGGCTGAAGTCGGCCGCCGCTCTGAAAATCCGCTCTTTCTGCGAGATGATGGCGTCTTTCACGCTTGAGGTCAAGACCGCCGACGCGCATGACCTGGCACAGCGTATCGCCGACAAATCAGGACTTTACGCTTTCTTCAAGAGTGATACGTCCATCGAAGGGATGTCACGTACGGCCAACGTCGAGGAGCTCGTCAACAGCGTCAAGCAGTTCGTCGAGGAGCGCGCGGAGGACATCCGGGCGGATATCGAGGCGGAAGGGGAGGAGGCCGCATCGCTGCCTGTCATAACGCTTGAGGACTACCTCGAGAACATCTCGCTGCTCAGCAACGTCGACATGACCGAGGATGAGGACACAAACAACCGCATTGCGCTGATGACGGTCCATTCCTCCAAGGGCCTCGAATTCCCGCACGTGTTCATTGCAGGAATGGAAGAGAACCTCTTTCCGTCAGGTGGCCTGACCGCCACGCAGCAGGATATCGAGGAGGAGAGGCGCCTGTTCTACGTCGCTCTCACGCGGGCGGAGAAGGACGTGACGCTGACCCTGGCCCAGACGAGGATGCGCAACGGCAACCATGAATCGAATTCTCCGAGCCGCTTCATCAAGGAGATAGACCGCCGGTACCTGTCCGGGGCGTTGGACGACGATGCAGAAGCCGGTTTCGGCGGTTTCGGGTCCCGTGGAGGGTTCGGTGCGGAAAGACCTTCGTCTTCAGTAAGGTTCGGCTCCGGTTCGAGGTATGGAGCCTCATCGGATGTCAAGAATGAAAGACGGCGGCCTGGAGCATACGGACCTGCCCGTCCGTCAACTCCAGCATCTCCGGCACAACCGTCGTTCAGCGGCAAGGCGGCTGTATTGAACCGGCCGCTTCCTCCAAAGATCGAAGATGCTGACTTCGTCCCGGCTCCGATGAATGATTTCCGCGTAGGCCAGACCGTGGAGCACAACCGTTTCGGGCGTGGTTCGATACTGAATATCGTGGGCGTGGTGCCGGAACTGAAGGCGACCATCCGCTTCGACGATTATGGGGAGAAGGTCATTTTGTTGAAATATGCTAAAATGAGGATATTATGAAAAAAATCTTGGTTCTTTTGGCCTCAGCGGCAATGCTGGCGGGCCTTTCCTCTTGTGGGGAAAAGTATGAAACGGTTCCCAACGATCCGTTGAAGACAAAGATATGCACCCTTGACAACGGACTGAAGATATATATGTCCGTCAACAAGGAGGAACCGCGTATCCAGACTTATATTGCTGTCAAGGTAGGCGGCAAGAACGACCCTTCCGAGACGACGGGTCTCGCTCACTATTTCGAGCACCTGATGTTCAAGGGCACCGAGAACTTCGGCACCAGCGACTATGAGGCTGAGAAGCCTATGCTCGATGAGATCGAGTCCCTGTTCGAAGTGTACCGCAAGACGACGGACGAGGCTGCCCGCGAGGAAATCTACCATCGTATCGATTCCATCAGCTACGAGGCGTCCAAACTTGCTATCCCTAACGAATATGACAAGCTGATGGCGGTCATCGGAGCTGATGGCACAAATGCCTGGACTTCAGCGGACGAGACGGTTTATACCGAGGATATTCCATCCAACCAGATCGACAACTGGGCGCGCATCCAGGCGGACCGCTTCCGCAACGGAGTCATCCGCGGTTTCCATACTGAGCTCGAGACGATCTACGAGGAGAAGAATATGTCCCTGACCCAGGACAGCCGCAAGATCTGGGAAGGCCTGGACAAGCTTCTCTTCCCTCACCATCCATATGGAAAACAGACCGTCATCGGCACTCAGGAGCATCTGAAGAACCCTTCGATCACCAATGTGAAGAAATATCACGACACATACTATGTGCCTAACAACATTGCAATCTGCGTCGCCGGTGATTTCAAACCTAAGGAGATGGTTGCCGCAATCAAGAAGTATTTCGGCGACTGGCAGCCGAACCCGTCCATACCTGCTCTTGAGTTCGAGGCAGAGACTCCGATCACCGAACCGGTTTCTCTCGACGTCTATGGTCTCGAGTCTGAAAGTGTAGTCCTCGGCTGGCGCCTCCCTGGTGCGTCCGACTTGAAGAATACTGCCATCGCCGATATCGCCGGCAGCATACTTTCCAACGGCTCGGCCGGCCTTATCGACCTCAACCTCGTGCAGCAGCAGAAGGTCCTCGGCGCATTCGCCGGACTCGAGTCCCAACCGGACTACTGTTCGTTCATCGCAATTGGCACGCCGAAGGAAGGACAGTCTCTTGATGAGGTCCGCGAACTCCTTCTCGGCCAGGTTGCAGCTCTCCGCTCAGGTTCGTTCGATGAAAGCATCATCGAAGCCACTATCAACAATATCCGCCTGGACAAGATGCGTCAGCTGGAGCATAACAGCTCCAGGGCGATCGAGTATGTCAATTCGTTCATCAACGGCGTGGACTGGAAAGACGCGGCTGTAGAACTTGACAGATATGCTGCTGTGACCAAGGAGGACGTTGTCGCCTGGGCCGCGGAGTTCCTCCCGGAAAACGGATATGCCGTTGTTTACAAGCGCCAGGGCGTGGATGAGAGCGTGCAGAAGGTCTCTGCACCGAAGATTACCCCTATTGTCACCAACCGTGACGCCCAGAGCCAGTTCCTGACCGAAATACAGAATACCGAAGTCAAGCCTATTGAGCCGGAATTCCTTGATTTCAGCAAGGATATGCAGGTGTTCGAAGTTGCTCCGGGCATCAAGGCTCTCTACAAGCACAACGACCTCAACGAGGTGTTCGACTTGCGCTTCGTCATCAACAAGGGCGCCGAGACCGATCCTGAACTCGGGATGGCCTGCGATTACCTGCAGTATCTCGGAACTCCGGACATGAGCGCCGAGGAGATTGCTACCAAGATGTACGGCCTTGCTTGCGGATACAGCTTCTCATGCGGCAGCTCGACCACGACCATTTCCCTTAACGGATTGTCTTCCAATATGGCTGAAGCTCTGAAGATTGTCGAGAACCTCATCATGAACGCCGTTCCAGATGAGAATATCCTCGCAAATCTCAAGGCTGACGTGCAGAAGGCACGCTTCGATTCGAAGAAGAGCCAGAGGTCATGTTTCAGCGCACTTCAGAGGTATGTCCTCTATGGAGGCGATTTCATCAAGAAGATCACGCTGTCCAACGATGCTGTAGCCGAACTTAGCTCCGAGCAGCTTCTTGCAAAGGTGCGCGAACTGTTTGGATATGCTCAGAGAGTGCAGTATTACGGCCCTCAGACAGAGGCTGAGCTCAAGGAATGTCTTCTCGCGAACCATACAGTCAATGATGGGCTTGTGGAGCTTGAGGAGTCACATCCGTCCCTGCAGCGCGTGGAAAGCAGCAATGTCGTGATGGCCCCATACGATGCCAACCAGATCTATTATATCCAGTATTCAAATCGCGGCGAGCAGTTCGATGCGTCTGCAAATCCTGAAATCTCCCTCTACAACGAGTACTTCGGCGGCGGTATGAACACCATCGTCTTCCAGGAGATGAGAGAAGCCCGTGGCCTCGCATATTCCGCCTGGGCAATGCTCAGGACCCCTTCATTCAAGGATGACGATTATTGCTATCTGGCATTCATCGCCACCCAGAATGACAAGATGAAGCAGGCCATGGAGGCATTCAGTGAGATTATCAATGACATGCCTGAGTCAGAAGCCGCGTTCTCCGTTGCGAAGGATGCGATCATATCCCGTCTCCGTACCCAGAGAACTTCGGGCATGGGTGTGATCAATTCTTATGTCGGCTACCAGAGACTTGGCCTGGATGAGCCGCTGGACAAGGAACTTTTCGAGAAGCTTCAGGGCATGACGCTTGAAGATGTCAAGGCTGCGCAGCAGAAGTGGGCCAAAGGCCGTTCATACACATATGCGATCCTTGGTGATGCTTCCGACCTTGATGTGGATTACCTTAAGACTGTCGGCCCTGTCCGCAATGTGACTTTGGAAGAAGTCTTCGGCTATTGATGACATCATAAGGAGAAATCCGTGATGCGCTGGATACCAGGGAGACCGTAGTATGATTCTACTATGTCTCCCTTGATGAACACCCTTCTGCCTAGAATCGAAGGGTTGTCCACCAGGTTCAGTGCATCACGGATTTCTCCTTTCTCCAACTGGACGGACATGCAACCGTTCCTGTCCGAAACGGGGAATTTCTGCGAAAGCACGATGTTCGTGCGTGAACTGAACGGCGCGGAGAATGAAGCCTTGGAAGAACTCAGGTCGCCGCCGGCGATGTAGCCATAGACCCACACGCCTTCCGAGCCCGCCTTTCCTGTCGCCTCGCTGACGCTCATGGCGTTTTCCGGGCCAGTCCCTTTGCTGTTGTCCCCTCCGATTGTGTAGCTGCCGTTGATCCAGTTCCTTGTTGAATCGACTTTGATCGTGATGTTCTCTGCAGCCTGTTTCATGACCGAGGATGCCACCGATATGTTCAGTGTCAGCATGTCCCGTGCGGCCAGGTCGCGTTTTAACAGCACTTTGTCCGTACTTCCTTCGCTCAGCACGAGTGATACTTGACCTGGGTTGAAGAATGCGAATCTCTTCTCGGAGTAACTGTAGTTCAGTTTCCCGTTGGTTGCCCTGAGGCTGAGTGTGCCGTTCGGGAATGCCGTCAGGAAATCAGGACTGACGTTGAGCCGTATCCCGGAATTCATCTGCCTGCACAGGAGCGCTACGCTGGCTTTTTCTCCGCTTTTCAGCGTGAGGGATTGTGCGTCGCCGAATTGTGGCGCAGAGAATGCCGGGACCTTGAACTCTCTGGAGTAGGCGTTGATGTGATAGGTGCCGGCGGATGCCATTATGGTCTGTGGTGCGGCTCCGTATTTCCCGTTATACAGCACGGTTCCTTTCGAGTTGGTCACATTGAGGATGAAGTCGTTGGTGTCCGGGATTTCGGACGATGCCGCTTTTGTCTGGATGAACATCTCCTCGAGGAAAGAAATCTGGATTTCTCCGTTTTCTTCCGGAAGGAGTAGGCTGTCGCATGATGACATGATGAGCTGCGATGCGGCGCACAGCAGCACCGCGAGAATGTTTTGTCCGTGTTTCATAGTAGTCTTGGTTTTTTGCCCGAATATAGCTGTCCGACATTTGTCGTGGGTGATAAAACAAATAAAACGGCTACGAATAATTATAAAACGGATATCAGTTGATATAAAATACAAGCCGGTCACATCACTGCGACCGGCTTGCTACTTAACCTAAACTTAAACTATGAAAAACTTCGTGACAAATGTATGGAAAAATACTCTTTAATGCAAAGAAAACGGGGAATTTTTATAAAAAATTTTTATTTAGTCTTTTTTATTAAAATAATATTCATTTTTAATTATTGAATATACAGAAAATATGCAAGATTGATTATATCAAGATATCCCCTTGTACGCCATCGCGTTTTCCCGGCTGTTCACGTTCCGCAAAAGCTTTGCCGTAGACAGACCAGGCCCTCCCACTTCGTGGGCCCCTCCCTCTAGAGCCGAGGGCGGCTAGTCTGTCTCCGGCAAACTTTTGTCTCCACTTTCAGCCGGGAAATATGGAGCAAAGCCTTCGCGGAGCCCCCTTCCAGAAGGCATTTTGGGGTCGCGGGTTCGAGATGGCTGTACTGCAAACGATAAAGGACGACCATCAGTCGTCCTTTATCTTCGAGCGGAAAACGGGATTCGAACCCGCGACCCTCGGCTTGGGAAGCCGATGCTCTACCACTGAGCTACTTCCGCGTTGATGTTACAAAGGTAGTGATACGAAACGAATAAAGCAATATCATCGACCTTTCTTTTGAACCATGCCCCGTCCAGCACTACTGCGGCTTGTATATGATAATACGAATCATTATATTTGCGAAATATGCCGCCATTGTGACAATTTGTCACATTGCACCGTTTAGCGCACAATTTGCTGACGACATTGTGCGCATGCATCGACAACAAGAAATAAAAGATTTAAAGATATATGTCAGTAGCTGGAATACTAAAAAAATTGTTCGGTTCGAAGTCCGACAGGGATATGAAACAGGTTAAGCCTGTCCTTGAAAAGGTCTTGAAAGCCTACGAGGAGATTGACAAGCTTTCCGCCGATGAACTCAGACAGAGGAGCGAGGCTTTGAAATCCAAACTCCGTGAATGCGAAGAACCGTTCGAGCAGCGCATCGCGGCTATCAAGGAAGAACTTGAAAAGGATATCGCCGTTTCAGAAAAAGAGAAACTTGCAAGCGAATCGGAGAAACTCGTCAAGGACGAGGATGAAGCCATTGAGAAAGTCCTCGAGGAGATACTCCCGGAGGCTTTCGCAATAATGAAATCGACGGCGCGCAGGTTCGCGCAGAACGAGTCGATCGTGGTACGTGCGACCGATTTCGACCGTGACCTCAGCATCAACCACGATTTCGTCGAGATTGACGGAGACAATGCCATCTACCATAACCATTGGGTTGCCGGTGGAAATGAGACTGTCTGGGATATGGTCCATTACGACGTCCAGCTCATCGGCGGTATCGTGCTTCATCAGGGCAAGATATCGGAGATGGCGACCGGAGAAGGAAAGACCCTCGTCGCAACGCTCCCTGTATTCCTCAATGCCCTGGCCGGCAAGGGCGTCCATGTGGTTACGGTCAACGACTACCTCTCCAAGCGAGACTCCGAGTGGATGGGGCCGCTCTACATGTTCCACGGCTTGAGCGTCGACTGCATCGACAAGCATCAGCCGAACAGCGACGCACGTCGCCGCGCTTACAACTGCGACATCACTTTCGGAACCAACAACGAATTCGGTTTCGACTACCTTCGTGACAATATGGCCGTCAATCTGAGCGATACTGTCCAGCGGAAACATCACTATGCGATAGTCGACGAGGTCGACTCCGTCCTCATCGACGACGCCAGGACTCCGCTCATCATCTCCGGACCTGTTCCGAAGGCGGACGATGACGCGCAGTTCATGGAGTTCCGGCCTCACGTCGAGCGCCTCTACGCGGCTCAGCGTGCTCTCGTCACCCAGACTCTCAACGAAGCCAAGAAACTCATCGCTTCAGGCGATGAAGCGGAGGGCGGAAAACTCCTCCTGCGCTGCTACAAGGGACTTCCTAAGTACCAGCCGCTCATCAAGTATCTCAGTGAGCCGGGCATGAAGGTCATCCTGCAGAAGAGCGAAAACTTCTACATGCAGGACAACGAAAAGGAAATGCATGTCGTCACCGATGATCTTTATTTCGTCATTACCGAGAAGCAGAACAGCGTCGATATGACCGACAAGGGCCACGACGTCCTCGCCAAGAGCATCAACGATGACAACTTCTTCGTGCTGCCGGATGTCGGCTCGCAGATCGCCGAGATCACGAAATCTGACCTGACTCTCGCCGAGAAGCAGGAGAAGAAGGACGCATTGATGGAGGAGTTCTCCATCAAGAGCGAGCGTGTGCATACGGTCATCCAGCTTCTCAAGGCATATGCGATGTTCCAGAAGGACGTCGACTATGTCATTGTGGACAACAAGATCAAGATTGTCGACGAGAGTACGGGACGTATCATGGAAGGACGCCGCTGGAGCGACGGACTCCATCAGGCTGTAGAGGCCAAGGAAGACGTCAAGGTCGAGGCTGCAACCCAGACCTTCGCCACCATCACCTTGCAGAACTACTTCAGGATGTATCACAAGCTGGCCGGCATGACAGGTACCGCTGAGACGGAAGCCGGCGAGTTCTGGAGCATCTACAAGCTTGACGTTGTCGTCATCCCGACCAACAAGCCGGTTATCAGGGATGACCAGAATGACTTGATCTACAAGACCAAGAAGGCTAAATACACTGCGGTGATCAACCGCGCCATCGAATTGTCCGCAGCGGGCAGACCGGTCCTGATCGGTACGACCGACGTGGAGACATCCGAACTCCTGGAGCGCCTCTTCAAGCTCCGCGGCATCCGTCCGAACGTGCTCAATGCGAAGGAGCATGCCCGTGAGGCAGAGATTGTCGCACAGGCCGGTCAGAGCAGCCGTATCACCATCGCCACCAACATGGCGGGACGTGGTACCGATATCAAGCTTTCCAAGGAAGTGAAAGACGCCGGCGGACTTGCTATCCTCGGTACCGAGCGTCACGATTCCCGTCGTGTCGACCGCCAGCTCCGAGGCCGTGCAGGACGTCAGGGTGACCCGGGCAGCTCGACGTTCTATGTCTCTCTCGAGGACAAGCTCATGCGCTTGTTCGGTTCGGAGAGGATTGCCGGAATGGTCGACAAGCTCGGAATGGGCGATGACGAGGCACTCGAGGCACCTATGCTCAGCAGCGCCATCGAGTAGGCTCAGAGAAAGGTCGAGGAGAACAACTTCGGCATACGTAAGAGATTGCTGGAATACGATGACGTTATGAACGACCAGCGTACCAGCGTTTATTCTCTGCGCCGCGATGCCATCTCCGGAGACAAGATCGAGGTCGATATCATGAACATGATGCTCGACATGTCGAACATCATAGTCAATAATGCGGACGGCATGTCATATGCCGATTTCGAGGAATATGTGATGGCCCAGCTGTCCATCGATCTCGGCTTTGACGAGGAATTCTATTCCGAGGCCAAGAAGGATGCGATCGCCGACAAGCTCTGCGAACATATGCACGAGGTGTACGAGCGTCGTATGGAAGCTCTGTCCACCAAACTATTCCCTGTCATCAAGCAGGTTTACGAGAAGCAGGGAGCCATGTATCAGAACATCGCCATCCCTATCTCCGACGGCCGCAAGCAGATGACCCTCTCCGTAAATCTCAAGAAGGCTTACGAGACCGAGGGCAGGGAAGTGTCCAAGACCGTCAGCAAGGTCATCACTCTCTACCAGATCGACGAACACTGGAAAGAGCATCTCCGCGAGATGGACGACCTGAAGCAGAGCGTTCAGAATGCCTCCTACGAGCAGAAAGACCCTATCGTGGTTTACAAGATCGAGAGCTACAACCTCTTCGCATCGATGCTCGAAGATCTGTACAAGGACGTGCTTTCATTCCTTCTCAGGGCATTCATCCCGCTGCGTGAGGACTCCGAGCCTACCAGGGCCGCACAGCCTCGCAAGACCGACATGAGCCAGATGCAGACCCGCAGGACCGATCTCGTGACAAACGGCGAGCAGAAGGCAAATACGCCGATCAAAGTGGAGAAGAAGGTCGGCCGCAACGACCCTTGCCCGTGCGGCAGCGGCAAGAAGTACAAGAACTGCCACGGTGCCGGCATCGTATAGTCCGGTGGCAGACATACAAACAGAAAGGACCGACCCTGGGGCCGGTCCTTTTTATTATCAGGATGTTACTATGCTTCGTTCTTCTTTTCCTTTGATCTGGTAAGCTTTTCCTTCATTGCATCGACGCACTCGGTGATGGCATCCTCGAAGGTCTTGGCGTTCCTCTCGATGATGAGGTCTTCGCCCGGAACGTGGATCTGAAGCTTCACGTTCTTGTTCTCCGGCTCCTTGAGAATGGAAAGGATTACGTCAACCTGATTCGCGCTCTCGTGGAATTTCTCGAGCTTTGAAACCTTCTTCTCTACGAATGCGACCAGTTTCTGGTCGGCATCGAACTTAAGGGATTTGATGTTAATCTCCATAACTACCTCCACTTTTTGCCCTTGGGTGGGCGTTTTTATAAACATTTTTCAGTTTCTCGATGGAGTTGTGCGTATAAACCTGGGTCGCGGCGAGTGATGAATGTCCGAGAAGCTCCTTTATGGAATTCAAGCCCGCCCCTTCGTTCAGCAGCTCCGTCGCCAGAGTGTGTCTGAGAACGTGCGGGGACTTGCGGCCGGTGATGCTTCCGACTTCCGCGAACTCGCTTTTGATGACCCTGTCTATGTAGACCGGATAGAGCGGGAGCCCCTTGTGGTCCACCAGCAGGGCGGTATCAGGTGAATCCTGCAGCCCAACCATCGTGTCAACTGATTGTAAATATAGCAAAATTTCTTTGCAAAGACCATCCGTCAGAGGAATTTCTCTCATTTTATCTCCCTTTCCACGCACATTAATGACTTTTCTGGTGAAATCCACGGACCCGCGGTCAAGCTTGAGCAGCTCGGAACGCCGCATACCTGTCTGGAACAAGATGGATATGATCATCCTCCTGAGTCTGGCATCGTATAGCTCGATGGCGGTCTTGTCGGACGGATTGACCGACACCAGAGACCGCAGGAATTCGAGCGCGTCCTCGTCGACATTGTGCTCGGTCCGGGCCAGATAATCGTCCATCGAACCGGCTCTGTAGAACTCCGGCAGGCGCTTCGACATCTTGGGCCTTGGCAGCAGCCTGACTGGGTTCGATTGCAGCAACTCGTTCTTTATAAGGTATTTGCAGAAGCTGCTCAGCACCGAAAGATGGAGATTCACCGTCCGCGCATCCACTTTGCTGTCGTCCATCAGCTGCACTTCATAGCTCCTCAGCATCTCGGGCGTGAGTGCTCCGAGCAGGCTGCGGTCTGCTTCCGCCCCGTCGGAGGACAGCTCTCCACCGCCGCTAGCGAATGCAGAGAATTCCTCCAGGACATCGCTGTATATCTGTTGGGTCCTGGCGGAATATCTGCGTACTCCGCGGATGTAGTCTATGAATTCATCGATGATCATCAGTTTCCTGAGAGACTGCTTACTGCTTCACCGGACTCAGACCAAGCTCTCCTGCGATCTGACGCATGAGCCTGTCCGCCTCCTCGAAGTTGTTGCCGATTTTCCCGTCGAGTATCGCTTCCTTGACGTTTTCCTTGATTATTCCGATCTCCTTGCCCGGCTTTATGCCATAGACCTCCATCACATATTCTCCTGTGATAGGGTTCTTGAAATTCCTGATTTCGTCCTTCGCCTCGACCTCCACCAGTTTCTGGCGCACGAGCTCGAAGTTCTGTCTGATCCTCGCCACCTTGACCGGGTTCTTGGACGTGATGTCCGCGTTGCAAAGAAGCATCAGGTCGTCGATGTCATTGCCGGCGTCGAACAGCAACCTGCGCACCGCGCTGTCCGTCACCTCCTCGTCCACCAGCGCAATCGGCCGGAGGTGCAGCCGTACGAGCTTCTGCACATATTTCATCTTCTCGTTCAGCGGCATCATCAGCCCTTTGAAAATTCGCGGGACCATCTTGGCGCCGACCACATCGTGCCCGTGGAATGTCCAGCCGGTCGCCGCGTCGAAGCGCTTGGAGGCCGGCTTGCCGATGTCGTGCAGCAATGCGGCCCATCTGAGCCACACGCACGGTTCGGTGCGCACGCTTTCGACCCATCCTGCGCCATCCAGCTCGGGCGTGTAGTCCTTGAGCGCGCCTTGACTGATGGCCGCGACTTCCGCCGCCGCCACGTTGTCGAGCACGGCGAGGGTGTGCGAGAAGTTCTCCTTATGCCCCTTGCCGTCGATGCTCTCTGTGCCCTTGAGCTTCAGAAGGTCCGGCAGGATGTACTCCAGCAGCCCGGTCTCCTCCATCAGTGCGAACGCCTTGGATGGGGTCGGGGTTACGAGCATCTTGTTCAGCTCGTCGACGATGCGCTCCTTGGACAGGATGCCGAGCCTGTCCTTCATGCGCTTCATCGATTCTATGGACTCGGGGACGATGGTGAACTGATGCTCTGGGGTGCTGAGCTTGGTCGCAAACCTGATGGCCCGCAGCATCCTGAGCGGGTCGTCCGAATAGGTGGTGTCAGGCTCGAGCGGAGTGCGGATGATGCCTGCGGCCAGGTCGCGTATGCCACCGAACGGATCGACCAGCTCCCCGAAACTGTCTTTCTGCAGCGAGAACGCCATTGCGTTGATTGTGAAATCGCGCCTCAGCTGGTCGTCCTCGAGCGTGCCGTCTTCGACTATCGGCTTCCTCGACTCGCGGCGGTATGACTCCTTGCGCGCGCCGACGAACTCTATCTCGTCACCGTGGTAACGGAGCATCGCCGTGCCGAAGTTCTTGAACAGCGACACCCTTGCGTGGACGTCCTTGCCGACCGCTTCCGCCAGGTCCATTCCGCTGCCTTCCACGACTATGTCTATGTCGTTGGACGGCCGTCCGAGGAAGCAGTCGCGCACGAATCCGCCTATGACGAACGCTCTGACGCCCATCCTTTCGGCTGCGTCGCTGACTTTCTTGAATATCTCCTTGTCGAGGAATCCCTGGGTTATGGTCATTTGTCTGTCTTTCTAAAGTGTCCTCCGCATGTCCCGGATTACAGCATATCTCCGTATGTCGGCAGTTTCGCCAGCCTCTTCCATGAGCCGTCTGCAAGCCGGAACGCCATGGTCTCGATACCGTTGGTTATGAATATGCATTTCACTCCCAGGACCATGTCGTAGCGCAATGCCTGTTCGAGCACCTTCCTGTCCAGGCTGACGTCCGGTCTCTTGCACTCCACGACCGCGGCCGGTTTCCCGTCGCTTCCGAAAACTACGATGTCAGCCCTGTAGGCCTTGCCGGCTGCGCCGAAACTGAGTTCCACTTCGCTGTTCATCATATGCACCGGTACGTGGAGACCATCGCGCAGCAGCGTGATGAACCACTGGCGCACTCTTTCCTCCGGAGTAAGGGCTACTTCTTTCTTCCTCAGAGGATCCCAGACCGTTGTTGTGCTGTCGGACATATTACAAATATACAGCTTTTTGAAATAATAAGGTTGATAATTACGCCCGTGGTTCTTAAATTTGTCGAAAAGCAAATCACGATGAAAGGAATTGTACTTGCGGGAGGAAGCGGCACACGCCTCTATCCTATTACGAAAGGGGTCAGCAAACAGCTGCTGCCGATATATGACAAACCGATGGTGTATTATCCTGTCAGCGCCTTGATGCAGGCCGGGATCAGGGACATCCTCATCATCTCCACGCCGTCCGACCTTCCCGGCTTCAAACGTCTTCTCGGTGACGGGTCCGACTACGGAGTCCACTTCGAATATGCCGAACAGCCGAGTCCGGACGGTCTCGCGCAGGCATTCCTGATAGGGGAGGAGTTCATCGGCTCGGACAGCGTCTGCCTGGTGCTCGGAGACAATATCTTCCATGGCGCCGGATTCGCGCAGATGCTCGAGGAGGCCGTGCGTACGGTCGAGCATGAGTCCAAGGCGACCGTATTCGGCTATTGGGTCAATGATCCGGAGCGCTATGGCGTGGCGGAGTTCGATGCGGCCGGCAACTGCCTGAGCATCGAGGAGAAGCCGCAGCATCCGAAGAGCAACTACGCGGTCGTGGGTCTCTATTTCTACCCCAACAAGGTCGTCCAGGTCGCCAAGACCATCAAGCCGTCCGCCCGTGGCGAACTCGAGATCACGACCGTCAATCAGGAATTCCTGCAGGCAGGTGCGCTCAAGGTGCAGACTCTCGGCCGCGGATTCGCATGGCTGGACACCGGAACCCACGATTCGTTGTCTGATGCAAGTATCTTCATCGAGACCCTCGAGAAGCGTACGGGCCAGAAGATAGCCTGCCTCGAGGAGCTTGCATACGAGAACGGCTGGATCTCGGCCGAGCGCCTGGCGGAAGTCGCCAAGCCGATGCTCAAGAACCAGTACGGTCAGTACCTGATGTCCCTGCTCAACAACTCGGGCCGATGAAGGTGTGGCCGCGAGTCTATGCGTCCGTGGCGGCGGTGCTGCTTGCGTGCGCTCCTGCGTCCGCCGGCTGTCCTGTGGCCGGAATCACGCTTGGTGGAAGTGATACCCTGATCGTCTCGGCTTACAATCTGGCGATGACGACCATCTCGAAGGTCATCACCCCCAAGGGAATAATCGCAGCCGGCCTCGAATACGGCGGCGAGTGGACGCGTGACATCTCCATCAATTCGAGGAATTCATGCAATATCGTCTGCCCGGAGCAGTCTGTGCACTCTTTGTGGGCCGTCACGGTCAACGACGGGGAATATGTCGGGCATCAGTACTGGGACAAGATAATCTGGGTCCCGGCCGCATACGAGCAGTATCTGGTGACCGGCGACAAGGTGCTTCTGTCCAAGGCATACCGTTGTTCGGCCAATACGATGCGCGAGCTCGAGGCCAAGGTGTTTGATGCCGGCCGCGGTCTGTTCAAGGGGCCGTCTGTGTTCAATGACGGCATCTCAGCCTACGAAGAGCCTGTGTATGATCCGCAGAATCCGAGTGGCAATGTCCTTGATTATCCGAGTACATACAATATCTGCTGTCTCAGCACCAATTGTGCGTACTATGAGGCATACCGCTGCCTGTCGCTGATGGCGGCCGGATGCGGGGACGCCGCTGCTTCGTCGGAGTATTCGGCCAGGGCTGCGGCTCTGAAAACGAGCATCCGCAGCACTTTTTATGATCCGGCGGCAGGCACGCTTGCATACTTGGTGGACCAGAACGGCAGTCTGCACCGGTTCCAGGAGACTCTTGGTTATTCATTTGCCGTCCTTTCCGGGATTCTTGAAAAGGCGGAGGCTGACCGCCTGATTGCCGGTGCGCATGTTGGCAGGTATGGCGTTCCGTCGATATGGCCTGATTTCAAACGCTTCTCTGCCGACCAGCCGGGACGACACAACAACCTGGTCTGGCCTCATGTGAATACGTTTTTCGCCGAGGCCGCTCTCAAGGCTGGCCATAAGGACAAATTCATCTTCGAATTGAGAAATCTTGCCGACCTGGCTGTAAACAAGTCCGGAGGGTATTTCTTCGAGATATATAATCCGGAGACCGGCATGCCTGATGGCGGGTGGCAGAAAGGAGGAAACCTGAATTCATCCAAGGGACAGACCTGGTGCGCGACCGGATACCTCAGCCTCATATACCGTGGAGTTTTCGGCCTGGAATATACTGAAGATGGTCTTGTGGTTGCTCCGGACAAGGAACTGATGAAGTCCGCCGGCGTATCCAGCCTGAAAGGACTGCGCTATCGTGGCGCGACAGTCGACATCTCACTCGGACATTCTGTTTTCCGGAAAGGGGTGTATGTGGATGGCCGCAGGGCAGGGAAGCGGGCATTGATTGCTTCCGAGAGCACAGGCACGATAGATGTCGTGATATATTGAAAGAGTTTCAGGAATAAAATAAAAGCGGCGACCGGAAAAGTCACCGCTTTTTTGTGGGAGATGAGGGATTCGAACCCCCGACCCTCTGCTTGTAAGGCAGACGCTCTGAACCAACTGAGCTAATCTCCCTCGTTTTGGGATTGCAAAGGTACGCTATTTTTTTGATAAAGCAAGGAAAACGGAGTTTTTTTACTAAATTTGCAGCCAACCCGGGGATGTTTTGGTTTTGACAGCATCGATGTCGGGTAGTAAGCACGTCGGGCGTCGTGGGTTGGCCCGTAAATCCCAGCGCACAAACAATTAGTTGGCAACAACAATTATGCACTCGCTGCCTAATCTACCAAGTAGTTTAGCTTAATCCGTGTCGCCAAGGCTGCGGCACCGACGAGTATCCCGCCACACATCAGGCCGGTCCTGTGCGGCATATGGGGTATCACTCAGACCGGATGCACGGATCGACTCCTCTGCAATCCGCCAAGACTTAGAGGATAAGCTGCGGACAAGCCCGCCTTCCGGCGTTCCGCGGATGAAAACCAAAGGACGGATAAGCGTGTAGAAAGCTATCTGGTGCGTTGTTTGGACGGCGGTTCGAGTCCGCCCATCTCCACCAGGGTACTTTTGTAATCGGCATGGCACTTGTTTCTTTGTGAAATGGGTGCTATGTTTGTATTTGAACTGGCCTCGGGGGGGCGCCCTTCAGACACGGATAAAATAGAACAATATGGGCAAACGAATAGAGTATCTGGACTTCCTGAAGTTTTTTGCGATTTTTTCTGTCCTTGTGGGGCATTCGACAGAACAGATGTCGGCCGATATCTTCTGGGACCATCCCCTTTGGGAGTTCATCTATTCGTACCATATGCCGCTGTTCATGTTCTTGTGCGGCTTTTTCTTCCGTTCATCCCTCAAGAAACCGTTCGGGGAGATGGCGGCGGTCAAGTTGCGCCAGCTCGGTATCCCTTCGCTCACGGCATTCGCACTTGATTGCTTGCTGATGCTTGTCCTTGGAGTCACTGCCATTGCAGATCTCTGCGAGTTATCGTTCTCCGGCTTCATGAACTGTGTCTGGTTCTTGAAATGCGTGCTGTTCTGCTATCTGATCATGTATCCTCTTTGCAAACTGGTCAGGAGCGATATATCTGCATCGCTCATCGCATCCGTGCTGATCATCTTGATCCCTGGTTGCGATGTGGTCAATCTGAATTTCATGCTCCCGATGTTCTGCCTTGGTATGGTCTGCGGCAATCATATGGATTTCATCGAGGAGCACCGCAGATGGCTTTTCCCTCTGTCTGTGGCCATTTTCGCTGCATTGCTGTTCTTCTGGTCCGGAAGGCTCACGGTCTATATGGTTCCGACCAGGACCATCGACCTTGCTTCCGGCTCCATCGACTGGCATAACCTCATGATCACCCTGTATCGCCTCGCGACAGGAATGGCCGGGACCATGACTTTCTTTTTCCTGGCAAAGCCTGTTTACGGCTGGCTGTCGAGGTTCAGCTTCACTTCGACCCTATGCCGGATCGGAGGTGCCACCCTGGGCATATACTTCCTTCAGACCTTCCTTCTTGAGATCTTGGTGAATCGGATCGGAGTATATGTGCCGCTGCCGTGGTCATACCTTGCCGCCCCTTTGCTTGCCGTGGCTGAGCTCATCATCTGTTACAACCTGGTCAGACTGATCCGCAAGTCAGGTGTTGCTTCTCTCCTTGTCCTTGGAGAGCGGCACGCAGCTCAATGATCGATAGGCTTCACGGCTTCGATTTTGTAAATCTTGTTTTCCGACTGGAAATACCGTATGTCGAAGCATCGGTATTCCATCTTGTGACGTATTCTCCGGGCGTTGGTGACATACTCCGGATTGAACCCCCATTGTACCATATCCCCGATCTTTGCTGAAGTTATGCCTGTTTGAAGCATCTGCTTCAGGATTTCGTGATTCTTGTCCAATGCGTTGATGACCTTCGCATGGGTGCGGATGTACTCTCCGTGCCTTCTGTTGTGGTACTTGTTCTTGCATACATCGCTGCAGAATTTCTTGTCTGTCCTGCCATAGGTGATCTCTGTCCCGCATTCCAGACATTTCCCCGTCTCCTTCACAAAATCTTTGTACTCCATATCGCTTGTCATTTTGACGTTCGGCATCGGTAAAAATCGCATCAATTTCCCTATTGGACAAGCTTTGCGGGGCCTCGGGGCTCACATATATATCAATTTTAAAGACGCGCTTCCGTTTGTCTTGTTTCTTATGGTGGCGCAAAGAGTCCAAACGACTGTTCCAAGGATGAAGAAATGCCTGTTTTTTTATAGGCATCCAAAGAATCGATCGAAAAGGATAAAATAAAGATAAAACGGTGCCCTTCCGGCGTATGTGCCTGTCCATCAATGATATTATTCTCTTCCTTTGCATTGCCGCCCGGTGCTGATGGGCGTAAGTCAAACACCTAAAACTATGATTATGGAACAACTGAACAAGATTGAACTGAAGGGGAATGTCGGATTCGTCCGCATTCTCAACGTCGAAGGCAAGCACGTCATCAAACTGAGCGTCGCCACCAACTATGTCTATAAAGGCCGAACCGGCGAACCGGTCATAGAGACCACCTGGCACAACGTGAGTGCCTGGGAGAGCAAGGGAATGCCCGATTTCACGAAAATAGAAAAGGGTACGAAGATACATGTCATCGGCAGGCTCAGAAACCAGCGGTACACCGACAGCGAAGGCCAGGAACGTTATTCCACCGAGGTCAGTGCATACCAGATGGAGATAATAGAGGACAGGGGGATACTTCAATACGAGTTCGCATAATGGATAGCAAACCGTTCATTTCGCTCGCCATAGCCGTAGCGTTGGCGTCTTGCAGCACTCCGGCGAGGGTCTTCCGAAATCTGGGGGAGAATGATTCCGTCTCTCTCGAACTGGCGGAGGAGCCGGAGGAAACTCTGGAGCCTCCTGTGCTGGAGGATGAGATGGTGCCGCTGCATGAAGATGTGACCGACGATGGATGTGTCATAATGCATGCGGTGAAGGACGAGGATGGAGAGATGGTCGCGACTGACGTCATAGACGCGGCTATGGTTGTGGCGAGGTTCCGCAATGTGGCGGAAAGGAACGGGAAGGTATATGTGGATTTCAAGGTGCTGGTGCCGCAGAAGATGCTTGACAGCAGATGCCAGATTAGGATCGAACCTACCATGGAGATGCTTGGGGAGAAAGTCGGGCTGGACCGTATATTCATCACCGGCAAGCAGTACAGGGAGGCGCAGCTGAGGGGGTACCAGAGATATCAGAGATTCCTGGATTCGATAATCGAGGGGCAGGACGGACTCGTGGACTCATACCAGCTGGATGTCTTCATAAAGAGGAACATTCCAAGCCTTTATGCCTTCAAGAACGACAGCACATATGTTTCCGAGGAGGTTTTCTACTCTTTCTATGGTGTGTCGGAAAAGGAGGCCGTATGGCATTATACCAACAAGATCCGGAACTGGAACAACGAACGGAAGAAAGCCTCGAAAGAGAAGAAATACAGCCGGTTCGTGAAGTCTCCCATCGTGTTGAACGGCATACGGCTGGACACGCTGGTCTTCGGCGGATCCGGTGCCCTTGAATATGAGTACTCCCAGGAAGTGCAAGCTGTTGCTGGACTCAAGAAACTGGACGTGACATTGGAGGGGGAAATCTATGAACAGGACAGGAAACTGTATTCCATACCTAGGACCAGCCCTCTGACATACTACATATCATCATTGTCGTCGCTTGCGGACACTTCGACACGCTATCTGACAAGGACCGTCGAAAGGACGTTGACGGCCGATACCGCCTGCTACATAGAGTTCGCCCAGGGTTCTCACAAGATTGACCGCACAGTCGGCAACAATGATGCGGAGATCGGCCGGATCGAGCAGAACATCGTGTCCCTTGTGTCCAATGATGAATTCGTGGTCGACTCCGTGGTGGTGACGTCGTCTTCATCTCCGGAAGGAAGATACAAGTTGAATGAAGCATTGTCGCTCAGACGGTCCGAAAGTGTCGCCTCCATGTTCCACGACTACATGCAGGCTGTGAATGATTCGATCTATGGCGTCAGGCGGCACGCGTTCGGCGGAATCGCCGATCTGCCATCTCCGGATGTCAGGTTCGTTTCCAGAAGCAATCCTGAAAACTGGAGGATGCTGGACGCGGTCGTGAAGACGGACGAGACCATTCCGTCGGCGGACAAGATGGCATATGAGCAACTTTCGGCCATGGCGGATCTTGATGAGAGGGAAGCGCAGCTGAGCCGTCTGCCTTCATACGAATATTTCCGGAGAGTTCTTTATCCACGGTTGAGGACCGTGAGATTCGATTTCCATATGCACAGGAAAGGAATGGTCAAGGATACCCTGATGACGACTTCTGTGGATACTGTCTACATGGCCGGTGTCCGTGCGTTACGGGATCTGGAGTATGAGAAAGCAGTTTCGCTGCTTCGTCCGTACAAGGATTACAACTCTGCGGTCGCATTCTGCTCGCTGGGATATGACGCCAGCGCCCTGGAAATCCTTCTCGGTCTGGACAAGACACCGCGTGTGAATTATCTCCTGGCACTCGTGTATTCGCGCAAGGGGATGGCCGCAGATGCGCTGCGCTGCTTCGAAGAGGCATGCGCTCAGGATCCTTCGCTCAAACATAGAGGAAACCTCGATCCGGAAATCTCCGGACTATTAAGAAAAAGATAAAAAATACATAACCAACATCAATCAAAACAACTATGAAAAAAACAATTTTGACTATGGCCGCAGTCCTGCCTATGCTGGTGTCCTGCGACATTACGAAGCTTTCATGCTACGAACAAGAAGAGAACGAGACTGAATGGGGAGAGGTGATTTTCGCTTTGGATGATGATGCCGCCGGCATTGCGACCAAAGCTGCCTCGGCCGCTGCGGAAACGGCGGTCAACAGCCTCCAGGTCCTGATTTACAATTCCGCCGGCAATCTGGTTTCCTACGGCTCGTCGTCGTCGAGCTCTTTATCCACGTCTGTCCCGTTGAACATCGGCGGGCATACCGTCTATGCTGTGGTGAATGCCAAGCAGAACCTTTCATCCTGCAGCACGACCGCTCAACTGACCTCGCAGACTTCATACCTGAAGGACAATTCCTTGTCCGGTCTTGAGATGATAGGTCATGTGGATGACAAGACGTTCACCAGCGGCTCCACCGTGACCGTGGATGTCAAGAGGTTCGCAGCCAAGGTCGAAATCGACGAGATCACGTCGGCATTCAAGGCCGATGCTCATAAGGCCCAGGAGTTCAAGGTGACGGGCGTGTTCCTGATAAACGTGAACGGATCCTGCCCGTATACGCAGATTCCGGCTTCCGGCACATGGTATAACAAGATGCGGTATGAGTCAGGGGACTGTAATGCCCTGATCACGGACAATCTGTCTTCTCCTGCGATTGTCCAGACATCATCCGGTTCAGTAACTCCGCACACTGCCGCGCATTATTTCTATTGTTATGCAAATCCTACAACTGCCGACACCCATGGCGGCAGCACTTTCACACCGCGAAGGACAAGGCTCGTCATCGAAACGAAACTCGGTACAGCGACATATTATTATCCGATCGATATCGTAGGTGCTGGCAATATCCTGGATGTCAACACCTCGTATACCGTCACTAAACTGACAGTGACAGGCCCGGGTGTCAGCAACCCTGACGATGAACTGGTCAACGGTGCTGTTTCTTTCACCGTGAGGGTGACAGATTGGGCTACCGGTTTCTCAAAGACGGTCACATACTAGTTTTGGTCATGGATATGGCTTGGATAAAGAACTGCTTCGCTCTGTTGCTCGTGGCTGCGATTCCATCCTGCTCGATCAAGGAAGACAGGGACTTGTGCCCGTGCCTGCTGACAGTAGATTTGTCCGGCCCCCTCGATCCCGCCATCACCCATCCTTCGCTGTGGAATGACGGCCTGCAGCTCTCTTTCTTCAGGCAATCTGAACAAATGTCAAACGATGTCCTGAGATATGATGAGGCAGAACAATACTACCGTCACGACGTTGAAAAGGGTGATGTCGGAGTCGTGGGTATCCTTGGATTGCATGATGGGTCGTTGTCCGGCCGGACAGTATGCCAGGCCGAAGGCATGCAGGCAGATCCGTTGTATGTTTCCTCGTCTGTAGTCCAATGTTACGGTGAGACGGCATATACTGCGCTGACGATGAGGAAACAGTTCACCAACGTGGAGATAACCGGCTTGGACAAGTCTGATCTGGATGCGGTGGTGACTGCTTCGGGATCGTCTCTTGACGTTCTTGATTGCAAGTCTTTAGGTGGCGGATTCAGGTATGACCTGGGATGCGTCAGAGATGAAGTGTGTACTTTCCGGCTGCCGCGCCAGCCGGACGACAATGTTCAGATAATGCTATACGACAAGTCCGGCACCTTGAAAGATTGCATACCGCTGGGCAGATATATGACAGCGTGCGGATATGAATGGGATGCTTTGTCTCTGGATGATGTGTCCGTGAATGTCGACAAAATTACAGCGTCAGTGACTGTTGTCGTGAGTGATTGGAGCATGTCGGTCGAATTCCCTTATGTGTTATGAGAACAAAAATGGTGTTTCTTTCGGCTTTGTGTCTGGTGATGTCCTTGAGCGCTTGTCAGGATGTCGTCGCTACTATGGAGCCCGTGTCCTTGCGGATTGCCGTAGATAGAGGTGGGAGTCGCTGCACTTCCGTCGGTGATTCGGAAGAATCGGAGGTGGGAGACCTGCAGGTCTTCGTCTTCGGCATCAACGGAGCATTGGAGGCATACGGTCATTCATCAGCGTCAAACCTGACCCTGGACTGTATGCCGGGAAGCAAGGATGTCTGGGCGGTGGTGAATGCCCCTTCCCTGGTCTCCATCCGGGGAAGAGACGAGCTCGCAACCTCCGTCTCGGATCTGGAAGACAATTCGGCCGGACATCTTGTCATGGCAGGTCACAGACAGTTCACGCTGGATGGAGACATGCATGGGTATGTCCCGGTACAGCGCTTGTGCGCAAAGGTCGTGCTTGGACGGATTGTCAAGGCATTCACTTCCGATGTGCTGCAGGCACGGCAATTCGTTGTGAAGAGGATATACCTCACCAACGTGGCAGGACAATGCCGCTATGGCCATGCTGCAGACATGGAACTGTCTGATCCGGACTATCCTGGCTCTTTCCCGTCACAATGGTATAACAAGATGGGATGTCAGGATGATGTGTGCTGGCTGGTCTGTGATTCCCCATCCGTGCACCTGACTGATGAATACTCTGTTACGCATACATTTTATGCTTATCCGAATCCGTTTTTGACAGGTGCCGGGGCTGGTGTCTGGTCGCCGAGGACCACCAGGCTCGTCATAGAAACCGAACTGGACGGCGTCGTCGGGTATTATGTGGTCGATGTTCCCGGCATTGAGAGCAACCATGCCTATGTGTTCGATTCGATAGAATTGTGCAGACCAGGCTCGGACAACCCGGAAACCGTTTCCAGTGAAGACCAGCTCCGATTCGGATTCCGTGTGGCCGGTTGGAGGCATGGCTCTGAATATGAGGAATTATTATGACTTGTGTATGAAAAAGATCATTATACTAATAACCTGGGCGTTGTCGATCTGCCTCGTGACATTGTCCTGCGTCAGGGAAGAGGCTTCTGCGCATGGCGGTGGCAAAGCACCTGTCACATTCCAGTTCGATACCGGGGCATGCCGCTCGAAAAGCGCATTGTTTGGAGATGATGGCCGGATCAATGACTTGAACCTCTATCTGTACAGGCAGGGACGGCTGGAGTGGCATCTTTTCCGCGGGACATCGGCCGATATCGTGCTGGATCTCCTTGATGGACAGGAATATGATGTATTCTGCCTGGCCAATGTCGGCAGACATGAAGCGCCTGATGATGAGGGTGAGATGAAAAAGCTGGCGCTTGATTTCTCCAGTCCGGAAGAAGTCGCTGCCGGTGGTGTCCCGATGGTTTCGCAGACACCTCTGTCCTTCGTTGTGTCCGGTTCCGGCAGCCGGGTGGAGGTGAATATGGACAGGCTGGTCGCCCGTTATGATTTCCAGCTGGACATAAGCCATTTGTCGGAGGGTAGTTTCGAAGTGCAGTCCGTGCGGCTGAAACAGGCTCCGACGCATGTGTCTGCCTTTGCGGACATCAGCAAGGTTTCGGATGTGTCCTATGTGTGTGATGGCGATTATGCGTCATCGGAAGACCTTTCCAAGCTGAACCATGGCCAGGCTGTGAGCTTTTATGTGATGGAGAACATGCAGGGCGTTCTTCTTCCCGGCAACGATGACCCTTGGGCGAAGGAATACTTCAACCCGTCGGTCGGTCAGGGACGCGATCTCTGTACCTATCTCGAAGTGACAGGAAAATATAAAGATAAAAGCGGGGGACTGGAGGCGAAGCATACCTACAGGATGTACCTCGGCGCCGATGCCGTGACGGATTTCAACATCGCCAGGAACACGGAATACTGCCTGACGCTGTCGTTGTCGGATCTGGGCGCTTACCGCGAATCGTGGAAAGTGGAGCGCACGGACGTCGAGGATTCCAGGTGGCTTGGATTCGATCCGGATGTCGTGGAGATATTGCCGTACAGAACGGCAGAACTGACTGTCATGGCACAGCCTGCGTCGTTGGTGTGGACCTTGGAATGGGATGACAGCGAGTTTTCCGCATCCTGCCTGTCCGCACCTGCGGTTTCGGATGGCACGGTGCAGGTCAGCAGTTTCTCCAAGCCGCTTGGGGACAGGGAGGTCCTGCTATATGCAAGGACCTTCGACGGATGCCGTACTGCGGTCTGCACGCTTCTGGTGAAGTCTCGTGTGCTGCCCGATTTCGAGGCGGCGTGGAACGGCCCAAGACCGGCCTACGTGGCTCAGAGCGGCATCATACGTTGCTTCAATTATGACGAATCATGCGAGCTTGATGCGTCGTCGGCCGATGAGGGGATAGCGAGAGTCGTGCGTGTGGGCGATGACTGGAGGGTCGAGGCGTTGAAGGAAGGCAGCACTACCATAACGGTGTCCAGATTGGACGGTGGACAGGTGCAGACCGTGACGTTGCCGGTCGAAGTCGCTCCAGTGCATCTGCAGACAGCAGGTTACGCATATCTTGCATTTACAGATGGCGGATCGAATGCCGTGAGAAACGACCAAGGAGCGGCACCGGAAGAATGGAGGCTGTCCTATGAACTGCCGAAGGAAGCTTTTGACGAGTCCCTTTACGAAGAATTGCTTAAACCGTCATGTTCCGTAGTGCGGAACGGTTCCGGGGAAAGCGTCGACTACTTCTATGTGGATGAGGAAGAACTCGTTGTCCGGAGATGGGGAGGCGCGCTGGCCGATGTGGCCGGTTCGTACCGGTTGACGGCCAGTCCTGCCGCCAATATCTACGCCGATGGCCAGCAGTATATCTCCAGGACTGTGACCGTGAACCCCGTCGTGTCAGTCTCATCGTCCATGTTCGCCGGCGAAAACGGCTACTATATGCCGGACCCTGGCCGGTGTGCGGTCATCGAAGGCGGTGGAAATGCCTGTGTGTCAGTCGGGAATCCGGATAATCTCAAGATCTGCTTGACTGACCGTATGAATGGTTTCGGCCGGATGGAGTACTATATCGAGTGCCCATACGAAATCGGACCGTCATCCTCTGGTTATGAGCTGAATCTGCATCTGCGTCCATCATACGATGAAATACTCCGGGTGTTCCCGAGCGGATGTTACAATCTCCGAGGCAGGGGATTCAAGGTCCTGGCCGTAGTGAACAACCCGAATTCGGGAGAAACATCTGAGATAGTCCTTGGCGATGCCGAGATATTCCTGACATTGGCGGCGACCAGCAAGCTTGCGCGATGGCCTTCAGCGAGGGAGTGTGACACTGATGGAGACTATTTCCTGATTCCATGCCTGTATTCAGAGAGGCTGGACGGCTCCATCCTGACATTCACGAAGGAGATAGAAGGACGCAACGGCACTTTGCCTCTCTATCTGAACCCATTGATGGTCACCGGCATGCCGGTCAGCCTGAACCTGTACGGCTCGAGAATACCTCTGTCAGAGACCTGCCCGACCAGGTACAAGAGCCAGCTGCCTGAATATCAGTTGAATGACATTTCAGCAGAAGATGCATGTCTCAATCTTACCAAGGTTGCATACTATGGCTGGGGGTATGGTGAAGAATTGTTCGACAACGAAACCTATCTCTCCCTGGAGGGCGAGTCAGGCAACTATGTCGGGTGGAAGCATGGCTGGAGGCTTTACGATCCGGTACATAGGACGTCAGTCCCTGACGGCGGCCATGTCGACTATCGTACGGTGGATGACAGTGACTATTATCTGCGCATCTACGACTATGCGGAGACGCTGACGGCAGAGTTCCTGGAAGAGTGATTCCTGTGGTGGAACGGTGCCTGGATTACTTGATGAACGCAAAGAATACAGCCAGAAGCACCAGCCCGAATGCTACGAAATGGTTCCACTGCAATGGCTGGCTCTTGAAGACCAGGGCGACGATGACTGAGAACACTATCAGGGAGATAGCTTCCTGGATGACTTTCAACTGAACGAGGTTGAATGGGCCGCCATTGACTTGTGAACCTATCCTGTTTGCCGGTACCATGGCGCAATACTCGAAGAAGGCTATACCCCAGGAGAACAGTATTACCGCAATGAGAGGCCAGTTGTCCGCGATATGCATTTCACTAAGTTTGAGATGTCCGTACCACGCGAACGTCATCATGATATTCGATACGATGAGTAGAAGAACGGTCCAGATTCCCTGCATGTCTTTTCTGTTTGAAATTTAGGTTGGCAAATGTAGCAATAAATCGAAACAGTTGCTTATCTTGCGGAAAAAATTAGTGGACATGATATACAACGACTTCAAGGGAGAAAAACTTTCCGCTCTGGGATTCGGCATGATGAGGCTGCCTCTGCTTCCGGACGGGAAGTCCATAGACCGTGAACAGACGGCCAGGATGATAGATTATGCAATCGCGCACGGCGTGAACTACTTCGATACGGCGGTGCCTTATCATAGCGGGGTATCGGAGATCGTCGCGGGCGAGATATTGCATTATTATCCGCGTGAAAGCTATTTCCTTGCAGACAAGTATCCTGGCCACCAGCATGCGGAATCATATGATCCTGCAGAGACCTTCGAGACCCAGCTCCGCAAGTGCAGGGTGGAGTATTTCGATTTCTATCTCCTGCACAACATCTGCGAGAACTCGTTCGGGGTATATGATGACCCGAAATGGGGCATCCTGGATTACTTCGTCGAGCAGAAGAAAGCCGGCCGCATAAGGCATCTCGGCTTTTCTTCCCATGCGGATCTGGATATGCTGAAAACCATTCTGGATTCGGAATACGGGAAGCACATGGAGTTCTGCCAGATTCAGCTGAACTATGTGGACTGGACGCTTCAGAAGGCCAGGGAGAAAGTCGAGCTGCTCGAGTCCTATGGCATCCCGGTATGGGTGATGGAGCCTGTCCGGGGCGGAAAACTTGCTGTTGCGTCCGATGACGTGACGGAGAAGATGCGGATGTTGAGACCTGATGAGAGCACGGCGGCGTGGGCGTTCCGCTGGTTGCAGGACAAACCGCAGGTCAAGATGATTTTGAGCGGAATGTCTGATTTCGAGCAGATGAAGGACAATGTGAAGACATTCGAGGCCGAGAAACCGCTGAATGCGGAAGAAAAGGAGCTCCTTTCATCGGCAGTGGAATCCATGCATAAGATCGTGCCTTGCACGGCCTGCCGCTACTGCTGCGACGGCTGCCCGGCCGGGCTTGACATCCCGGTGCTGATATCTGCATACAATGACCTGAGCCTTCAGTTCAGCTTCACTCCGGTTATGCGTCTCGAGGCACTTCCGGAGGACAAGATGCCTTCCGCCTGTCTCCAGTGCGGCGCATGTTCCGGCATCTGCCCTCAGAAGATCGATGTGCCTGAAGTGATGTCGAAACTGTCCGCTCTGTACGACGAGTCTCCTAAATGGACGGAGATTTGCCGCCAGAGGGCTCTTGAGGCTGCTGCTCTCAACGAATAGGGCTTATTCCGGCCAGAATATCACCTTGATGGGGTTCAGCCCCTCCGAGTCGAAACAGAATTCTTCTTCGCCGTCGCTGTTGAAGACGTGTACGTCGCCGTTGCTGACATAGTCAGATGTCCCGACGGACACGAGACCTGTGCGCGTGTCGGCCGACAGTGAGTAGAAAGGGGAGACCGTGCCTGCGCTGAATCTGCCGGCTGGCTTGTCTGCTCCTGCATCGTGTATCCATAGGCTGGCGGCGATACGCCCCTGCGCGTCATAGCTTCCGGTTGCGACTATCAGCTGGTTGTCTTTGCCGAGCGCGATTCCCTTGACGTCCTGGTAATCAGTACGATGCACTGAGCGGTCGCGAAGGTCGACCACCTCCAGCGCCGGCGCCGTGTCACCGTAATCGCCGTAGCTCAGCACATAGACGAATGCTCCCGTCTCGTCCGCAACCACGGCCGAAGGGTTGGTGTTGACGGTGATGGTCGCAGTCTCCTTGAACGATGATATGTCGACCACGGACAGCGTGTTGTTGAATTCCGGCAGGTATCCGCCAGAATTCGCGACATAGAGCTTGCCTCCGGCGGACGTGATGCCGTCCGGGTTCGGGCCGACTTCCGTGATGCGCACTTCATGGCTGCGTGGGTCGATTTCTCCGACATATCCCTCGTAGTAGCTGACGTATACCTTGCCGCCGGCCGCCGCGAAACAGCGTGGAGACAGCTTGCTGCCGTCCGCAGATGCTTCCACTCTGCTCTTGATGCGGAAGTCGAGGTCAGTCACGAAGACGACTTTCGATCCGCTGACCGCGATGTAGAGCTCCTCACCGAAGACCAGCATATCCTGCCCGAGGTCCCCGAGATGCTGCCCGTTGGCCGTCAGGAACAACTCCGGGCTTGTCTGCTGCGTCTCCGGCGAGAAAGCCGTGATGCATGCGTCGTTGCTGCCCCAGTTTCCGTTGTTCAGCACGACCAGCCCGCTTGTGCCGGTGCTTTCGTGCTCTTCAAGGGCGGTGTTGCAGGAAATGAGTGAAACGGCCGTCAGTACGGCCAGGATTTGGATCAGACGTTTCATAAAGTGAATTTGACAGTAAGACGCCAGCTTCTTCCCGGCATCGGATAATATTTGATGATTTCGTAATTCTCTCCCAGCAGGTTTAGGATCTCCGCGCTGATGTGCATCATGCATCTGTGCCGTCCGCCGATCTGATAATCGCCGTTGAGGCTCACGCTCTGGTCTGAATATGGCATGATCCTGTACGCCTCCGTGTTCTGCGCCAGGGAATACCTCTCGCCGACGTACCCTGCGGTATATCCTAAATTCAGCCATCGTGTCTCCAGGACAATGCTGGCGCTTCCCGTGTTGCGCGGAGTGTACGGAATCTGATGCCTGTAGTTCTTGACCGAAGGGTCGGTGACGTCCACCGCTCTCTGCCAGGACCTGCAGCATGATCCCCTGAGCTTGCCCCAGCCTCCGCATCTGCTTGTGAATGAGGCCGAAAGGTCCGTTCCGGTCATGTTGACTTCGCCCACATTCCTCATGCTCCAGATGAACATGGTCGGGATCGCGACGATCTTGTCCCGCACGCGGTTGTGGTAGAAATCGGCCGTGGCCGATATGGAGCCCGTCCCCAAGGACTTGTACCACGTGAGGCCGAAGTTCGACTGGAATGCCTTTTCCGGCCGGAGATCCCTGCTTCCCACCTTCGGATAATAGATGTCGGTGAATGTCGGCAGCCTGTAGCTGTCCTTGCAGGACAGTCTCAGCCTCAGGTCCTCCGCTCCAGGCAGCCGATAGGAGACGCTCGCGGATGGTGAGATCCGCCGCCTGGCAGGGGAGGCGTCCCCTTCCTGCACCGTCTCATGCATCATGGTCCCCAGCAAGGTGCCTGCCGCAGTCAGCCTGTCGCCCGAATACTTGGCTGACAGTGCGCTGTATGAGCTGACCCTGCGCGGAAACTGGAATCCCTTGAGATTTGCATCCAGCTCTGCGAATGACAGATCTTCCGCCAAGGAGAAACTCAGCCGCGCGGCAGGTGTCCACATCGCGGTCGCTCCCGCCTTCGCCTCCCGCTGCCTGTACCTGTCGTCGGCCGGCGTGCGGTATGCCGGATCGTTGTCCACATATCTGTCGCCGGCGTCGCGGTAGCCGGCATCCGCCTTGAATCTCCACTTGTCGCCGAACCTGGTATTGTACCGCAGATTTGCGGTCAGATCGTTGCTCCAGAGCCGCTCGGTGGGGTTCTGGGCGTACAGGATGACAGAGCCGGGGAGGCCGCGCTCCGAGTCGGACCATGTGCATTTGAAGTCCAGCCCGCCGTCCGCCCCGACGTCACCGTTCACGTTCAGCTCCGCTTTCGCCGACCGCACATCGGAGTTGAGACGCAGTTCGTGCGTGGTCTGGTTGCCGTTTTTCAGCACGAACGGGTATGAGCCTTTCGAGAACAGTCCTTCCGCCCATGCGCCGGCGCTCCATCTGCGCCCGAGCTTGCGGCTGATGCCCGCATAAGGGCTCCAGCTGCCGAATGATGCGGCCCGCATTCGCACGGTCGCCCGGGTGCCGCAGGAGTCGGATGCGGGTCTGCGGGTCTCGATGGACAGCACTCCGGCCGAACCTGCGAGCCTGGCGCTCCTGAAAATGTCGTCGCTCCCGGAGATCTCGACGCTGATGCTCTCCACTTCCTCGAGGTTGAAACGGCCGATATCCACCTGCCCGTTCAATGCATCCGAGAAGTCGATGCCGTCATAGCAGATGCCGGTGTGCTGGGCGCCGAAATTGCGTATGCTGACCGTCTTCATGCCGCCGATGCCGCCGTAGTCCTTGACGCTGATGCCGGCGAAGGTGCGTATGGCTTCCTGCACGGAGATGGCACCGGTGCGCGACAACCCCGTGGCCGAAATGCGCCTGAGGGGAGCGCTCGACGATGTTACGGCGCTCCTCGGAGCCGTGATCCCGGCTACGTCCAAGGTGTCCGGCGTCTGCGGTGAAAGCATCGACGCCGCAATCAGTAATGCTGCAATGTGCATGAACAAACATTTTGGGAGCCTGGCCCCGGGCTCTTTCGATGTGGTTACGCTCAAGGCAGGTCTTCGGACTCGTCTATGCCGGGCGCCTTCCCGTCCGTGGGACAGTGGCTAAGAAAGCTCGGCTGATGGTGACATACCGCTGCGGGCACAGTCCAGGCATCGCACCTGGTTCCCTTTTCAAACCGCCGCCGTGAAGGCTGCGCAGTTCACCTTGAACGCTGCAAAGATAATAAAAACCTTTTGGGTTCTGTGCGAAATGCACAGTAAAACTGTGTAAATCTTACAGAAAAGATTATTTTTGTTGCTCACGACCGAATGAACCGTGAAATGAATTCCCATGAGAACCCATAGGCTGTACTACATTTTGTTTTTTGCCTTGATCTTGATTCAGGCAGTATCCGTTCATGCTCAGAACCGTCCTGGTGGATATGGCCCCGGGCGTCCCGGACAGAACAATAATTATGTCGGAGACCAGACCAAAGGCTATATCACAGGTAATGTCGTCTTGACGGAGACCGACGGCACCGAGGTGCCGGGCGCCGGAGTCATAGTCATGGTCGCAACCGAGAAGAAGGATACGATGTACACGACTGTCGGTACGCAGGGCAGCTTCTTCATGAGGAATGTCCCTGTCGGGAATGCACGTGTGTCCTTCAGCATGATGGGGTACGAGGAGCTCTCCAACGTGGTGATGATCAATCCTGGACAGAACAGGATGATAGCCAATCTCAAGGCTGAGAGCACCCAGCTTGATGCGGCGGTCCTCAAGGAGACGGTGGACCCGATATCCGTAATCAAGGATACCATCGTGTTCCATGCCTCCGCAGTCAAGGTCAACAAAGGCGAGAATGCCATCGACATTCTCGAGCAGATGCCTGGTGTCGAGGTCAGCGAGAGTGGCGTGAAAGTTCTGAACGAAGATGTCAAGAACGTCTATGTAGATGGCGCCCTGCTCTTCGGAAATGCCCCGATGACGGCTCTCAACAACCTTGCGGCAGAGGAGGTCGTGACCATAAGCTCTTACCAGGAATACGCGAACAAGGACCCGCATCATAAGGTGAGCAAGACCGAAGAGAAGGAGAGAGTGCTCAATGTGGCCACAAAGAGCCATCCGAAGTTTGTCTCGACGGGGGACTTCATCGCCGGCGGCGGCTTCGATACCGACAGTACCTTCCATAAGTTCCGCTACACTTTCGGCGGTAATGTCAATCTCAATTCCGAGAAGCTCCAGGCCAACCTGAGTTATAATCTCAACAACATCAACAATTCATCCAACAGCCGTCGTGGCAATTCGTTCAGGAGTGCCGGCGGCGGTGGCGGCGGGAGTGCCGACCTCAAGGCGCTCAACATCAGCGCCGGAGTCAACAAGAAATGGATGAGTCCGACAGTGAAGAACTATGTCCTCGGTTCGGTCGGCGGCAATTATTCGTACACCGACAAATACGATGTCAACGAGTCCATCACCCAGATGGTCTATTTCCCCAGCGACAAGTTCGAGTCCCGCGAGGTCAACAGGACATCATACTCGGATGTTACCAGCAAGGAACACAATTTCTCGATAAACGGAATGAAAGCCCTTCAGGATGGTGACATCAGGGCCAATGCTTCGTACTCTCTCAACGAGGGACTCACGAATTCCCGCAATACCAACTACAACATCCAGGACGGCGGGACGCCTCAGGGAACATCCGATGGCGCCGTCAGGAATTCGGACGGTCACTCGTACAATATGTCCCTCAATGCCAACAAGGGATTTGCCGACAAGTTCCGCGTCCGCCTGTCCGGTGATTTCTCGGAATCGGTCAATGACAATTTTACGGCGAAGGAGGATACGACCACTTCCACGATTACGAACAAGGTCATCAATATCGATGGCAACGGGACTAACCATCGCTGGTCGTTGGGATCGATGCTCCAATATGAAATCGACGGCAATCGCAACATAAGCTTCAATTACAGCTACACTGACACCTACCGCGTCACGGAACAGCTGGCCTACGATGTGACTGACCCGGCGCTGCGCCAGGTCGATACCGTCAATACACAACGCTACACGACGGCAAACAATACCCATAGCGCGTCCCTCGACTTCAACAATTATATCGACAAGTTCAAGGGAAACCTGCTTATCCGTCTGGAATACGCTTCCACCATGCTTGACAGAGCCGAGTCTTTCCCGGAGCCTGACGGCTATGACCGCCGTTTCAACTCCTTCAGACCTGTGGTTTCCTTCAGGCGGCAGACCATGATCAACAACTGGAACTTCTCATACACTTCATCAGCCAGCACCCCATCCCTCGAGCAGGTGCGCCCTCTGCTTGACAATACGAACCTGTATTCTGTCACAAGCGGTAATCCTCTGCTTCAGCAAAGCCGTTCCCACAGTTTCAACGGCCGCTACAGCACCATACTCGGAGAGGCAGGGAGAGAGATGGTCCGTGAGCTGGAGGCCAAGGGCGGCCATAACCAGGTGCTCAACGGTGAGCAGGTCAGGTCCTTGAACAGCCTCAGCACCTTCAGCGTCGATGCAAACTTTTCCATGACGGCAAATCCGATAGTCCGCCGCCAGATCTATTATGCAGAGGAGACCTACCTCCCGGATTATTATTATACGATGCCGGCACAGTCGACCTTCACCACCTATGAGAATGTATCGAACAGCTACAGCGCCAACGCCAATGTCCGTTATGGTACGTCCTTGGAGAAGATCATGTGCATGTTCAACGCTTCTGCTTCGATGAGTTTCGACAGTTCTCCTTCATATGTGGATTACATCCTCACGCGGACATATAACTACAGGCCTTCTGTGCGTATCGGTCTCAGGAGCAATTTCTCCCGCTACATCCGGCTCAACCTCTCCGCCAATGGCTCATACATCTATTCGAGCAACAGCGAGAAGGATGCGACCAGATACTTTACCGAAACCCTCAGCTTCGGCTGGGAGTTCAACAACCTGCTCAAGATCTGTTATCTCGGCGGCAATTACTACAAGTGTTTCACCCAGGGGCTCGAGATAAGGAACGTGAACGACAATATCCTGAACGTCAATGCCGGCGTGCGCTTCGGTCCAAGGAACAATTTCGACTTGTCGGTGTCTGTCCACGATCTCTTCAACAAGACCACCGGATTCAGCACGTCTATGAACTCGAACTATGTCACCAATGCCTGGAGGCATAACTTCGGCCGTTACGTCATGTTCACTTTGGCATATCGCTTCAATTCGATGAAGGGGCAGGGTGGCCAGGGCGGTGGACGCGGATTCAACCGGTAAAACTTTTTTATGAACGATAGACAATGAACCAAACGACAATCTTCCGCCGTTTCTTCCTGAACGACACGATAATACTGCTGCTGGTCATCCTGAACACGCTGTCCGTGTTCGTCGGCGGCTGGTATCCGCAGAACTATGCATTCACGATAGCGGACTGTATTTTCACCGTTCTTTTCGTGATAGAGGCCATGGTGAAGATACGGGAGTACGGCTGGGGGGATTATTGGAAAGACAGCTGGAACAAGTTCGACTTCATCATCACGGTCGTTGCGGTTCCATCCTTGCTGAACCTGATTTTCCCGGGAGCGATACCCACGGACTTCCTTTTGGCGTTCAGGGTCCTCCGTGTGTTCAAGGTGTTCCGCCTGTTCCGTTTCATTCCCAACATTTCGTCGATTCTCAAGGGAATACGGCTTGCCATGAAGGCGTCGTTCGTGGTCACTATCGGGGTGGCGGTCCTTCTCCTGGTGCTCTCGATACTTACCAGCGCCATCTTCGGCAGTTTCGCTCCAGAGTATTTCGAGAATCCGGGCCTGGCCCTCTACAGCACCTTCAGGATGTTCACCATCGAGGGCTGGTATGAAATACCCGACCTCATCTCCACACGCTCATCCGAGGGCATGGCGATATTTGCGAGGATATACTTCGCGCTTGAACTGTTCATCGGCGGAATCCTCGGCATGTCGCTGATCAACTCGATATTCGTCGACGCCGCAGTGTCGGACAACAACGAAGAGGTTTTGGCAAAGCTGGACAGAATAGAGAAACTGCTGGAATCCAAGTAAGCGTCCGCAGTGATGTGTTGACGCTGGTCGGCGGTTCCGGTATCTTTGCCGAAAATGAAAGACGATGCCGTCAAGTAAAACGATATTGCGGAAGGTCGGCATTTTCCCCTTTGACCTTCCGCTGCTGCTCGAAATTGCCCGCCTTATTAAAAAATTACCCGCCAAATTCAATGTTTTTCTGTTAATTCACTTGCATTTCAAGCGGATAGAATTATCTTTGCGGCCGCAATTTTCAATTTGATTTTCACAAAGTTATGAATATGGAGGAAATGGACTCGAAGAAGTCTTACAAAGCCCCTAAGACCAAGGTGGTCGAGGTGGGCATCATGAGCGTCCTGTGTGGAAGCCAGGACGGCCCGGACTCTGATGGAGGGGCGTCAACAGAAAAACTTGATGAACAAGATTATTCAGGATGGATCTGGGGGTAATATGAAGACGAGATTTTTTATGCTTGCATCGGCGCTTATGTGTGGCGCTATGCTTTTCTCCTGCACTGAGGAGATCGAGGATCCTGTTGAGAAACCAGTAGAGAATCCCGAACTGCATGAGTATACCATAACGGCTTTCTCTGAAGGTTCTGGAACAAAGGCTGAGTTAGGTGATAAGAAAGATGGCTTATGGGAGATCTTCTGGCAGGAAGGAGATGAGATCAACCTGATTTCAAAGACGGATTCCAAGGCGAACTATTACTTTACATTGAGTGATGGGGCCGGCACAGCCACGGGTGCTTTCTCCGGACAAGTTGAGAATCCTGGAAATGATTATGCCGGTATTTATCCTTACAATGTGAAGAATGCTTTTTCCAGCTCCTTAGGAACTGTTGTCTGGGGCAAGTATGAGCAGCGCGCCATCGAGGGAGGCTTCGATCCTGAAGCATGCCTGATGGCCGGAATGACTGACTCTGAGGGACATCTCAGGTTCAAGAACCTTTGCTCATACATAAAGTTTACGACCGATTTCGATTGCAAGTCCATAGTATTGACTTGTATGGATGACGATCAATGCTTTGTCTCGCCTAAAATCATGTTCTCTCTGGATGAGAACGGAACTCCGAATGTCATCACTCCAATTCACTATGGGGATAATATCTCTGATCTGTATCCCACAGTGCCAACTCTTACTCTCGTAGGCAAAGACGGCGGTATCATTCCAGCCGGGACCTATTATGTTGCCGTGCTTCCGACCACATACAACGGCATTTCCTTCTCTTTTACTACCAAATTCGACAAGACACTGGTAAAAGCCACGAAAAAGACGAGTTCCAACCCTGACGTGTATGCTGAGATTACTTTCGGCAGGAACGTCATTGCAAATGTCGGTACTTTCCGTATCGATGACCTTCTTTCCAGCGGCAGCAATGATTTCTACGGATCAGGTACAGAGAGCGATCCTTATCTGATATCATCTCTTGAAAAACTGAAAAAGTTCGAGAATATCTTTAGCAGATCCGAAGGCCCCGGTGATTATAAAGGCAAGTATTTCCTTCAGACAACGGACATTGATTGTGGTGGAGACGAGATTTCAATAGGGCGTCCGCGTACAAATAGTGATTATGATGCCAATGAGTATTTCACGTTCAACGGTGTATATGATGGTGGCGGATACATGATTTCAAATTATAAATTGAAACCGTTATTTAAAAGTCCGATTGGGAACTTTGCCGGACTTTTCAATAACGTGTCTTCAGCTACGATAAAGAATCTTACTGTCAAACCGGCATTAACTAACGGGTATATTATTAATTCAACTCTCACAGACCCTTTGTATGCAGGTGCGTTGATAGGATATTCCGGAATATCAAACAGCAATTCAGATATTCCGACGGTATATGTCTATAACTGCCATCTAGCCGAAGGAAATGATCATGTCAAGAATAACGGTTCGGGACTTGTTACTTTCGGCGGATTGATAGGCCTCAATGAGGCCCGTCTGGACATCAGGTATTGCTCGAATGAAGCAACCATCATCATGGGTGATGGCATAGTCGGCGGTCTTGTCGGTTCCTACGGTCGTGACCCTGAAGATCTGATGGAAAACAACTCGTCTTACCGCCATTATGTCAAGGAACTGATTATCGACAGATGCCGCAACAACGGCAATGTGTCGAGCTTAGGAAATAGCAGTAGCAGTTATGCGGGAGGTCTCGTCGGAATGATTCTGTGTAAGCAGCTTGAATTCAAGGTCTCAAACTGTGTCAATTCCAAAGTGATTAATACCAACAACAGCGGTGCCTATTCCGGGGGATTTTTCGGGTTCCTTTGTGAAATGACGCACACAAGTTATCTCCACAATTGCATTAACAAAGGAAATATCCTTGCTGAGGGCTTGCAAAGCTTTGCTGGTGGATTTGTCGGTTTCTCTGTAGATGGCAACTATGTTAGTAACGGGGATGATTACTCCAATCATGTCTATGCTGCACTTTGTGTCAATATCGGAGATATATATGGAAAGTATGAGGCTGCATTCTGTGCACACCAGCGTGGTTTGGAGTGTTTCTCCTGCCTCTGGCTGGATGAGCACAGCTGGAATGAAAGCCATAGGGTTGATGCCAAAATTCCATATAATTTCGGACTGCAGTGCGTTATGGACCCAAGACTTGATGACTACTATTATAGAACGATCAGCACTTCCACCATCATGGATCTGTATGATATTATGGTAGACAGTCGTAATTACTATGTGCGGTATTGTTGGTATGATAATCCGGAAGGTACACAAAAGTTCCAACTTATGTGGAGAGACGAAGATCAGTGGCATAAATGGGCTGTCGCCTGGACAGGCAGCGCAACCTGGGGCGAAGCGAATCCGACTTTGGATCTGGATTTTGACAAACCTCTTACTCTGCTGTAATCCTTTTGCCCTAAAAAGAATAATCCTGCGGATGCTTCTCCAAGCTCCGCAGGATTTTCTTTTAGTACGGTATTGCTGATTTCTCGCCTATCTCTTGAAGAAGCGAATGTATAGACCCTGGAAGCCTGCGCCATGGCGTGCCTCGTCCTTGGCCATCTCGTGAACACTGTCGTGGATGGCATCGAGATTGAGCTGCTTGGCAACCCTGGCGATATCCATCTTGCCTGCGCAAGCGCCTTCTTCGGCCATCATCCTCTTCTCGACGTTGGTCTTGGTGTCCCAGACCACTTCTCCGAGCATCTCGGCGAAACGCGCCGCGTGGTCGGCCTCCTCATATGCATAGCGCTTGAACGCTTCTGCGATCTCCGGGTAGCCCTCGCGGTCTGCCTGGCGGCTCATGGCGATGTACATACCTACTTCTGTGCACTCTCCAAGGAAGTGATCCTTGAGACCCTGACGTACGAAGTCTCCGTCAGCACCTGCAGGGATAGCGTTTGCGATGCCGAGCTCGTGCTCTGTTACAAACTGAAGACCTTTGTTTTCCTCTACCAGGTTGAACTTGTTTCCAGGTACCTTGCACATAGGGCATCTCTCGGGTGCTGCGTCTCCCTCGTGAACATATCCGCAGACCGGGCAAATCCATTTAGCCATAATTCTATTCTTTTAAAATTGTTATTATTGATTAAGTCTTTTTGTTCCTTGGCCAGATTCGTCGTTCCAAGTTTCTGATGCAAAGGTAATTGTATTTTATCGACCAAAACTATACAAACCGGTACCTTGAGGGTAAATTTCGGCATATTCTTAATTTTATTCCTCCGGTATGCCGAAAAGTACCATATTTTGGATACCTTTGCATCCGTAAATCATTTGATTTCTGCTAATGGAGACACAATACATCAAGAATATTTATAAATCGGTATGCGAGACGCCGAGCGGCACAGGCTTCTTTATCGATCATATGCCGGATTTCCTCTATAAAGGAGACATCGACGACGGGATCCCCCATGTCCATACCTTCTACGAGATACTCTGGTTCCAAGAAGGTACAGGATCGCATTTCGTTGATTTCCAGGAATACCAGATACGTCCCGGAACCATCTTTTTCCTTACTCCGGGCCAAGTCCATCACTTCGACGGCAGCGATGCATACAAGGGACTGGCTATCAAGCTTTGCACAGATTTCATGCAGAGCAGGGGAGACGACAGCGACCTCTTCGTCAAGTACGACCTGTTCCATACCTTCGACACCACTCCGTACTATGTCATAGACGAGGGTACAGCCGTGCAGCTTCAGATGTTGGTGGACAGCATGGAGGAGGAACTGGAGACCGGAAAGGGCATAGGACACATCGATATGCTGCGCTCATTGCTGAAGATATTCCTGATCAAGGTTCACCGTTACGGACGCAAGGATGGTGAACTCCGGTTGGATGGGCTCAAACCTGCCCACAGGCTGTTTGTCCAGTTCCGGAGGATGCTTGAGAAAGACTATGCCTCCAAGCATACTGTGCAGGAATATGCTGATTCCTTGAATGTGGCTGTACGTACGTTGAACAAGTGTGTCAACGAATGCTCGGGACGCTCGCCACTGGCATTCATAACAGAAAGGATCATGCTTGAAGCCAAACGCGAGGTCAGGTACAGTCGACTGATGATAAAGGAGATCGCATACAACCTCGGTTTTGAGGATCCATCATATTTCGTGAAGCTGTTCAAACGGCAGACAGGCATGCTGCCGTCGGACTTCCGCGAGATGGACGTGATCCCGCATTGCGGCTCGTCACCGATCAGCTTTCATGGATTCCTTTGAGATGACCGCTTTCAGCATCTTCCCTTTTTAAAAGCAAAGGAACCGCTCTTTCAGAATAATCTTCATCCTTCTCTGAACTATTCGACTTTTTGAAGATAGCCCCTGAAACCTTGTTCCGCCCTGTTGTACCAGATGTGGCGAAGACATCCGTCGATCAGCGCAAATTCGCAGTCAGACGTTCCGCCGGAAGATATGGTCCTGTCAATTTCCAGTACTGCTTCCGGCTCTGACGCTGTCCCATCCGGATACATGGTCATCCCACAAAGGAGATCATATTGTCCTATCGGCTGGTACAGGAATGAAAGATATACGGATTGATTCTTGAGGACCATGGCTTTGAAGATGGATGTCGACAGCATGGCATCATCAGGACAATCCAGCAATGTCACGCCCTGGTCACCCCAAAGGACATTCCCTTTCAAGTCCACGGAATTGGCGGAAAGTGAGCATTTGTTGTTGATCTTTTCAATTGTCAGGACAAACAGCTGGTCGGTGCCTGGGCATACAACAGTCTGTGAACCGAGAACACCTCTGTATCCATCCGGCTTGATATCGGCCTCAGGGGTATCTGGGATACCATCGGAGTTGAAATGATATACATACTGGTGGGTACTGCTGACGCCAGATCTAAGCATTACATATGCTCCGCCTTTACTGTCCTGATTTATCTCTGCTCTGAGGCCGGGATAAAACTTCCTTTCACTCATAAGCACTTTCTGAGAAAGTACACGGCCGTCCTCTGATATTTTAATCACATCCACATGACCCTCTAGAATGGTTTGTGTCCCGCCTCCACCTTTCTGGTTCGCAAGCTGGACAATCAGAAACAGCTGATTATTGTCGTTCACGAGAATCTGCGGCCTGCGGATGAAACGTTTTTCACCATTCGTGAAGATGATCGGCTCTGACATTTCTCCATTGGAGCTGACCCTTCTTACTACAAGCTGGTCAAGACTGTTGCAGGCTGCAACCCAGGCTCCTCCCTTGTTGTCTGCAGCGACCATTCCTTCTGTCGGGCTGAATTCGGAGCCGGTTGCGTACGGGTTCAGTTCATAGAACATTTTCCCGTCCTTTCCCCACTCCTCCTTGCCGTCGGGGGAAATCTTCGTGATGTAAGGTACCATCTCCTTCGAGCCTTCCTTTCTGGCGCTGAAGATGTTTATGACATGTCCGTCTGAAGTGACGTCAAAAATGTTCAGATTTATGAATGGTCTCCCTCCATAACTTGTCATTATTTTCCAGTTGTCCCATTTCAACTTTCCTTCAGGTGATATGCACTGCATGAACGGGACGTAATAGCTGTCATTGACCGTAGCCCAGCTCTCGACATAAATGTTCTTTGTTACAGGGTCAGCCTTGTACAGCAGTTCGTTAATAGGGAACTCGCATGAATAGCTCTGGATCTCCGAGATCAGGGGAGTTGGTGTTGGTATCAGAACATCGGTGCAGGAACACAGAAACAAGGCTGATAACAGATAAATATCTATATGTTTCATTTTGACAGTCATTTAGTTTAGTCGTGGACAGGGCGTATAGGAAGGCCGAAATATCTTGGTGCTGATCCGATCCCGGCATTCATCGCGGATGATTTCCAGATTATCGCTGATGGAGTGCTGTCCTCCTTGTCGATTTCAGACATCCAGTAATAGCAGTAATAGTTGTCGCTCATCACTCCGTCCTGAGGATTGTATCCTGCAGCAGGAAGGAAGATATAACGGTCCTCGTATCCGGGGACATTGCTGATGATCATGAACCCGCGCTCTCCGCCGAGCTCTGACCAAATCCATGTGCATTTCTCATACAACTCCTGGAATTCAGCCATTGTCGGCATCCTCCAGCCGGCTCCCAACTGCGCATGAGCGGCATCGTCCTCCATATCGAGGGTTGATTTGCCGTCAACATCACCCAAATACTGATTCATGCAGTATTTAGTCAGCAAACCGTCCTTCATCCATTTATAATTGGATGCCTGGAATGTCTCCTTTGATTCTGTCTCTCCCCATGAATAATAATTTCCCAGGTCCTCTCTGTATGTTGCGCCCAGATTGGCTTCCCCCCATTTGACAGAAAGGCCGAGATCCTCATACTTTTCTGTAAAGACAGGTATTTCCTCCTTTGAACAGCCTAGAAGCATCAAGGAAACGCAGAGGATGCCTGCCAGTATTATTGTTTTTTTAAAGCTGGAACTCATTGCAAATTCTGTATTAGTATGTTTGAACTGCCAAAGTTAAGCATAAAATTCCCTACGACCAATCATGCCGTGTCATTCACCTCATCCCCAAACTTGGTGAATTCGGTCCTCCCATCATCCACACAGCTGCATACATGGTGAAAAGCAAGCCTAGAACTAAATAACTTGTATTTGTTCCCTTGTCTAGAAGTTGGCTGTCAAACAAAGCCCAGGGATGGGTTTGCCCGTAGAGGGTACGTATGTCAGAACCGGTTGGGCGTTCAACTTGAACTTGGCAGAAGCATTCACGCCCCAGCTGACCAG
>JAZQNI010000012.1:0-8784 GCA_045627265.1 Candidatus Cryptobacteroides sp.
TGCGCTGACACTCTTCTGGAGAGCGGCACAGTTGGCAAGGATTACAGGGTCTCCGCCGTTTGTAGTGCCTGAAATTCCGATCAGACCGCCGCAGTTGCCGTCTTTCCCGGCTCCGGTGGCGATGATTTCACCTCCGATGGCTGCGCAGTTGATAACTACGACGCATCCGTTTGTCGCCTTCGCGTCAACATATCCTATAATTGCACCGACAGAGCTGTCCGATGTCTGCTTGCAGCTGGCCACGCAGTTGTTTACGGCAATAGGTTTCCCGGATTTTGTCTGGCACCAGCCTATTATTCCGCCGCAGCAATTCTTGATTGACTCAAGCTGGGTCTTGCTGTCCACATAGCAGTTTTCCACCTTGACCTCAGCATCAGCCGAGGCAGCGATACCGCCGCATTTCATCCCTCCGGCATTGATCTTCGAGTCAAGTACCTTGCAGTTGAGAATGCTGCCCGTCGACACGTATCCGACTATACCGCCGGCCTCGTTGCCATCGGCATTCGCCGTTCCGATGAAGTTCAGCGTTTCAACCGTGCTTCCGCTCGTGATGCAGTTCTTGATGGTCACACCGCCGGTGATGTAGGCTGCAATGCCGCCGGTTCTCTGGCTCTGGGCCTTGTTGCTGCTGTAGAAGCCGAAAGTCTGCACAGTGGAGTTTTCAAGGGAGCAGTCCTCTATCGAGCCGTTGCCGAGCTGACCGGCTATGCCGCCGGCGCCATACATTCCGACTTTGATCTGTGAATTGCCGGTGATGTGGCAGTCCTTGATGGTGACCTTCGAATCGAGCTTGCCGCAGACGCCGCCGCTGAAGGTGCCAGTAGTGTAGACAGCCGAGTTCTTGAGCTTGCATCCGGTAATCGTGAACTCAGCGTTCCTGCCATAAGAGATGACTCCGCCGACGTAGTTGCTGCCGTCCTTCAGCAGAGCGACAGACGCTCCGTCGAGCGTGCAGTTGGTGATTGTTCCACCCTCGCCCTCCGCGACGATTCCGCCGGAGTACGAATAGCTGCTTTCCACAAGTCCCTTGACCGTACAGTTGTTGATGGTCGAGCCGCTTCGGATCGAGGATGAAATACCGCCTGAGAATGTCTGCGACGTATGGACAAGCGCGTTGCTTTCAAGGACGCAGTCCGTCACCATGTTGCCGGAGCCGAGCATGGAGCCCACGATACCTCCGATACAACGTGTCGAACCGTAAACCGTTGCCGCCACCGAGCAGTTCCTGATGGTTGAGCTCTCCATCACACCAGCAATGCCACCAAGGACAGCCTGTGATGTCTTGTATATGCTTTCATATGTTGCACCGCCGTTCACATTGGCAGTGGAGCGGATGAAAGAGCCCTCGCCCGCTCCGTTGGCAGTGTCCTCAACCTTTCCACCCGTGATGTCGACATTGTCGACCGTGGCGCCGTTCATCTTACCGGCGACTCCGCCGCAGAGCAGATAGCAGGTCTTCACCCAGACGTTGTCGAGGACCAGATTCTTGACCGTTGCTCCATGGCCGAGGTAACCGAACATTCCCGTTGCGGCATCCACTGACGTGGAATCGCGGCGGACTGCAAGGCCCTTTATTGTCTTGTTGTTTCCGTCGAAAGATCCGATGAAAGGCTTGTCCGCCGAGCCGAACAGAGGCAGAAGGGTGTCCCTTGTGGCAGAGAAGTCGATATCGCTTTCAAGGATGTATGAGGCGGCCTCGAACGCATACTTCTTCAACTCGTCAGGAACAGTGCCGGAAGAGAGCGTGAGAAGTTTTTTGTAATCATCGATGCTCGAGATTCTGAAAGGATCAGCAGCAGAGCCTTTACCTCCGCCAAGAACCTTCGTCTCGCTGGTCAGCATGACGTATGCGCTCACGTTGAAATCAGGGCTTGTCACGGTAATGGTTGCAGGACCGTCCTTGATTCCCCTGACGACACCGGTTTCCGGATTGACGTCTATGGTGCTGGCATCGCTGGTCGACCACACCAGGGTCAGGTCCGGAATCGGAGGGTCCATCTCCACTTCAAGCGCATAGTCGACACCGACATAGACTATTCCGTCATCAGGACCGTTAATCGAAAGTGACCTGAGGACGACTTTCTTCGAGACGGTCACCTCGCATGTGGCTGTCTTTGACTTGTCGATGTTGTTGCTGGCTGTGATTGTTGCATTTCCGGACTTCAATGCCTTGACTTTTCCGTCCTCAACCGTTGCGACGGACGGGTCTGAAGATTTCCATGTGACGACCATGTCTGAATAGACAGGCTTGACAGAAATCCTGAGCGTGGTTTCCTGCCCCTCTTCAAGTGCGAGAGTTTCCGGGCTGACCGCAAAGGATTCCAATGTGAGATTCTCCTTCTGGCAAGATGTTGCAATTGCCAGGAAGGCCATCGTTAATGCAAGAATTGTCTTTCTCATAACCTGAAATATTATGGATTAATTATATCTGATTGCAAAATAGTCCATGCAGCTGGTGGCAGTCCTTCCGGATTTGGCGATTTCGCCATCCTTGTAGCCTGCTCCGTCCGAGGCGATGTCGTATTCCGGGATAAGTCGCAGGAACACTTCGTTGTTTCCGAGCATTTCCAGAGGGAGAGCCATATCTATCATCTTGTATCCCGAGAACTGGCTGTAAAGCGTGTTGCCCCAGTTCTGGGCGTCGGGAACAGAGTATGAACCGACATATTTCCACTGTGAAGATGTCCAGTTAGGGTCAGTTCCAACGGTGCTCCACTCCACCTTCCAGAATCTCGGGGCTCCGGAATATGAATTGTTCATGACAGAGAGCTGCATTGACAGGTGTTCCGCCGTAATGCCCTCTGTCGAGAACGACACAAGCCAGTAATATGGTCTGTTGTTCTCGTCATCCCACCAGTGGGCGTTCTGCCAGGCGAGCATGGAGGTCGGATACACCCATCCCTTGCCGTCATTCGAGTGGGAGCCGGCATTGATGTCCTTGTTGATGAACTCCGTATCAGCCTCGCCGTCGTATCTCCTGCCGTCAGGAAGGATGATGCCGCAGCCGTTCTCATTGCCGGAATGGAGTCCGAAAGGACCGGCGGCAGAGCCAATAGGGCCAAGATATTTGAAGCAATATGCACCTGAGGCCCTGGCTCCGTAGGTGTCATCACTGAAGCTGTCGCAGGAGTGAGTCATGGTCCCCTGGCCGTAAGTGGCCGCCCAGGTACCGTCCCCGTTCGGCTTGAACCAGCGGAACTCGCACAGGATGTTGCTGAACGTGCACTCGTCAGTCGTCCCGTCGGTCATGTTCCCGATGATATCCTCAAGACACTGGTGGCGAATCTGGTATTTTCCGATATAACCGCAGAAGTCCTCATCATCATTGTCCTCGTCGATGAAGTGACGGCAGCGTTCATGGACAATCACACCCTTGATGGAGCCGCTTCCATACGGCATCTTGACGCCGCTCCTGCGGTATGGGCAGTTCATGTTGGAGTACATGTAGAAGCTGTCTCCGTTGATGTCCCTTACAAGATACGGATACTTGTTTATGCGATGGACATTGCACGCATAGGTATATCCCTCATTGACAGGAGAGAGCGATCCCTGGCGTATTGGATACTCGACATCGAGAAGCTCGACGAAAGTGTAGATGTCACTCTCCTGAAGTTCATTGTAATGAAGTTTTTTCAGCGGAATCGCATCAGGCGACACCTTCTCCGATTCGGCTACATTCGTAATCGCGATTCCTGCGATGGTATATCTGACAGGATCGTCATACATTGTCACCTTGGTCCTCTTCAGGAAGATTTTGACCTTCGTATAGCGTTCGAAGATATTGTCCTCCTCCGTGGCACATTCGAGCATGAAGCCGTATTTGCCGTCAAGGCTCTCGAAATATGCCGTCTTCTTCGTTATGGAATAATCAATGGCAGTGGTGGTCGTCCGCAGAGGGTCACCGGAATTGAGGCTGGCCTTGTCGGATACGATGTAGCCCTCAAGTATATAGTCTCCCTTTATCTCTATGGTTCCGGTACCGTCCGCGATTCCACGGATATAATCGAAGTCCACGATTTCACCAAGCTTGTCATACTTGTTAGCCTGAGTGACATAGAGCACCTCCGACACCTTCCGGTTCCATCCGTCGATGAAGGAAAGGACAACTGTTGCATTCCTCACATCCTCGGTCTGATTGACCTCGGTCCTTATATCGAGATTTCCGTCGATTAGCCTTATGTTGTCGACTTTTATCCATTCGTCGGCAGCCTCGTCCTGATAGATGATCTCGATATCCAGATCCTCGAAAGCGATGTTCGTCTGGCACCCCACGCGGGTACCGCCGTCGGCGTTCAGAATGGTGACACTGCTTTTCGCCAGCTTCAGCTCAGCCTCGAGGGCCCCTCTCTGGCGGACGGTGACCGAATCGACCCTTTCAGAATCGATGCAGTCGAAGAATACCATTCCAAGACGCGGAAAGCCCTCGTTCCTCTCCACTTCGGCCGTGACGGAGCCGTCTCCGCTGAAGGAGGAATCGGAAATCCGAAGCCATTCCACACCATCCTCCACGGTGATCGTCCCGTTCAGGTTGGAGAAGAATTCAATATCAAGTTCCCCACCTTCGGCGTCGACTTCGTAGACATTTGTCTTGACACCAAGCTCCTCGATTTTGACAATGGTCATATCATCCCACCGGCATGATGCCAGGAGGAATGAAACACAGAGCAATATCAACGTTTTGATTTTCATGGCCGGTTAATTATAAAGAACTTGAATTTCTCCGAAGCGGATATATGCACCTGTCATCTTCTGTATCGTTCCCGCCTCAGGGCCGGCTTCGGAGGCCGCCTTCTTGCTGGAAGCGATGAACCTGACCCAGACCTTCTCCTGTCCGAAGAGGTTGGAAGGGAGCACTGCGCTGTATTCGTGGAGGCCCGGGATGGCGCTGCCACTCGGATTGCTCCAGGCCAGAGGCCTTACAGCATACTCCTTTCCCAGAGACGTGAAGTCGGTTCCGTTCGTGGACACCTCGAGATGCCATACTGCAGGCGCGAATATCGTGGTTGAGGTTCCGTTGCCCTGGGCCACAGTCCAGTTGAACGAAAGCACCTGACCCGATATGCCCTTCGTGGAGAAGCATATGTCGAAATATGGTGCCTTGTCATTCACCGTATCCCACCAGGTATCCGCCACGAAACAGCAGGCCCCGACGACTGCACCGCCTCCGTCACTTGTCAGATCGTTGAAATCGGAGGTCAGGCCGCAGTCGTATGAGACATTGCAGCTGAGCGTACCGTCTCCATAAACAGGAGTCAGTATTGCAGAGATATCTGTATTGCTGTTCCAGTCCCACTCCACGATCTTCCGGCTGTATGTCGCGCCCGTCATCGACAGGTCCTCCTGCTCAATCGCCCTGAGGCAGTATCTGCCGGCATCGCCATCCTTGAAGAAGCGGACCATGTTCTGGTTGACGAGAATTCCGGTGGCCGTTCCGGAGCCCTGTGGGACACCGTAGCCCGAACGGCGCCAAGGAGTGTTCATGTCGGTTATCAAATAGATCACACCGCCGTTGATATCATGCAGGCAAAGAGGATAGGCGTCGAAATACGCGTTCCCTTCCGGTTCCATGACATTGGTGAACGAGCCTTTCCTGAATATGATCTCGGCATCCTTTATGGTTGTCTGCGTGTAGATGTCATCATCCGTGAGCGCGGACACATATTTTCTCTTCTGTCTCGGATATACTCCAGTCGTCTGGTCGACAAGCATGTCGGAGGAAATTCCGGCCAGCGTGTATCTTGTCGGGTTGGACTCCTTCACGAGCCTTGCGCCCTTGATGTTCAGCTGGACACGCGTGTTGCGTGAGAAGATATTGTCGCCAGGAGTGGTGCACTCGAGCCTCAGGCCGTGCGAGCCGTCGGCTTCCTGGACGTAGTTGTATCTGTACTCGGAATCCTTTCTCTCCATGTTCCTGGACTCCTTGTCTCCGACGACCACCGCCTCGAGCATTGCCATGTCGTCGAAAGTGTAGTCCCCGGATTCCGCAGGGATAAGCTCCTTTATCTGCTTTATGGTCATCGTGCGCACGAAGCGTCCCTGCTTCACCGGAACGTTGCAGTTGATGCCGTTGTAAATGAACTTGACCGTGGCTTCCCTCGCCTCGGTCGATGTATTTGCAGTGACAATCACATCCAGCGCTGATTTCTCAAGGTTTGGCTCGATTCCCTGAATCCAGTCCCTGTCAGCGCCCTTGTATTCCACGGTGTACTCGCTCTGGCACATCTGCGGGAGATATACGGCCATGTTGGTCGTAAGCTTGATGGTGGCACTGGTCGAATAGTATGGCGCCTCCGAGCCGTTGAATATGATATATCCCTTCGACTTGTCCTGTACGAGTTCGATGGAAGACGTGCGTACATACCCGGTTGCATCCTCGTGCCTCAAGGTAATCACCGCCCTTCTCTCCGCGCCGGTGCCGTTGTCGGCAAGTTCGAAGCTTATCTTGTCGCACTCGACGGAGATCTCGCCTATCCAGTCAGTCTCGGTGCCGGAATATTCCACCTGGGAGACGACCTCGCTGATATTGTAGATCATATCGGAAGCAAAAGGTATGAAGGCAGTCCCTCCCTCCTTCGGCGCCTTGATGCTTGCGGAAAGGAAATGGAACTGAGGCTTCTCCTGTATGCCGTTCTGGACCATCATGACAGTATCGCATTTCTCGGCGGTCGTTATCACGATGCCGACCTTCCTCGGGAGTCCGTAGTTCGCCGAATATGAGAACTTCACCTCCCCTATTCCTCTTCCGTGCGTGCGGTCGATCGACGCCCAGTCGACGTGGCTGGTAAGCGAGACGTCCCAGTCAGTGTCGGAATAGATCATGACAGGAGTCACGCCGTTGGAATATTTCAATTCGACCGTATTCTGGGCCACGGCCACGCTTTGAGTGAACTCGTAGGGCTTGTCACAGGCATTCAGCGCCATGACAGTCAGAGACAATATTATGAGTATCTTCTTCATGGGCCTTACTGATTCTTGGAATACTGTTCGTACTCCTTGTTGTCTAGAGCATAGTTCGAGTATGTAACCTCGACGTCAGGTATAGGATAGTATCTGTGGCAAGGGAGGATATTGTTCTTGAGCACCTGGTAATCAGTGTACGCGTAGGTGTCATCATACCAGCAGCCCCAGCGTACAAGGTCGTACTTCCTCTGGAACTCCCCGAAAAGTTCGCGGGCCCTTTCCTTCTTTATCTCGTCGAGCAGGCGCGCCGTCGTCTTGAATGTGGTGTACTCCTTGATTCCCGCGCGTCTCTTGATCATATTCAGGTATTTAATGCTCAGTTCAGGCTGTTCCGACATGCAGTAGGCTTCGGAAAGCATCAGCAGCGCATCGGCATAGCGGAACACCGGGTAGTTGTTGGAGTCGCTCAGCTGCGCCATGTTCGGGCACCAGAATTTCGGGCCCGGCCATGGACGCACCGAAACGCCCTTGAACTGCATTCCGTTATACTCCCACGCCAGATTCAAGTTCTTGCGGAGGTCCTTCGACGAACGCGGCATAAGTCCCATCGAGAAATACACGTTCGGCCGGAGCGCGTTCCATGTTGTCGACTGGTTTCCAAGTTCCTCGATCTCCACTCCGTCATAGAGGTATCCCGTCCCGCTGTGCGTCGGCTCGCATATTGCCGCACAGTTCGACACGTAGGCAAGACCGCCAGCCACATAGCTGTGCTGGATCTCCAATATCCTTTCAGGAGTGTTCTTGCGTCTGAACATGAGGTCTTCGAGAGGATACTGGCTGAGTTCGCCGTATATCGATTCCAGATGCCTGCATGCGTCTATGGCGACATCCCATTCCTCGTTCCACAGAGCCATCTTTCCTATGAGCATCCAGCCCACCGCGGCGCCGGAACGGTTGTCCGCGACTTCGCATGAGCGCAGCTGGTCCATCTCCGGGACGACGCGCTGGAGCTCATGAATCAGTGAATCGCGTGTCTCCACGGCGGACATACGGGGATATTCGGCAACCTCCTTGAGCTTCTCCACGGTGTTGATGTCGTGAGTATAGAAAGGCACGTCTCCGAAGAAGCATGTAAGATGATAATAGTACAAGGCCCGCATGATCAGGCCCTCACCGAGGAGATTGAAGTAATCATGCTCACTGAGCGTTGTGCACCTGCGGATTCCGTCGATGACAGAGTTCGCATTTCTGATACCGGTATAGCACTGGGTCCACATGGTGCTGCCGAAAAGCGGTTTCGCCGGAGATATGTCCAGCTGCGCATCCTGAGTGTTCGAACTGATGTAGCTGAGATCGGTCGCGCACTCGGTGGCTATCAGGTATGTGTACGTGTAGATGCTCTTGAGCGGATAATAGCAGCTGTTCAGGCCGGCATAGCACTGTTCCTTTGTCTGATAGAATTCGTCACTGCTAACGAACGACTGCTTCATCTCGGTCAGGTCACAGGAAAGGACAAGGACCTGACAAAGAACGAATGCAAATATGTTTTCAATTTTTGTTTTCATGTCCTCAATATCTTACCTGTAGTGTGAAAATGACAGTTCTTGGCTTTGGATATGCGCCAAGGTCCATACGGCGCAGAGTCGATGACTCGCCCTGGCTGCTGACATCCGGATCGAAGCCGTTGTAGTTCTTCCAGAGATAGAGATTCTCGCCGCTGACCGAAATGGTGATGTCCTTGAGAGCTAACTTTTCAGGAAGCTGGAACGTGTATCCGAGCGAGACGTTCTTGAGCCTGATGAAAGATGCATCGTGGATGATATGGTCTGACGGGAGCTGCGGATTCTCAAGTCCGGCCCGAGGATAATCCGACTTCGGATTCCT
>JAZQNI010000013.1:0-16927 GCA_045627265.1 Candidatus Cryptobacteroides sp.
AGGGCCGCATCGATGTCAGCACTTACAAGCTTGTCGAAATCAAGCTCTCCTCGGAGACCTGGCCCCGCTGATGCCGGAATAAACGAAAAGAGCTTCAGAATTCTCTGAAGCTCTTGCGGTGCGGAAGGGGCTCGAACCCTCGACCTCCGGCGTGACAGGCCGGCATTCTAACCAGCTGAACTACCGCACCAGGTAGTTTGCGTGTCGTTTTTCCTTGAACGCGGATGCAAAGATAGGCATTTTTTGATTCACTGCAAATTTTTTTTTGTTTTTTTGCGATAAAACAATCGATGGTGCATTTTTGCCGCGAGGCTTGCTTGTTTTAAATAAAAACTGCTATATTTGCCAACGGTATGACAAGCAGATTGACAAATATCGAGACTCGATGGTGGCGCCGGTAGATATCCCGGTCGGCTGCAGAGTTTGTCATTGAGCGTGTCTGTGCTTCCATCTTGGAAGCCCGCAATATCGAGTGTAGCTGTCCGGGTTCCGGATGGCTTTTTTTATGAATGAAACAAGTGAAATGATATGAAACAGAAACGATTCTTCCTCCCGGAAAATGAAATTCCGACCCAATGGTACAACATCCAGGCTGACATGGTCAACAAACCAATGCCTATGCTGGACCCAGTCACGCGTCAGCCTGTGACGCTTGAGGATCTCTCCAAGCTTTTCTCTGTCGAGTGCAGCAAGCAGGAGCTCAACATGACTGACCGGTGGATCGATATACCGGAGAAAGTGCGTGAGATGTACACTTACTATCGTTCGACGCCTCTCGTTCGCGCGTACGGCCTTGAAAAGGCTCTTGGCACACCTGCGCACATCTATTTCAAGAATGAGAGCGTAAGCCCGGTTGGGTCCCACAAGCTCAATTCCGCCCTTCCTCAAGCATATTACTGCAAGGAGGAAGGAGTCACGAACGTGACGACCGAGACCGGCGCAGGCCAGTGGGGGACCGCTCTTTCCTATGCTGCGAATGTGTTCGGACTGAACGCGGCCGTATACCAGGTCAAGGTCAGCTATGAGCAGAAGCCTTACCGCCGCAGCATGATGCACGTGTTCGGAGCGCAGGTGACCCCTTCTCCGTCCATGTCCACCAGGGCCGGAAAGAACATTCTCACGAAATACCCGAACCATCAGGGCTCGCTCGGCACAGCGATTTCCGAGGCCGTCGAGCTTGCCAGGAACACGCCGGAAAAGTGCAAATACACCCTGGGCTCGACAATGAGCCACGTCTCTCTCCATCAGACCATCATCGGCCTCGAGGCTGAGAAGCAGATGGAGATGGCCGGCGAATACCCTGATATGGTCATTGCCTGCTTCGGCGGCGGATCCAACTTCAGCGGCATCGCCTTCCCGTTCATGCGCCACAACATCCTCGAAGGCAAGCATACCCGTTTCATCGCGGCAGAGCCTGCTTCCTGCCCTAAGATGACCAAGGGCGTATTCACCTACGATTTCGGTGATGAGGCCGGCTACACGCCGTTGATCCCGATGTTCACTCTCGGACATAATTTCCAGCCTGCCAACATCCATGCGGGCGGCCTGCGCTACCATGGCGCCGGCGGTGTTGTCTCGCAGCTCATGAAGGACGGCATGATGGAAGCGGCCGACGTCGACCAGCTCGACTCATTCAAGGCGGCCGTGCTCTTTGCCAAGTCGGAGGGCATCGTCCCTGCACCAGAGTCAGGCCACGCCATTGCGGTCGCAGTCTCCGAGGCGCTCAAATGCAAGGAGTCGGGGGAGAGCAAGGTGATCTTGTTCAACCTTTCCGGACACGGAATGATCGACATGGCTTCATACGACAAGTATCTGGCCGGCGACCTGGTCAACCACTCCATCTCCGATGAGGAGATAGCCAGGAATCTGGCTGCCAGCAAGTTATAGGAATGCAAAAGCCGGGTATCTCACGACTCCCGGCTTTTAAAAAATATCATAATACAAAGTGAACGCTATATAGATGCTTCAAACAAGCGTTTCGTTGCATTGTAGCGTCATTTTATCCACTTTTCCAGCCAGTCATAGAACACCTCGTGCCAGAGGAGGGAATTCTGCGGTTGCAGTATCCAATGGTTCTCATCCGGGAAGATCACGAGCTTGGAAGGAACGCCCATCATCTGTGCCGCGTTGAAGGCTGCCATGCCCTGCGTGTAAGGGATGCGGAAGTCCATTCCGCCGTGGATGCAGAGTATCGGCGTGTGCCAGTTGGTGATCTTCGTGCTTGGTGCATGAGAGTAATGGTAGTTTGCCTTCGGGGTGTTGCTGTATGGCGCACCGGCCTGCTGCATTCCTCCGAAAGTGATGCCGTCGCCACCAGGTCCCATCTGCCCTGGCTCGTATGCGTATTCGGTAAGTCCGCCGTTGTCCCAGTTGGCGAACCACATCTCTTCTGTGGTGAACCAGAGGTCTTTCTCGTCGAATATTCCTGCATGTGCGATGAAGCAGTCGTAGGTGTCGCCGTGGATTCCGGCCAGATTATAGACTGAATAGCCGCCGTATGAAGCGCCGACCGCCGCCAGCTTGCTGACGTATGGTTCTGCCTTGATGGCCTTTGCAGCGCAGAGGTAGTCCTGCATGTTGAGGCCGTCATAGTCTCCGCTGATCTGCTCCTTCCATTCCTGGCCGAATGCGGTGGTGCCTCGACGGTTAGGAAGGATCACGACATAGCCCTGGGAGGCCATCAGCCTGTAGCACCATCTGTAGCTCCAGTCCTGGCTGTTGGTACCCTGAGGGCCTCCGAGACAGATCTCTATGGCAGGATAGCTCTTGCTGCTGTCGAACTGAGGAGGGAAGAGCACCCATGCCTGCATCTCCTTGCCATCGACGGTAGGGATGATGCGGCTCTCCTGCTTGATCTCAGCGAGCTGGGAGAGGATGTGGCCGTTCTCGTCCGTGATCTGCTCGAATGCCGGCTGGTCGCCGCCGAGGGTGACCTTGACGAGCTCGGTAGGGAAGTTGAGGCAATAGTAGCTTGCAAGAAGTTCCGTCCTGCCCTCGTTCTCGACAATCGCCCAAGGAGAGAAGAAATCATACCACCAGCTTGCAGGGGTGATGCGCTCGATCCTGCCTTCAAGGTCAGCCTTGAATATGCCCTGGATGCCTTCTGAAACGAGTGCGTTGAAATATATGTACTCCCCATGCCAGAAAATGCCGGCTGCATCGTGGTCGAAGTCCTTGGTCAGTTCGCGCACATTGCATACGTTGACTTCCGAAGACTGTCCTTCGTCCGTGGTCCCGAAGGTGACGTCGGCTACCATGAGCCTCTGCTGGTCGGCCTCATAGCCGTCGCGGGCCATGCTGATCCAGGCGAGGTGGCTCCCGTCAGGGCTCCAGACAGGGTCGGTGTCATATCCGCCGCCCATCGTGATGGCTGTCGTCGCTCCTGTGAGTATGTCGTAGATGTAGATCTCGGTATCGGTGGAGAATGCGTATTGTTTGCCGGCTTTCTTCCTGCATGAATAAGCGAGATGGCGGCTGTCCGGCGCCCAGTCGAGCTGTTCGATGCCGCTGAACGGTTCGGTAGGAAGCTCGAATGCGGCTCCTTCCTCGCCGAGGATGTCGAACGAGTTGGTTTCTGTGATCTTGTCTCCGTTGACCGGGGCGATGAAGCTATGTGGGATCTCTGTCACCCAATGGTCCCAATGACGGTACATCAGGTCTTCAGCGATGTATGCTTGAGCCTTGTCCAGGGCCGGATTGACGTCTTTCGGTGTCTTGACCGAGCCGGGAACCGTGCTGACGTAGATCATGTTGCACTGGTCCGGTGAAAGCTTGAATTCGCTGATGCCGGCCTTCACGTCGCTGACCTGCACCTTCTTGCCGAGCTTGTTGCCGTTGAGCGGAGCCTTCCAGACCTGTCCGTCCTGGACGAACCAGATGCTCTTGCCGTCGAGGCTCCAGCGCGCGTTGCTCACGCTCTTGGCGTATCGTGTAAGCTGGACCTTGCCGCTTCCATCCGTGTTGCAGAGGAAGAGGTTGCGGCAGCTGCGGGTGTCGCCTATGGAGGTGTAGCTGACTCCATAGAGGATCTTCTGCCCGTCAGGGGACAGTTGAGGATCGCTGAGACGGCCGAAAGAGAGCAGGGTCTCGGCTGTCATTATTCCGTCTTCGATGCGGATGTCGGACTGCCCGACATAGCCGCTTTCTTGTTTGCTGGTGCAACTCATAACCAAACATGCAGCCATAGCTGCGATAAGTACTCGTTTCATGATGAAAAATTAACCGATGTATGCAAATATAGCCATTCATTCCGAGAACCATCCCGAATTACGTCTATTTCTTGTATATTTGCACAAACGATGCGGAATGGATGTAGTCATAACATACGTTGACGGTCTGGACCCGTTGTGGCAGCAGGACTATGCGAGGTCGGCCGGAAAGCCGGTGCTCGCCAAGCGCTTCCGCGACTGGGGGACGCTGCCGTATCTCATGCGCGGCATCGAGCGCTTCATGCCGTTCGTGGAGAACGTGTTCCTGGTCGTCTCGCGCGAAAGCCAGGTGCCTCGGTGGGTGGACAGGGAGCAGCTGCATGTCGTGCTCCATCAGGACATAATTCCTGCCGGATTGCTGCCGGTGTTCAACGCTTCTGCGATCGAGATGTTCATCCATCGCATCCCCGGCCTTTCGGAGGAGTTCATCTACATGAACGACGACCTCTTCCCTGTGGCGCCGTGCAGTCCGGAGGATTTCTTCCGCGGCGGCCGGCCGGTGCTGCACATGAAGCGGCAGTTCCTGGTGCTCGGCAATGATTTCCGCTATCTTGTGAAGCATTCTTCCGATTTCGCGCGCAGGGCGGCGGGTCTCAAGCCGTCCATGGCGTATCTCAGACCCCAGCATGTCTCCACGCCTATGCTCAAGAGCTTGTGCGACAAGCTCTTCGTTGCGCATGAGAAGGAGATATGCGACAGCGTGACGCCTCTGCGCGAACGGCCGAATTACAACCAGTACCTCTATTCGACCTATGCGCACTATTGCGGGATGAGCGAGGATGGCAAACTGTCCAACAGGCATTTCTCCCTTGCGGTCGCATCCATCGATGAGATCTGCGCATTCCTGCGCAATCCGGACCGTAAGTTCGCCTGCATCAACGATGTGCAGATGAGCGAGGAGAAATACTGCAACTACAGGAAGGCGCTCCTGGAAGCGTTCGACTCCGCACTTCCGACCAAATCACGATTCGAGCTATGATCAAGATAGATGCCGTCATCCCGTGGGTGGATGGCAACGACCCTGAACTGAACGCAAGGCGCGCTCAGTACGCTTCTTCGGATGAGCTGAATTGCAGCAGCATCGGCGGCAAGAGCAGATATGCCAACCTTGGCGAAATTTTCTGGTGCGTCTATTCACTCAACAAGTTCGCGCCGTTCATCAACCGCATATATATCGTGACCGACGGTCAGGATCCGCATCTGGACGAGGCTCTGGGCCGGTATTTCCCCGAAGGGATGATTCCGGTGGAGGTAGTTGACCACAAGGTGATATTCCGGGGCTACGAGCAGTATCTGCCTGTGTTCAATTCCCGCGCGATAGAGACTCTTATCTGGCGTATCCCGGGTTTGAGCGAGCATTTCCTGCTGCTCAATGACGATTTCCTGCTCATCAACCCTGTCACTCCGGAGGATTTCTTTACCCCTGACGGCAAGGTGGTGTGTTACGGCCGAAAGTTCAACACCCGTTTCGCGAGGATACTGCGCAAGCTCAAGCCGAAGGAGCGCTCCAAGGAGGTCGTGACCTTCAAGAGCTCCATGATCGCTGCCCAGGACCTGCTGGGCGGCGGAGACAGTTTCATCTATCTGGTCCATACGCCACGCCCGTTGCTCAGGAGTTTCTATGAGGATTTCTTCGGCAGTCATCCTGAGGCTGTGGTGAAGAACATACGCCATCGTTTCCGCAATATCGAGCAGTTCAATTCTCAGGAATTGCTGTATCTCACCTATCGCAAGGAAGGGAAATGCAGACTGATACACTCCGGAGTCAAGGATTTCTACATCACCCCCAAGCCGAAGAAGGACTATATCGCCCGCAAACTGCAGAAGATGGAGCAGGGGGATTACCTGTTCTGCTGCTTCAATGCGCTTGATATGGCTGGCGAAGATGACCGCAGGATGGTGATGGACTGGGTACGCGGCCGTCTGGGGCTCAAATGAGCTTTTCCGGGAGTATGGTGAGGTCTCCGTACAGTTTGTCCGCCTCTGAAGTTATCTGCCTGTCGAAACCGGCACAAGGGTAGAAAGTCAGCTCCCCGAAATAAATCTTCCCTCCGACGTAGTAGAAATCGGCTCGGCACATAGGGAATCCCTGGCTGAGCTTTTCTGCCAGTCCGAACATCTCGTCCACGATTTCCTTGTTTCCCGGCAGAGGAAGTTTGAAATCGTCCGGCAGGTCGACGGAGTACTTGTCGTATTTGAGCAGATTCCAGTCCTTGTCGAAGTAGTAGAACCTTGCTCCGGTGTTTTGCCTTCCAAGAGCGACCATTATGTCGTGAGGCCGGCCTCCGAAACACATGAGCTTGTAGTCGGCAAGTCCGTTGACGTTGTTCGGGGTGTCGTCAGTAAGCAGAGGCTCGGCTATTATCCGCGGCTTGATATCCTTGTATGGCCATTCGCGGAACTTGTAATAGGCGTTCCTCAGCATTGCCTTCTTGAAGCGTTTCTCCTTCGAGGCGATGTCCAGGCTTGATTTGTCCTTGCAGATTATGATGCCTTTGTTGCCGCTGCCGTTGGTCGCCTTGAGCACGAAACTCTGCGGGAGGCTGTCCCAGTCGATGTCTTCCCATCTGTCCCATACGCCCAGGGTCGGGATGATGTACTCCTCGCCGATGAGCGCTCCGGCCAGTTTCTTGGCTTCGGATTTGTCGACCCATGCCGTCATTTCCGGCTTGTGCCAGTACAGTTTGAGCCATTGGATCTTTTCGTTGAGGGTGACGGGTGACTTGAGATTGAGAGGCCTGTGCCATTTCTTCAGCCAGTACAGCTTGAGGTACTTCTCGTCGTCAAGATCCTTGAAAATGTATTGGAAGAGCTTTCCCATCTTAGCGTTGGTCTCTGAGGTATTGCGCGGTGAAGGTACCGCTTTTTTCTATCATATCCTCCGGCGTGCCCGCAAATACGACTTCTCCGCCACGGTCTCCTGCGACCGGCCCCATGTCGATGATCCAGTCAGCCGACCGTATAACATCCAGATTATGTTCCACGACCACCAATGTGTGTCCTTTCGCCAGCAGCACGTCGAACGCCTTGATGAGTTTTTCCACGTCGGCGAAATGCAGGCCGGTGGTCGGCTCGTCGAATATGAACATTATGCGCTCGTGTGCGTTCTTGCCGCTCTGCTCGCTCAGGGACAGGAACCAGGCAAGCTTGATCCGCTGGCTTTCGCCGCCGCTGAATGTGCTGCTGCTCTGTCCGAGCTTGATGTATCCGAGGCCGATTTCGCTGAGCGGCTGGAGCTTCCTGGCGATCGAGTGCGCCAGCTCCTCCTTGCCTTCGCTGAAGAACGCGATGGCTTCATCGACGCTCATGTTGAGTATGTCATTGACGTTCTTGTCCCTGTAGCGGACTTCGAGCACGTCGTTCTTGAACCTCTTGCCGTTGCAGGACTCGCAGATCATGGTCACGTCGGCCATGAACTGCATAGGGATCTTGACAAAACCGTCTCCCTGGCATTCCGGACATCGGCCGCCATCCTGGTTGAAGGAGAAATATGACGGTCCGAAACCGTTCATCTTTGCGTATTGTTGCTCTGAAAGCAGCTTCCTGATGTCGTCGTAGACCTTGAGGTAGGTCACTGCGTTCGAACGTGAACTCTTGCCTATCGGGTTCTGGTCGACGTATTCGATGCGGTCTATCCTGTCGATGTGGCCGCCGAGTCCCTTGAATATGCCCGGGAGGTCGCCGGAATCGTTGAGGTGTCTGTAAAGGGCAGGGTAGAGTATGTCGCCGACGAGCGAGGATTTGCCGCTGCCGCTGACTCCGGTGACTACGGTCAGCACCTTGAGCGGGATTTCGACATCGATTCCCTTGAGATTGTGCTCCATTGCGCCGTTTATGGTGATGCTGTAGTCCCAGCTGCGTTTTTCCCTGCGGATGCGGCTTCTCTGGCCGGAGATGTACTGGAGCGTGAGCGAGTTGGCGATGCTCTCCTGCGGGATGCTGTCGCTGATGCAGCCCTGGAATATGATCTCTCCTCCGCCAGTGCCGGCGAGAGGCCCCATGTCGATGAGTACGTCGGCCGCCTTGATTATCTCTTCGTCGTGCTCCACGACCACGACTGTGTTGCCTATGTCCCTGAGTTGTCTGAGTACGGCGATAAGCCGTTCTGTGTCGCGAGGATGGAGGCCGATGCTCGGCTCGTGAAGGATGTACATCGACCCGACGAGTGAACTTCCGAGTGCGGTGACAAGGTTGATGCGCTGGCTTTCGCCTCCGGACAGGGTGTTGCACGCACGCGACAGGGTCAGGTAGCTCAGACCGACGTTCCGTATGCATCTGAGCCGGAAAAGTATCTCCTTGACCGGTTCTTCGACGATTGCCGCTTCGTTGTCCGTGAGGCTCAGGTTCTCGAAGAAATCGAGCATCTCGTCGACATTCATGCTCAGAAGCTCATGTATGGTCTTGCCGCCGACCTTGACCCACAGGGCCTCCTTGCGGAGACGGCTTCCGTGGCAGTCGTGGCAGACGGTCTTGCCGCTGAACCTGTTCAGCATGAACCGGAACTGTATCTTGTATCTCTGGGTTTCGACCCATTTGAAGAACTCGTTGATTCCTATCAGGGTTTCTTCCTCCGTGGCGGCCTGTTTTCCGTTCCAGATCAATTCCTTGACCGGCTCTGGAAGCTTGCACCACGGCTCGAAGATAGGGATGTCGTACAAGTCGGCGACGCTGATCAGGTGCTCTCTGAACCATCCCATCTTCTCTCCCTTCCAGCAGGAGATCGCCTCGTCATATATGCTCTTTGTCTTGTCCGGGATCACGAGATCTTCGCTGATCCCGATGATCTTGCCGAGTCCGCCGCAGGTCGGACATGCGCCGAGCGGCGAATTGAAGCTGAAGAGATATTCATCCGGTTCCCTGAAGCTTATGCCGTCCAATTCGAATTTGTCACAGAACCGGCCGTATTCGCCGTCTCTGAGCACCACAGCATGGCCCGAGCCTTTTTCGAATGCTTCTGAAGAGGACGCCAGAAGCCTGGCACGGAGCTCCTCATCCGGCTCGCTTCCGTCCAGCTTCAGACGGTCGATGAGCAGATAGAGCTCGTCCGGATAGTTGCCATCCTGCGCGAGCTGCATCATCTCCTCGATACGTACCACGCGGTCCGTGTAGAATCTGGAGAATCCCTGCTCTTTCAATGCAAGCATCAGCTCCACCTTGTCCTCCCTGTCTTTCCAACCGACATCGGAGAGGATATAGACCGTGTGCGGCTGTCCGTCGAGCATGAAGTCAAGAATGTCATTGACCGTGCTCTTCCGTACTTCCTTGCCGCTGACAGGGGAGTAGGTCCTTCCTATCCTTGCGAATATCAGCCGCAGGAAATCGTATATCTCGGTGGTCGTGGCCACGGTGGACCTCGGGTTGCGGATGTTCACTTTCTGCTCGATGGCGATAGCTGGCGGAATGCCCTCGATCGACTCGACGTCAGGTTTGCTCATCCTGCCCAGGAACTGCCTCGCGTACGAAGACAAACTCTCGGCAAACCTTCTCTGTCCTTCGGCGAAAAGGGTGTCGAACACGAGGGAGGATTTGCCAGATCCGGACACTCCGGTCACAACCACGAACTTGCCGCGGGGTATCCTCACAGTGATGTCCTTGAGGTTGTTGACTTTCGCGCCTTTGATTATGATGTCTGATTCCTGCACAGTCCTGCATCTGCTCCCCGAGGAGTGGTTTTCCTGCGGGAGGGAAGATGACAAAAATAGTAAAAAAGTCTCTATTTCGGAATCGATTCCGTCTTATTGCGACGGCCTTGTCAGCATTATTTCATATACATATCTGCAGTTTCTTGAAATGCCGGCGCTGTCTTCTCCACCACAGTCCTCGCCCCTGTTTATGGCGAATTCGTAATGGCAGTTCCGGCCTGCGGATTTTCCTTCGATGACGAGCCGTGTGAACGGAGATCCCATCGATTCGACAGCTGCATCGCTTGGGTAGCAGTACAGGGACACCGGGCCGTACTCGACACTCCCGTCGCTCAGTTTTTTTCCGTTTTTCCTGTATGAATAAAGGCAGGGCTGATTCTTGAACCTGCGCAAATCCGATTCTGAGATTCCGTTGCCGTTCAGTATGTCCGTCGGGTTGAATCCCCGGGTCTCAAACAATCCGCACCTGTTGTTCACTCCTGTCAGATAGACTTTGACGTCTTCCAACGCCGCCATGTCCACGTCACTCATCCTGCATCGCAGCGATCTTATTTCGATGACAGACATCATGGGAGACAAGGTCAGGTCGCATCTTCCTCCGTTCCCGACCATGTATGATGCCTTGCCGGTCATGACGGGGGAGGAGACGTCTTCTTCCGTCAGTTCCGAGAACATGCTTTCCAAGTCGTCCATGCAATATATCCGCTCGATTTCGGAGTCCTTGAAATCATGGTTGGCAACAAAGGCTATGACCTTCTCGCCTGTGCCGGATGTCAGTGTGAGGCTCTCCTGGTGATGATAGTGAAGCCTGTTGTATGACTCCAGGACCATTCCTCCAGAAGCATCGAACACGAATGCATCCAACCTCGTTATCAACTCCCAGCCAGGATATTTCGTCCTTATCTCATCAATGTTTTCTTCGGAGATGTTGTCGTCTATGTGCAGTTCTATCGGGATGAAGCCGCCGACCGGGGAGCCATCAGACACCGACTCCCCGCCGGACGGCCCAGGCAAGGAACAGCCATGCAGAAGGATCGCGAAAGTAGCAAGAGTAAAAATGAGCAGAGATGCTCGGACGGAGTGTCCGCGTGAGAAGATCCTTCGTTGTTTCATAGTTGTCGTCCGCTTGGTTCGGAGGCAAAACTATTCATCATAAGCTTACATTCCTAATGTATCGCCGGCGCGGTCTGCCGTTTTATTTTTATTTTGAGACAATTATATCTTTTTTATAAATTCGCGTAACGTAATACCGTTCTGATATGACACTCAGAAGCCTTCTGGCCAGATTCATCCTTTCGTTCGCGGCCCTTCTCTCCGCGGCATCCAGCCTTTCCGCTTATGAAGGGGAGGTTCTTCAGTTTGAAATGACGGACTCTCAATTCTATCCGGGAACCCATAGGACTATCAAAGTCTATGTTCCGGACCGCTACGACGGCAAGACCCCTGCATGCCTTCTTGTCGCCATGGACGGCCTGTCAGACTATATTGTCTGCGGCATGGACAAGTTGATGGAGCAAGGTTCGATGCCGGTGACGATCGGAGTCTTTGTCAATCCTGGTTATATCAACGGACCGGACGGCAAGGCCGTCAGGTACAACCGCAGCAATGAGTTTGACCGTGCGGACGGGCGTTTCGCTGAATTCCTGGAAAAAGAGGTTATCGCACGGGCCTGCCTGCAGAAGACGGAGGATGGAAGGGAAGTCAAGATATCGTCAAAGGCTATGGACAGGGTGATAATGGGCGCGAGCAGCGGAGCCGTCGCTGCCTTCAGCGCGGCCTGGTGGCGTCCTGACCTGTACAGCAAGGTATATAGCATCATAGGGACATACATGCCGTTCCGTGATGCAGACGAGTATCCGTGGCTTGTCCGCAAGTCCGAGCCCAAGCCTCTGAGGATATTCCTCCAGGACAATGACAAGGATTCATGGAATCTTCTTTTCGGCAGTTGGTATGAAGAGAACCTGAGGATGAACTCAGCCCTCGAATATGCCGGATATGAAGTTGCGCATCATTGGGATGAGGGCGGGCATTCCGGGGAAAACGGTGCCGCGATATTCTGCGAGGTGATGGAGTGGTTGTGGAAAGATTGGCCGGAGCCGGTCAAAAAGGGTGTGTCGGGCAACCTGACTCTCCGGAAGATACTCGATCCTTCGGAAGCGGATTGGGAGATGTGCATTGAGAATGTCGGTGAAGCGATGCTCGTCCCGTTCGACGAGGACGAACCGCTTCTGGTCAGCAAAAGAAGTGTGGAAGGGCTCTTGAGCCATAAACGATATCCAGCCAGGACGGCCCGCCGGTATGATCCTTTGAAGGCGGTTTATCCTGGTGGCGGGCAGGCTGTGAAAGCCGAAGCTGGTGAGAAATGGGTCAAGAGTTACGTCATAAGTCCGGAAGGGGAGTATTTATATGAACAAGATTATTACTGCCTCTCCGACAAGCCTCATCAGCTTGTATTCGACGTCTTGGGATATATGTACGCCGCTACTGACAGGGGTGTCCAGGTGTGCGACCACAATGGTCGCGTGCGGGTTTTCCTTTCGCTTCCTTCAGGAGCCGTGACGAGTCTTGCCTTCGCCGGGAAGAAACTTTACGTGGTCAGCGGAGGCAATGTATATGTTCGTAATCTAAGGACCGGCGGTTTTACCGGCAAGGGGGAAACTCCTGACAGACAAGGACAGGGATGATGAAAATCGTAATTGCTTCAGACTCATATAAAGGCTGCCTGAGCTCTTCACAGGTGGCTTCTGCCGTCAAGGAGGCGGTCCAGGAGGTGATTCCGGATGCGGAGCTCGCATCTGTCAGTGTGGCGGACGGAGGCGAAGGCACTGTGGAGGCATTGGTCGACAGTCTCGGCGGACGTTTCGTCGATACGGAGGTAAGCGATCCTCTTGGTCGTCCGGTTCGGGCCAGATACGGCATTGCGGGGCATCTTGCCATTGTCGAGGTCGCCGCCGCCTGCGGCCTGACTCTTTTGACGCGGGAGGAGCGGAACCCTCTTGTGACAAGCACGAAGGGTGTCGCCGATCTGCTCATGGACGCGGCCTCGAAAGGTTGCACGGAGTATCTGGTCGGTCTCGGTGGCAGCGCCACAAATGACGGCGGCAGAGGCATGGTCGAACGCCACGGCTTCCTTGACGCCATGAAAGGGAAGAAGTTCACCGTCGCTTGCGACGTCGACACCCCATTCATCGGCCCGGAAGGTGCCAGCCGCGTGTTCGGACCGCAGAAAGGCGCAAGCCCTGAGGATGTGGAGCTGCTCGAGGCAAGACTCTCCGATTATTCCATGGAGATCCTCAGGCGTACGGGCGTGGATGTCAGGCAGATGAAGGGCGCAGGGGCGGCCGGCGGTCTCGGCGGGGCATTCAAGGCTTTCCTGGACGCGGATCTGGAACGAGGGGTGGACATGGTGCTGGACGCCATCGGATTTGATGATGTCATCAGAGGCGCCGATCTGGTCATAACTGGAGAAGGTTGCTCTGATTTCCAGACAGCAAAGGGAAAAACACCTTACGGGGTCCTTTGCCGGGCAAAGAAACAGGGTATTCCGGTCTTGCTGCTGAGCGGCGCTGTTTGCGACTGCCCGGAACTCGAAGCTCTCGGTTTTGCGGCCCGTCTTGCCGCGACCCCGGGCGGAATGCCTCTTGAAGAGGCGCTCGATCCTGGCACTGCAAGACGGAATATCAAGGATAGAATAAAAGAATATCTTATTGCTTTATGAACAGCGCAATTGCGGCAACTATAGGCCTTCTTGTTGCCATATTTTTGATAATCAAGAAATTATCTCCTGTTTATTCGCTTCTTCTTGGTGCTCTCATCGGTGGCTTGCTCTCCGGATGGGGACTTGAACTGACAGTGAAGGAGATGATCGGAGGTGTCAAGGACATTGCTCCGGCCATCGTCAGGATCATCGCTGCCGGAGTCTTGACGGGCATGCTTGTCAAGACTGGTGCCGCGGCCCGTATTTCGTTCAAGATCGTCGAGACTCTCGGCGAGAAGCGGGTTTATATGGCTTTGGCGCTGTCCGCTCTGCTACTGACAGCCATGGGTGTTTTCATCGATGTCGCAGTGATCACCATTGCTCCGATTGCGATAATGGTCGGGCGTCGTCTGCACCTGAGCCGCACCAAGTTGCTTCTGGCCATGATCGGTGGCGGAAAATGCGGGAACATCATTTCTCCGAACCCCAATACCATAGTCGCGTCGGACAACTTCGGCGCGCCATTGGTTTCTGTCATGGGAGCCGGAGTGATCCCCGCCCTGCTTGGGCTGCTGGTCACGGTTTTCCTTATCGTTCCGCTCGTTCCGTCGAAGGACAGGATGGAAGGTGGGGAGGACAGCGTCGACCTGGATGATCTTCCATCCTTCTTCGCGAGCATCGTAGGTCCTCTTGTCGCCATAGTTCTTCTTGCATTGCGGCCGTTGTGCGGCTTTGTCGTGGATCCGATGGTGGCTCTGCCTGTGGGAGGAGTCATCGGACTGTTTGCCACCGGGTGCTGGAAACGTACAGGAGAAAGCTTGTCATACGGCCTTGGAAAGATGTCCGGGATTGCCGTGCTCCTGGTTGGTACTGGAACTCTCGCCGGCATCATCAAGGCGTCGGCCATCAAGGATGTCATAATCGGCGCTCTTGCCGGATGGAGCAACGGCGCGGTGATCCTGGCTCCGCTTTCAGGCACGTTGATGTGCGCCGCTTCCGCTTCCACCACCGCGGGCGCGACAATCGCCTCAGCTTCTTTCGCGCAGACCATACTTGCCGCCGGAGTAAGCGCAGTCTGGGCAGCGGCGATGACGAATGCGGGTGCCACTGTGCTTGACCATCTTCCGCATGGCTCGTTCTTCCATGCCACGGGCGGATCGATGGGGATGGATGTCAGCCAGCGGCTGAAGCTGATACCATACGAATCGCTCGTAGGCTTGAGCCTTACGCTTTTCTCTGTCCTGTCATATCTTTTCCTGGGCTGACCTGCATTCTCCCGGACAATATAGCACCCATGCGGTTGTCAGATGATGCAGGCGACTGCCTGGACATAAAAAGAGGATGGCCTTGAAGTCTTGCCGACTATCAAAGGCCATCCTCTCTGGATTTTATTTACGTCTGGACGCTTATGCGCCGAAGTTGTCGTAAAGGATGTTTTCAGGATCGACTCCGAGGCTGTCGAGAAGGTTGACGACAGATGAAACCATCATAGGAGGACCGCACATGAAGTACTTGATGTCCTCAGGTGCATCATGCTCCTTGAGGTATGTCTCGTACATCACATTGTGAACGAAGCCTGCTGTGTAAGGTACACCAGCTGCATCTGCTGCAGGATCCGGACGGTCGAGTGCGAGATGGAACTTGAAGTTAGGGAATTCTCTCTCGATCTCAGCGAAGTCCTCAAGATAGAAAGCTTCGACAAGAGCGCGTGCTCCATAGAAGAAATGAACCTTGCGACCGGTCTTGAGTGTCTTGAACAGCTGCATGATGTGGCTGCGGAGAGGTGCCATACCTGCACCACCGCCGACGAAGATGTATTCGATGTCGTCCGGATCGTTCTTTGGAAGAAGGAATTCTCCGTAAGGACCGCTGATCATGACCTTGTCACCCGGCTTCCTTGTGAATACGTATGAAGAAGCGATACCAGGGTTGACCGGCAGGAGCTTAGGACCGAGTTCCCTAGGAACTGATCTGTCGAAAGGAGGTGTTGCGATACGCACGTTGAGCTTGATTATGCCCTTCTCACCAGGGTAAGAGGCCATCGAGTAAGCTCTGATTGTAGCTGTAGGGTTGGAAGAATGGAGGTTGAAGAAACCGTACTTCTCCCAGTCGGCCCTGTACTCAGGGGCCACGTCGATATCCTTGAAATCAAGTTCGTATGCAGGGATGTCGATCTGGATGTATTCACCGCTCTTGAATTCGAGATTCTCGCCTTCAGGAAGCTTGACTGTGAATTCCTTGATGAATGTAGCCACGTTGTCGTTGGAGATGACCTCGCACTCGAGTTTCTTGACAGAAAGAGCGGATTCAGCAACCTGGATCTTGAGGTTGTCCTTCACCTTGACCTGGCAACCGAGTCTCCAGTTCTCCTTGATCTGCTTCTTGTTGAAGAAACCGACCTCGGTAGGGAGGATGGTGCCTCCGCCTTCAAGAACCTGGACCTTGCACTGTCCGCAGTTGGCCTTTCCGCCGCAAGCGGACGGAAGGAATATCTTCTGCTCGGCGAGGGTGTTCATCAAAGACTGTCCCGGCGTTACGTCGATGGTCTTCTTTCCATTGTTGATGTCGATCTTGACAGTACCTGAAGGTGTGAGCCAGATCTTGATCGCAAGGAGGATCGCCACCAGAATAAGGATGACGACGACCATTATGATCATTGCACTAATAATTGTATTGCTCATAATCTAGTCCTCCTGAATTAAAGTGAAATACCCATGAAAGCCATGAACGCGATACCCATGAGACCGACGGTGATGAAGGTGATGCCTATTCCCTTGAGGCCTGCAGGTACATTGGCGTAAGAGAGTTTCTCGCGGATGGCTGCAAGAGCCACGATTGCGAGATACCAGCCGATACCGCTGCCGAGCGCATAGACTGCAGATTCACCGACATTCGCGAAATCTTTCTGCTGCATGAAGAGCGAACCACCGAGGATGGCGCAGTTCACGGCGATGAGCGGAAGATAGATTCCGAGCGATGAGTAAAGTGACGGGAGGAATTTCTCCACGACCATTTCGACCACCTGCGTGATTGCGGCGATGACCGCGATGAACAGGATGAAGCTGAGGAAGCTGAGGTCCACTTCAGCGAACTTCGGGCTGATCCATGCCATGGCTCCCGGCTTGAGGAAATAGGTGTCGAGGAGATAGTTCACCGGAAGGGTGATGAGAAGCACGAAGATGACCGCGATGCCGAGGCCGTTGGCCGTCTTCACATTCTTGGATACTGCCAGGTATGAACACATACCGAGGAAGTATGCAAAAATCATATTGTCAACGAAGATTGACTTTACGAATAAGCTTAAATATTCCATAATCGATAAGTGTTGCCGTTATTTTTCCTGGAGATCTTTCTGAATGGATCTCTGGATCCAGATGATG
>JAZQNI010000014.1:0-6328 GCA_045627265.1 Candidatus Cryptobacteroides sp.
CAGGTCGCAGTCAAATTCTTCTGACCCCTCTCCTGCACAGATGCGTTTCTGCACCTTTTCCTCCTCTTTCGTGGAGAGGCGGTCATAAAAATAATCACTCAAACTGTTCTTCATACTTATATGAACGCGCGAAGAACAGAAAATGCGTAGTCTGTATCGAAATTAATTCACAAAAAAGATGGGGGCAGTGCGCCCCCATCTCTCTCTCATATGTGAGTGGTATTTACCTGACGATAACAGGCCTCTTATTGCTGATTGTCCAGGGGCTGAGCGATTCGCCCTGATAAGAGGAAGCGAATGCGTTGAGTTTTGCCAGGACAGTCGTACCGTCTTCGAAGACAGCCGTAGTGAAGGATTCGTTGTCGGCATAAACAGCTTCAGAGCGCTCCATGCCGATAAGGTTCATTCCAGTGTCCCCGACCCAGTAATTGTTCTTGAAGGATACTGTGCTGTAGTCACCGGCATAGCCATAAATGGCAGCCACATGATCGTCACTTACAAGGTCCTGTCCCTGTTTGAAGACAGCACCGCCGAAGACCATGTCGGTTCTTGCGACATCGGTGCAGTTTCCGGCAAGCTCGATATTGCCACATGCACCACTTTGGCGCAGATATCCGGCGATACCGGCAACTCCCGGCTTCCTGGAGGCGTTGTCTATTGCGAAACCACTCTCTGCCGGATAGCAGTAACAATTCAGGATCTTCAAGCCGGAGCCGCTTTCCGTGTTGTTGAGCCAGCCCAGCATCCCTCCGTTGCAGGCGTCACCTTCGCCACCACCATCATCCGTTACGGAGAGAACGTATGAATCCTCAAGGCCGCAGTTCTTTATGACAGCAATACAACCGGCATCCGGCTTTATGAAACCGATCACGCCTCCAACATAGAATGAACCTTTAATCTTTGTTCCACTTTCAACAAAGCAGCCGTCGAAGGAAACATCAATCTTGTTTCCACCTCCGGCGATTCCACCGGCAGAATCCTCCGATGAAAGTATCACAGTCGCGCCTTTAACCACACAATCCCTGTATATACCCGCTTTGGAGCTGCCCACTATGCCACCGCAATACATCTTACATGAAATGTCGCAACCGGTGACTGTACAGCCCTCGACGGCACTCTTTCCTCCACTGACATATCCGGCAATACCTCCGGCGGAAGAATCACCGGTGATCTTCACAACAACGTCCTCCGCCTCACAGCCTTTCGCTGTGGAGTTGGTAAGATAGCCGACGATTCCTCCGGCCGAATCCTTCCCCAACGAGGCGACAACCGTATTACCCGTGCAGGAGCATTCCTCCACCATACTGCCTTCGGCGGTGCCGACTACACCACCCATGTTCATCTGGCAGGAAACGTCGCATTTCACTACGCGGCAGTTCCTGACTGAAGCTTCATTCTTGATGTATCCTATCAATCCTCCGGCGTTATTGCCATCGTTACATGTTATGACAGATGATTCAACGGAGCAGTCTTCGGCGGTAGAGCCAACAAGATAGCCTACGATACCGCCGGACATTCCGTCCGGGCCGGATATCGTGGAATTCACGACGTGGCAGTTGATGACCTTTGCGCCATTCCAGCCGGAACCGGCGATGGCACCGACCTTGTCCTTACCGGCAACGGTAGCACCGGAAATCGTAAGGTTCTTCACCGTTCCACCGCAGATATAACCGAACAGACCGACAGGACCGTTGTTCACGGGTTTGGGTTCGATGTTGGAGATCGTATGCTCGCAACCGTCGAATTCTCCCGAGAATGAGTAGTCGTCGTCGCTGTAGTCAAAGCTGATGTTGGTGAATTCAACACCCTTCATATCGATGTCGTTCAACATCTTGTAGTAGCCCTTCACATATTTTTCGTTGGCGACCTTGTTGTCCTTGTCATTGCTGAGCTCGGCCATCTTGAGGAGATCGGCGGCTGAAGTGATGAAGAAAGGACTCTCCTGGGTACCGAGTCCGCCACTGTAGGGGCTTGATGCGAAATCGACATTGATTTCAACGGGTGCTGCAAGGGATGCGGCATAGTTGCCGGGGAGAATGAGAGTCTTCACGAGGCTCTTGTCTGCAGCATAGGCGGAAACGATGATACCGTCCTTGAATGAATCAGCGGGAACGGCAATGCTTACCTTCTGTGCGTTCGCAGCATCAAGTTTGACAGCCTCTGAGAGCTCAACTTTGAGAGCAGCCGTGCCTTCTTCGGCTTCCGAAGAGAAAGAAATCTGATCTATCTTCCAATCTTTTATCTCAACCACGGCCTTGCCGAAAAGAAGGGGCTTCTCGGCCATATCCTGGATGGTCAGGCTCTTGACATCGCCGGCGCCGAGAAGGTTCAGCGATACTGTAGCGAGAACAGGCGAGAAAGCAACTTTGGTGCCTTCAGCCCAAGCAGCCACATAAAAGTTCGCGGGCTTCGCACCGGCAGCAATCTCCTGCGTATCGGGGATGGCGAACTCAATCGCAGTATCCGACTTGCATTCCGCAGAAGCGGGTGATGCAGCGTACCAGGGGCCCTCGGGAGTCGTCATTCCGACGAACTTGGCCGTATCGGAAGCTGCTGACAGGCCGTTTGTCGAGGCAACGGTGAATTTCGCCGTAGAGCCTTTGGCTGAATGAACGATGATTTCATCGGTCTCAGACCAGATTCCTCCGTCAGTTTTGTAAGCCGACAGTGTCGTCTCCACGGGAACGGTGGTATCTACCGGGGGAGCAACGGGGTCCGTTGACTTCTTGTCGCACGAGATTACAAGTGCGAGCGACAGGAAAAGAAGTGCATACTTTTTCATGTTCTTGATGGTATTTAGTAGTTTATAGTTTCATGAGTTATTTCAGTGAAGGCAGGTCATTGTCAAGGTTCCACACCGAAGTGCTCCACCCAAGGGAGTTGGCGAGAGAACTGACAGTAGAACCGGAAGGAGCGGCCTTGCCGTTGTAGGGACACAGGTAGGTCAGGCTGCCGGGCTTCTGAAGAGGTGCGGAGGGACCGCAGTCCGGCGTATCAACGAGATTGTTGTACTCGTCCTTGTATGTCTTGAAGTCCATGTCGGCGCGGCGGTAGCAGTTGTTCAGGGTATTCAGATATGTGGTGAATCCGACGACGGCTCCCGAACTGTAATGGCTGCTGGCCGACTCGCTGGAACTGTTGGTACTCTGGATCGAGGGAGACCAGGCGATACAGTTCGTCACGCTGATGGAGATGTCCGTGTTGAATGTGCCGCTGCTGTTGGGATTGACGCCGTTGGAAGCGCGCGCCACGATTCCGCCAAGGTTGTAGATGCCGGAAAGGGACATTGTGCTGAAGCAGTTCTTCACTACCGAGCCCTTGCCCAGCTCACCGACTATGCCGCCGGCGTATGAGCCTCCGGTGATCGAGCCCTGGGAGAAACAATCGGATATTTCAACGGCGATGCCTGAGCCCATACCGCCCACGACACCACCGAAGCCGGTGCACCTGGTCGTGGAAATATCTCCCGAGAAGCTACAGCGGACGACTTTGCTGCCGGTAGCGTAAACACGCCCGACAAGGCCTCCCACGTATGCCCAGTTCGTATTATCGAGCGAAGGCAGGCTGATCGTTCCGGATGCCGAGCAGTCGGAGACAGTGGCGCCGCCGCAGTTGGCAGCTATCATACCGACGGGATATACGGAGCTGGATGTCATCTTGAGAGTAGCATCGGTAATGTGTACATTGGAAACCTCTGCGGGAAGCGATCCCCCGTTCTCACCCAACCATGCTGCCACTACGCCCATCAGCGAGCTGTTGGAGACCACGGGCTTTTCGATGACGATGTTCTTCACGCTGCCCGTAACAAGACCGAAGATGCTGGCGTAGGTCTTGTTCGTACACTTGAAGCCGGAGATCTTATGGTTCTTGCCATCGAAGACGATGGTCTTGGCCTTTACGGCCGTGTTGACCGGCTCCCAGTCCGTAATGGATGACATGTCGATGTCCCGGGTCATCTCGAAATACCTGGTCTGTCCGACCTCCAAAGCCCATCCGACCTGCTTCATGTCATCTCCTGAGGTGATCAGGTAGGGGCTATCCGCCGTTCCCTGGCCGCTGAGGGTGACGACATGCGAGGGATCATCGTCGGGCTCGGACATGTCAGTGATCTCGAAAGGCTTGTCGGCAGCGAACTGAGCCGCCTTCTGTGCGACAGGTGCGTTCTCGTCGGTAACGGGAGTACATCCGTCTCCGGTCTTTGAATAGCGGTAGGTATTGCCGTCGAGTGACTTATCCGGGTAATAGTATTTTATGATCTTGTCGAATACGAGACAGGACGCGCCGTAGCGGGCAAGACCGTAATCCATGTGGTAACCGTCACGGGTCAGGTCGTCCACGGTGTTGTATTTGCTGGTCTTCAGGTTCTCAAGCCCCGTGCAGGTTGAGATGAGGTCGTCCACATTGGTCTCGTTGAGGACCTTCTTCGCCTGGGCTATGATCACATCGAACATCTCAGCCTGGTTGTTGAATGTGATGTAGGACTTGGAGTTGCTGCTGATACGGTTGAAGTCCTTGTAGACCTGGGTTACGAAATAGTAGGACCTGGGCTTTGTCTGCTGGGTCTGGTTGACGAACTCCAGCATATTGTTGATATAGTCCTTCTCCGTGTCATTCCAGATCCACGACAGGTGGCTGCCGGTGTCCTCCATGATGGTCACGACATCCCAGCGGCCGCTCTTCGCAACATCTTCGATAGAGGCCTTGATGCCCCATTCCGTAAGTTTGGTGTCGCCGGGGTTGGCGTAATAGAGATAGTTGTTTGAGACGGACCTGTCCTTGTAGTAATCGGGCAGCAGACGGCCGCCGTAGTACATAAGGGCCATGGTCATGTCCACGCCTGCGGCCTGGCATATTCCCGGGAAGTGGTCAACGGCATCCATCGTAAAGCTGTTGCCGATGAAGAGGATTCTCAGGGGTGCATCCTTCAGGGTGGGGAGACCGCCGTTGCCGCCGCCTTCGCCCCATTCCGAATTCAGGTCGGATATCTTTGCGAACGCGACATCGGTATAGTAGCCGAGATGTTCTACCCAGTTGTCCTTGTTCAGCTCATGCATCACATGTTTGCCGTCCTTGGAATATGTTCCGCAGCTTCCGCCGACAAACAGCTTCTTCACTGCCGAGAAGGTGCTGAAATTGGCACAGACAAGACCGTGGTACTTTTCATCCGCACCGATTATCTTACCATAGTTTCCTCCTCCGGTCACGACGACGTCGCTTCCGTTGAGCAATGCGATCATGCCGGCCGTCGTCGTGTTGGGGTCGGAAGTGATGCAGTCACCGTAGTTGGTGCAGTCGTCCATGGAACAGCCCGTGCCCATGATGCAGGTGAGGTTGCCCACACGGCCGTTTACGAAATCATTGACGTTGTTGCCGCGGTTGATGCAGTAGCGCATCAGGGTTTTCTTGTTCATGGAGGCGGCGATACCGGATGAACGTCCGCATGAACCGCTCAGGTTGCCAAAGTTCTCGCAGTTCTCGATTGTGTTCGTGCCTGCACCGGAGCTGGTGCAGAAACCGGCTATTCCGCCGGCCATAACGCCGGTCGCTCCGTTCGCGGTATTCTTTCCGGCCGCCATCTCGATGTTTCCGTAGTTCTTCAGATTATAGAGAACGGCGTCCCTTGTGGAACTCGCCAGGTAGCCCACGAAGCAGCCGTTGGCCATCCTGGAGTTGGATTCAGTTCCGAGTATCTTGATGGGAATGTAGTTGGTACAGTCCATGATGCTGGTCTCCCCCTTGGCGGCACCGGCAAGAATGCCGAAGTCAGCGGTGCCCATAGCCTTCACGGTAATGAGGCTCTCATCGCCCTGTGCTGCGCCCAGGACAAGATTCTTCACCGTTGCACCATCCAGCATTCCGAACAGTCCCCATACCATCTTGTCGGGTATGGTCACTTCGGCCTTGAAGTTGAGGATGGCATGGTTCTGGCCGTTGAACTTGCCCTTGAAGGCGTTGCCATTGTATGAACAGTCGTTGTTCTCATCGGCAACGGATGTAGGGAGTCCGATAGGAGTCCAGGCAGTCCCGGGATCTTCCGCCATATTGATGTCACCCAGCAGAATGACCTCGCCGTCCTCGTTGCAGAAACGCTCGATGCTCTTCGCATTGTTCACTGAATCAGCAAAGGCACAGAGATCAGCATAGGTCTTGATTCCGAAATATGTCGAATCAACGGGATCCACATGCGTGGTATCCTGGGGTTCAGGGTCGGGAGTCGGTTTCGGAAGGGGTTCTTCCTTGGATCCACAGGAACTGGCGGCGATGATCGCTGCACAGATAATGGAAACAGCAGATAGTTTGTAAAGATTCATAATTATGTGGGGTTGTC
>JAZQNI010000015.1:0-3868 GCA_045627265.1 Candidatus Cryptobacteroides sp.
GGGCTGCCGATCTCCTCCTCCCCTTCGAACATAAACTTGACGTTGTGATGGAGCTTGCCGCAGCGCACCATATACTCGAACGCCTTGACATGCATGAAGAGCTGTCCCTTGTCATCGTTGGCGCCGCGGCACCAGATGGCGTCGTCGTGGATCTCAGGCTCGAACGGATCGGAATGCCATTTCTCCAGAGGTTCGGCCGGCTGCACGTCATAATGGCCGTAGATCAGGACTGTCTTCCACTCCGGATCGACGATCTTCTCGCCATAGACGACTGGGTTGCCTGCGCTCGGGCACACCTCGGCCTTGTCGGCCCCGGCCTCGAACAGAAGCTCCACAAGCCTCGCAGCGCATTTCTCCATGTCGCCCTTGTGCTCTTTCTTGGCACTGACGGAAGGAATCCTCAGGAGCGAAAAAAGTTCCTCGAAAAATCTCTCTTTATTTGCTTCGATATACTGTTTCATAAGCTTTTACAAATAGTCTTCAAAATAGTTGACGATCTTCTGGTTCAGGTGAGCGCGCCACTTGAGCGCGACATTGTGTTCGGTGCAAGGATATGGGAAATAATCCAGCTGCACGCCCTCCTCGATACATTTCTGCACGAAGCTGAGGCTGTGCTCCCAGACGACCGTATTGTCAATGGCGCCTTGGCAGATGAGCAGCTTACCCTTCAGGTCAGAAGTCCTGTTCATCAAGCTGGTGCGCTCGAAGCCCTCGGGATTGGTCTCCATAGTGTCCATATAGCGCTCGCCGTACATTATCTCGTACCATTTCCAGTCGATCACAGGACCGCCAGCGACACCGACCTTGAACACCTCCGGATAATTGGTCATCAGGGAGATGGTCATGAATCCGCCGTAGCTCCAGCCATGCACGCCGACCCTTTCCTTGTCGATCCAAGGCTGCTCCAGCAACTTGCCGATGCCTGCCATCTGGTCCGCCATCTCCGCTTGGCCGCAGTTGCGGTTGATCGCCTTCTCGAACTCGGTGCCACGGTTGGATGTGCCACGGTTGTCCTGGACATAGACGACATAGCCCCTCTGAGCCCAGTACAGTTCGAGCAGGCGCACGCTTGCGAGCCAGCTGTCCTGCACCATCTGCGAATGCGGACCGCCGTACACATACACGATAAGCGGATATTGCTTCTGCGGATCGAAGCCGAGAGGCAGGAAGAGACGATAATAGTTGTCGAACCGTCCGTCGGCGCTCTTCACCGTCCCGAGACGGACTTCGCCTGTCGCGAATGCATCCAGTTTCTCTTCAGAGGCAAACTCCCTGCGCACAAGGCGACCGTCGCAAAGGCGGAGTTCGGCCACGAACGGCACGTCGAACGCGCTGTATGAGTCCACGAAATGGCTGCAGTCCGGCGAAACCGCCACATTGTGCCAGCCGCGTGCGGGCGTCAGACGCTCCGGCTCCCCTATCCGCATCCTCATGATGCCGCCCTTCCTGGCCGGAGTCAGCTTGACGCGGAAGAGATGATTCTCGACCGGAGAAACTTCGGCCGAAGTATAGTACAGATATCCACCGCCGAAAGCTGCGAACTCCACGTCGGCGTCGCAGCCGGTGATACGGCGCACATTGCCGTCGAGGTCGCAGAGATACAGGCTCTTGTACCCGTCCCTGTTGTCCGTGCTGTAGATGAAGCTGGATTCATCGATGAAATGCAGCGGTGCATACGGCTCGACCCAGGCCTCGTTGTCCTCCGTCAGGACGGTCTTCACGAAGGAGCCGTCAGCGGCCGAATACATGTTCAGGCGCATATGGTGCTGCGAGCGGTCGAGCACCTGGATGAATATGTGCGATGACGACGGATCCCAGCTGATGTTTGTCAGATAGCGGTCCTCGCCGAAATCGTCCGGCACGATGTAGGTCGTGGAGCCAGAAGCGAAATCGTGGACGCCCAGCCAGATGCGCTCGGACGCCATTCCGTTCATCGGATACTTGATGTTCATCAGTTCTCCAGTCCGCGTCTTGATGTCGAGCAGCGGGAAGTCGGTGACCAGGCTTTCGTCCTTGCGGAAGAAAGCCAGCCTGGATGCATCCGGGCTCCAGAAAATGCCGCCGTCGATGCCGAACTCGTTGCGGCTTACCGACTGCCCGTAGACGATGTCTGCACCACCCTCAACGCTGAAAAGCGTATTCTGGCCGTCTTTGGAGCACACATACAGTCCAGAGCCGGAAGTGTATGCGACCATGCCGCCGGCCGGTGTCCTGTTATCCGCGTCGTCAGGGAGAACAGACTCTTTGAAATCAGTCACGGTCTCGACGCCGTCAGCCACATTGAACGAGTGGCAGGAGCGGTAGTCATTGTAGAAATAAGTATTCTCGTCCTGCCAGTCATAACGGCGCATGGACGGGCGCACTCCCTTTCCTGATGTTATTTCCTCGATGGAGAGCATCCTGCCTTCCGGAGATGCCGGCCTTGTGTATAAAACCGACAAATCCTGCGCACCCGCCACAAAAGGGCAAAGCACGCAGAACATGCATATAAATCTTTTCATATTATTCAGAAACTATCGGTATGACGGTCGTGTCATCGGCCTTGGACACTGAAAGGATCTCATCCACGATGTATTTCTGGACGCCTCTCCATGGCAGTGCTCCGAGATACTCCTTGTAATGAAGCTCGACATTCTTGCCGCTGCATCTCATCAAAGAATCTGCAACTTCCTTGTTAACCACGGAGAAGTTGAACTCGTTGGACTGGATGGAGCCGCCACCCTTCGCGCCCTTGAAACCGGACTGGATCAGCCTTCCTTCGTAGGTCTTCCAGACATAACCCTTGTACACGACGTGGTTCAACTCACCGGCCTTGACACCCTCGCCGAACACGAATACGAAACGGAAATAGATGAACACAGCCAGTGCGACCACGAGCAATATGGATGCAGTTGTCGCGATTTTGCCACTTGTTTTCATATCATTGAACTTTAGTTGAGCAAATATAATCAATTTTGGATATTTCCAACATAGGTCACAGCATCGGAAAAACGCATCTGGCGCGGTGTCGTGCCGATTTTCCCTTCCGGGATCTCAGCGCCGATCCTGCCGAAGATGCGGGGCCAGTATGAAGGATAGACACCGTCTCCGTTCTTGAATATCATAGGCTCTGCATCAAAGACATGTTCAGCGCCCCTGACGTATGAATCATAGATAAGCTCCGTACAATAATGCCGTCCGTTGTCCGGATCGAACTCGATGTCGTACGGCTCTCCGATGAAGCGCTTGGCATTCTCGACAAACGACGCAGCATCTGCATCATCGACCAGACGGACCACTTCGAAGAGAGGATAGCTGCCGTCGTGACGGCGGAAATCAGCGATGAAAGTATCGAGCGGATGCCTGTCCACGCCGTGCTTGAAAGTAGCGTCGACGATCCAGGTGCCGGCCTGATCTACATCCAGCATGGCCGCATGCACATATGTCAGTTCCCCGTCGGACGAGCTTTCGTCGGGTATAGCGACAAACACGAGGTCTCCTGTACGGAACTGAGGCAGCTGTACGCAGGAAACTGCCAGCGCCAGCAAAGCGAAAAGCAATGATTTCTTCATATCGACGCGCTATTGTGCCAGGATGGCGTCCATAACCTGGCGGTTGATGAGTGACACCTCGTGGCTGTTGGTCCCGGATTCGATGCGCCCGGACTCGACCACATCGATGAATTCGCGGAATTCATAGTAATACTCATCGTGGTCCAGTCCTTCGCGGACCACGGTCTGACCGGCCGCCTTTCCCCGGCCGGAGCTCGGAGCCTGATGCGGCGCATGGCTCAACTTGCGGCAGATATGGATGGCATCCAGAAGAATGTTACCGTCTTCGCCGCAGATCTCCGTCGGCAGATGACTGTCCACCACCTTGGAGGACGACA
>JAZQNI010000016.1:0-50438 GCA_045627265.1 Candidatus Cryptobacteroides sp.
TGCCAATGCGCTGACAGCTCGACATTCCTGCTCGAAATGCAGAACGAGATCACCTCCGGCTTCCTCGACAGAAGTCTCGTATATTGTTCTGCGGCCATCCTGAGGGATTTCAGCGCGAAGAAAGGCCACTACCGCGTTCAGGAGACGGTATTCATCGCCATGACAAGCGAGAACGTGTTCGGCGGGTCCGATTCTGCGCCGGTCAAACTGGCATTGTGCGACCTCGGAGAAGAAAGGACCACCGTGCTGAACGACAAACTTTTGCAAATCTTCATAGAATTTCCTAAACTTGCCGAAAGGGCAAAAGGGAAAAGTCCGGAGGAGCGTGAGTTTTTCGAGAAATTCGTGCTGGCGATGACCAGGATGCCGGACTGCGAAGAGATTCCGGATGATTTCGGCGACGATTTCTTCGACCAGCTTTTCGAGGCATCTGACACAAGGGGCTATCCCAAGAACAAGATAGAGAAGTATCGGAACTTTATGATAAACGAATTCAAATATAAGGCAACTCTTGCCGAAGCTACTTACGACGCCCGGATGGCAGGCATCGCCGAGGGAAAAGCTGAGGGAAAAGCTGAGGGAAAAGCCGAAGGACGAGCCGAAGGACGAGCCGAAGGGATTGCTGAAGGCAAGGCAGAAAACAGCCTTGAAGTTGCAAAGAACTCCAAGCCCGCCGGTGTCGACATTCAGATTATCAGCCGGTGCACAGGTCTTACTCCCGAACAGATAGATGCACTATAGAAGTTGTCTCTTTTTTGAGCTATATTTGCCGGCAGGATAATCTTGATCTTGAACATGATGAAAAATTTTACTCGACGGGGCCGGTTGATGCTGGGAAAGAGCCTTGCTGCCCTGCTGTTGCTTTGCACGGGCGTCGCAGCGTATCCGCAGTCTTCCGCCTTCGAACTTGACGGTCTGGCCGGGCCGGTCTATTATGATGCATCCAAAGCAATCGAGGAAGGGGACGGAGGGGAGATCGTCGTCGTGATGATCCACGGCCTCGATGGCGGGTTGGCCCCGGTCTCGGCGCAGAGTTCTCTGGAAAAGGCGCTTGGCGGGATATATGTCATCGCCCCCCGCTTCCCCCGTCTGCAGACGTTCGAGAAAAGGCACTTGGCGGATGATGGCCGTCCTCACTGGAATGACAGTTGGTCCGCCATTACGGCGCAGAAAGGCGATGCGGCCGATGACTGGCGGGGCGGGGGAGATGCCAACGGCTTCAGACTCAGCTCTTTCGATGTGGTCGACAGGTTGTTCGCCAAGCTTGCGGACAGGAAACTTTATCCCAATCTGAAAAAGGTCGTGCTGGTCGGTTTTTCTGCCGGAGGCCAGTTCGTGTCCCGTTATGCCGCAGTCGGCCGGGGCAAGGTCCGCAGGGGTGTCAGGGTGGAATATGCCTCGATGTCCGGCGCTACATATCTGTTCTTCAATCCGGATTCACCGTGGCATTACGGTCTGGAAGGACGTCCGCGCTATTGTGCCGGTATCTCATTGAAAAAGATCATGTCCAATCTTTGTTCGCGCCGGGTATTCTACGCTTGCGGAGAACTGGACGATGGCGTCGGAGACAGATGTCAGCCGTCCCTGGAGCAGGGAGCGAGCCGCAGGGAGCGTTTCGAGAACCTTCAGGAGCATATCCATGGGTTCCCGCGCTGGGAAAAGATGGTGTCCTTCTATCTGATCCCCGGCATCAGCCACGAGGCCGGCAGAGCCTATGCCGATCCGGTTTTCGTCGACTTCGTGAAAGCTTTATGATCCGCCGGCCTCCCTGCCGGACGATTGTGCAGAGGAACACCCATCGTGACATCTCGGCTCACGTGCAAAAGTATGTGTTTATGCATAGATGTTCTGAAGTATGAAGAGGAAGTACGGATCCGGCGATTTTCCGGAGTCTGCGAGCGGAGACCTCATTTTAAGGCCTGTAGTGGCACCTGCCCTCGCAGATGATTTTGCGGAGGGCAGGCAAGTACTTTAGGTATGTTCAAACACCGTGTTTTGCACACATAGTTTTACTGGTGATCCTGTGATCCGACAACTCGGTTGATATCCGGGGACAAAAAAAGCCACCCAGAGCTATTGGATGACACGATATATGAAGTATTTAGAAAAAAGTAGCGGGAGTGGGGCATGATCCCACGACCTCCGGATTATGAATCCGACGCTCTAGCCAGCTGAGCTACCCCGCCATCATTTCAACCCCTCCTTTCGGATAGGACTGCAAAGGTAATTCATTTTTCTGAAAAAACAATGATATCCTTGAATATCTGATTCTTTTCTCAGCCGTGTATGATAAAAGAGAGTGGCGATGTAATCCATCACCACTCTCTTCTGTATCTCGAAAAAGCGTTTACCACTGGAGGACGAGGCGGAGCTGCATGTTGTCCGGCCAGTCGTCGCCGTAGTAGAAGTCTGTGATGTTGTAGTACAGGTCCACCTTGCCGACTGAGAACTCGAAGTCGATCAGCCTCTGGTAATACACCTCGTATTTGTTGCCGTCAGCATCGGTGTTGGTGTACGAGCAGTAACGTGTGGCAGGGAGGATAGTCTGGGAGCCGTCAGCATATACGATATAGGCCTGGACCATGCCTTCGTTGCAGATGAATTCCGTGAGCTGCTTGACTGATACTGTGCTGCAGAGGTATCCGTCATATTCTTTCCAGGAGCCGGATGGTACATCTATGTTCAGGACTTCCCAGTTCATGCCTTCGCCCTGAGGGCCTTCCGGACCCATCGGACCCTCCGGACCTATAGGCCCCTCACAGGATGTGAGGAAGCACAAAGCCGAAATTATCAGCGAAAAAACAAAAAATCTCTTCATATCAGGTAGTTTTTCAGTTGTTGGATTGTGTCATATGCAAATTACTTGCCGGAAATGATTCCGAGCTTCTCGAGCAGGGCTTCAGGCTCCGGATCGTGACCGCGGAAGTTGCGGTAGAGCACGGCCTCGTCGTCGCTGCTGCCCTTGGAGAGGATGTTCTCGCGGAATGAGTCTGAGACCTCTCGGTTGAAGATTCCCTTCTCCTTGAAGAGGCTGAATGCATCCGCCTCGAGCACTTCCGCCCACTTGTATGAGTAGTATCCTGCGGAATAACCGCCGGAGAAGATGTGTCCGAACGAGCTGGAGATGCAGCATTCAGGGATGGACGGCATCACGTTGGAAGCGGCGAGCGCCTGCTTCTCGAAAGCGATTGTGCCTTCCTCTGGAAGGGCTGTGAGCGTATGCCATGCCATGTCGATGATGCCGAACTGGAGCTGGCGCACCTGTGAGTAGGCGGCGAGATAATTCTTGGCGGCGACGATCTTGTCGATGAGTTCGGCAGGGATGGTCTCGCCTGTCTTGTAGTCCTTGGCGAAGGTGTCGAGGTATTCAGGCTCGTAGGCCCAGTTTTCCATGATCTGTGAAGGAAGCTCGACGAAGTCGCGGGACACGTTGGTGCCGCAGAGCGACTCGTAGCGGCCCTGTGCCAGCATTCCGTGCAGGGAGTGGCCGAACTCGTGGAGGAATGTGGTCAGCTCGTCGTGTGTGAGCAGTGACGGGGTGGTCGGCGTCGGCTTGGTGAAGTTGGTCACGATGCTGATGAACGGACGGTTCTCCACGCCGTCGATGATGCTCTGGCCGCGGAATTCGGTCATCCATGCGCCGCCGCGCTTGCTTTCGCGTGGGAAGAAGTCGGCATAGAAGAGTGCGAGGTGCTCTCCGTTCTCGTCGCAGACGTCATAGACCTTGACGTCCTTGTGATATCCAGGGATGTCCTTGCGCTCGGTGAAGTTCACGCCATAGAGCCTGTGCGCGAGGTCGAACACGGCATCGATGCAGTTCTCAAGCTGGAAGTACGGCTTGAGCTGCTCGTCGCTGATGCTGTAGAGGGCGTCGCGGTACTTTTCTGACCAGTAGCTGAAGTCCCAAGGCTGCAGCTCTTCGCCGTCGAATCCGTTTTTGAACGCATAATCGCGGATTTCTGCGACTTCGCGCCTGGCGGCTGGAAGGCTAGGGTCGAGGAGCTTGGTGATGAACTCCTGCACGGTCTGAGGGGTCTTGGCCATCCTCTCTTCGATCGCATAGTCAGCATAGGTCGCATATCCGAGGATATTGGCGATCTTGATGCGCAGGTCGACGATCTGCTTGACGATCTCGAGATTGTCGTTTTCGCCGCCGACCGCCTTGGTGTTGTAGGCCATGTACATCTGGCGCTTGAGCTCCCTGTTGCCGCTGAACTTGAGGAACGGTCCGTAGCTTGGGTAGGACAGGTCGAACATCCAGCCTTCCGCGCCCTTTTCCTTGGCGAGTGCGGCCGCGGCTTCCTTTACGAATTCAGGAAGATCGGCGATCTGGCTCTCGTCGGTGACGTTGAGCGTGTATGCGTTGGTTGCGGCGAGTACGTTCTTGGAGTATTGGAGAGAGAGCAGTGAGAGCTCCTCAGCCCATTTGCTGTAGGTTTCCTTGTCCTCGGCGGAGAGGTTGGCTCCGTTTCTCGCGAAAGACTTGTATGTGTCTTCGAGAAGCCTCTGCTGGTCTTTTTCGAGGTTCAGGCTCTCGCGCTGCTCATATACTGCCTTGACCTTGCTGAAGAGCTCCTCGTTGAGGGAGATGTACATGGAGTACTCTGTGAGCATAGGGGAGACCTTTTCCGCGATCTCCTGCATCTCGTCGTCCGTGTCGGCCTCGAGCAGGTTGAAGAAGATGCCTTCCACCTTGCTGAGTGTCCTGCCGGCATGCTCGAGAGCTACGATGGTGTTCTCGAAGGTCGGTGCATCCTGGTTGGCCACGATGGCGTCGATGTCCGCCTTGCCTTCCTTGATGCCCTGCTCGAAGGCAGGCATGTAGTGTTCGTTCTTGATCTTGTCGAATTCCGGAGCTCCGTAAGGGAGCTTGGATTCTGTCAGGAGTGGATTGTTCATGGTACAGGAACTGATGGCGGCGAGTGCAAGACCGGCCGCGATGAGTGGGTGTTTCATATTAGAATTTACCTTGTTTTAGTTTCTCGATGTAGTTGTCGATCTTGATCAGCTCTCCCGGGATCTTGATGTGCTGCGGGCACGTCGGGATGCACTGGCGGCAGCTGATGCAGTGGTCGGCCTGCCGTATGGTCTCGACGGCCTTGTTGTACGAAGTGAGATACTTCCTGCGGAGTTTCTTGAAGTCGCTCTGCTCCTCGGACTCGACCATCAGCCCTTCGTTGATGCAGCTGTTGTAGTGCTTGAATATGCCCGGGATGTCGATGCCGTAAGGGCATGGCATGCAGTAGTTGCAGGCCGTGCAGTTCACCAGAGGGAATTCCTTGATCCTCTCGGCTTCGTTTTCCAGGAACTCGCATTCCTCCTCGGTCAGCGGCTTGAAATGGGAGAAGGTGTTCACGTTGTCCACCAGGTTCTCCATATATGTCATTCCGCTGAGCACGCAGGTGATGCCCGGAAGGCTGCCGATGAAGCGGAAGGACCATGATGCAAGGCTCATCTCCGGCTCGCGCTCTTTGAACTGGCGGGCGATCACGTCCGGCAGGCGGGTGAGCTGGCCTCCGAGAAGCGGCTCCATCACCATGACGGGGATGTTGCGTTTGGTGAGCTCTTCGTACAGGTAGCTCGCGGCCGTGTCCCACTTGCCCGGGTGGTTCCAGTCCACGTAGTTCAGCTGTATCATCACGAAATCCCAATGATACTTCTCGTGGAGTGCGATGATCTCGTCGAAACCTTCCTTGTTGCCGTGGAACGACCAGCCGAGGTTGCGGATATGGCCTTTCTTCCTCTCCTCGAGGAGGAAATCCATCATGCCGATGCTCTCGAAACGGCCGTGGAAGTTGTCATAGCCGTTGGTCGAATGCAGGAGGTAGTAGTCGATGTGGTCGGTCTGGTATATCTCGAGCGAGCGTCTGTACATCCTGATGCTGTCTTCGAGCGAACCTCCGCGCAAGTTGGAGAGCTTGGTCGCGATGAAGTACTTGTCCCTCGGATGCCTCAGGAGCGCGGTCGCCATGGCGGTTTCGCCCTGGCCCTGCAGATACACTGGCGCGGAGTCGAAATAGTTGACTCCGTGCGCTATGGCATAGTCGACCAGCTCGTTGACCTTGGCCTGGTCGATGATGTCCTTGCCGTTTTCGTCCTTGACCATGGGCCAGCGCATGCCGCCGTATCCGAGCAGCGAAACCTTGTCGCCTGTGTTCGGAATGACGCGGTATTCCATCTGTCCTTCGTCTTCATAATGCTTCAGACCGGTTCCAGGGACCTTTTCTGCGACACGGCCGCAGGCGCTTGCGCCGAGGGCCAGTGCTCCGGCACCGCCGGCTTTCAAGAATTCTCTCCTATCCATTGACGTGCTCTTTTAAACCGTTGACGTGGATTGCGCTGTATGGTCTCGCCGGGCAGAGGAACTCGCAGGCGCCGCAGCCTATGCACTTCTCTTCGTTGACGGAAGGCACTCTCGGCGCGTTTTCCTTCTTCGGGTTTGTGCTGACCATGTAGATTGCCCCGGCAGGGCAGTGGCGTGCGCAGTTGCCGCAGCTCACTCCGTCGGTGTTGACCAGACAGAGGTCGAGGTCGACCACCGCCCGGCCGATGTGTATTGCGGTCTTCTCTTCCGGAGTGATCGGGAGGATGGCCCCGGCAGGGCAGACTTTGGAGCATTCGGTGCATTCAGGGCGGCAGTAGCCGTCCTCGTATGAAGACTCGGGCTGCATGAAGTGGCCGAGGTCGGTCGATGGGCGCAGGACATGGTTAGGGCATGCACTGACGCACAGCTGGCATGCGGTGCATTTGTCGTAGAATGAGTCCAGGCCGCCTGCTCCCGCAGGAACGATGCGTTCGGTGCGCTCCGGCTTCTTCTTGGCGGCGATGTCCGCAAGTCCGCCGTCCAGCTTGGTCTGGGCGTGCAGCGCGGAAGTGCCGGCGGCTACCAGGGTCCCGGTGAGGAATGCCCTCCTGCCGCTGTCGGTGCCGCTTCCGGCCGGCTTGGGGCTGCCATATGCGAACTGATACCTGATCGCGCCGACCTTGCAGTCCCCGATGCAGTCGAAGCAGTCCACGCAGCGGCTGTAGTCGATGGTGCGGCTGTCCGAGTCGATGCAGGAAGCCTTGCACTTCTTCTCACAGCTGTGGCAGCCGACACAGACGTCGGTGTCGATGGTCGGGCGGAAGAGCGCGTGCTTGGATATTATGCCGAGGAATGTGCCCACAGGGCATATCGTGTTGCAGTACAGCCGGCCGTAGCTCCATGCGAGGAACGCGATTGCGACCAGGGTCGCAGCTGCTACGCCGACGAGCGCCCAACCCATTCCGAGAGGGGAGACGATGCTGCGGACAATGCGCCCGTATGCGCTGTAAGGCTCGACCAGCGCCACTATCAGCTGTATGTCGAGGAATGCCGCGATGCAGAACAGCAGCAGTACGGCGTACCTGAGCCACTTGAGGTCCTTGCGGAAGTGGAATCTGTTCTTCTTGCCTTTCCTGCGCGAGCTCAGCCAGTTCATGAGGTCCTGGAAGACTCCCATTGGGCAGATGACAGAGCAGTAGATCCTGCCGCAGACGAGCGTGAGCAGCAGTATGCCCGCCGTCACCGCCAGATTCATTCCGACAGCGTCGGCGGCCGTACGGAACACTGACGGCACGAACTGGGCCTTGGCCATCCATCCCCACCAGTCGTGGCCGATGCCCACGAACAGCAGTGTGATGCCAACGAAGAACAACGCCGCAAGGGCGATCCTGATCTTTTTCAACATATTATATGAGAACTATGCTTTGGTCTTGTCGATCTCCGCCTTGGACGTGCCCTGGGTGCAGACATAGGTCTGAGGGTCGCGGAATCCCAGCAGGAACGCCTTGACGTCCATCCTCTTCTTGCCGGCTAGCTGCAGGTCGGTGATGCTGACCGCACCGTCGGCAGTGCGTACCGCCAGGTAGTTCTTGCCGTCGGAGAGTATGTCGCCCGGCTTGCTTGCGCCGAGGTCCAGGCCTTCGGCGATTTCGGCCTTGAATATCTTGAGTTGGGTTGCCGGGGCCTCGTCCTTGACGATTTCGGTGAACGCTGTCGGGTACGGGCTCAGGCCGCGGATGAGGTTGTAGATGTGCCTGGTGCTGTCGTTCCAGTCGATGTGGCAGAGCTCGCGTGTGAGTTTAGGCGCAGGCTTGAGCACTTCCGATCCCTGGATGAAGCTCCTCTGGACGCGGGTCTCGACCGCACCTTCGATGATGCCCTGCACGGTCTCGCTGACGAGGTCCGCACCGATGCCCATCAATGCATCATGGACGTCGCCGGCTGTCTCATCCTTGCCTATCCTGTATTCCTGGCGGAGGATGATGCCGCCGGTGTCGATCTTCTCGTCGATCATGAATGTGGTGACTCCAGTCATCGCCTCGCCGTTGATCACCGCCCAGTTGATAGGGGCGGCGCCGCGGTACTGAGGCAGCAGGGCCGCATGGAGGTTGAATGTGCCGAGTCTCGGCATGCTCCATACTTCCTTCGGCAGCATCCTGAACGCCACGACGACGAAAAGGTCGGCCTTGAGCGCCTGCAGCTGCTCCAGGAATTCAGGATCCTTGAGCTTGACCGGCTGGAGTACAGGGATACCGTGCTCGACGGCGTACTTCTTGACCGCGCTTTCATTGACCTTGAGTCCTCTGCCGCTAGGCTTGTCGGCCACGGTGACGACTCCCACAACGTCATATCCTTGAGAAATGAGCTTGTCCAGAGATGCGACTGCAAACTCCGGCGTGCCCATATATACTATCCTTGTTTTCTTGAAGATACCCATTATCTTGGCTTTGACTTTCTTGAACGTGCTCTTGATGTTGTCCGAGTTCAGCAGGGACGCGTCGTTGATGGCCCTCCATGTCAGCAGCATGCCTATAGGGAACAGTACATAGGTGGCGATGAACGCGCCGCTCATCGCGCTGATGGCGCCGTCCTTGGCCAGTTTCGATCCCATGATGTCCACTACCCAGTAAAGCAGGAAGAACAGTACGGAGATGATGGCCGGCACTCCCAGACCGCCCTTCTTGATGAGCGCACCGATAGGTGCTCCGATGAAGAACAGTATGAAGCAGGCCAACGCTCCGGCGAATTTCTTCAGGAGTGCGAGGTCGGCCCTGCGGAGCCAGAACATGTATTCGTACGACTCGCGGTTGAACGACATGATCTGCGAGACCATCTGGTTGGACTTGTCCGCAGCTTCACGGTATGCCTCGGACTCGTCTTCCAGGGATTTCCACTTGAGGAACTTGTCATCGTGGAAGAGGGTGTGCACCCTGTTGGTGAAGGAGGTGTCCAGCTGCTGGTACTTGTAGATGGCGCCGCCGTCGTTCATCAGCCTCCTGAACTGGTCGTCGTAGGTCTGGGTCTCGATGGCCCTCAGCGAGTCCTGCTCATGCTTGAGCTGCTTGATGTTCATCGTGTTGGTCTGGTTGCCGAACCTCGCCTCCTCGGATTTCTCGAAGGCGTAGTTGGACAGCGAGATCACCAGCTCCTGCTTGGTGAAGTCGATCTTCTGAAGCTGCAGGGTGGTGTCCCTGTACTTCATAGTGTTGTCTTCCTGATAGTTGATGCCGTTGAACAGCGTGAAGGTGAGGTAGTCCTTGCTCTTGGACATCTTGAGCATGGCGGAGTCGGCCAGGGCCACGCTGGTGTTGCCCTTGCCCTTGGAGTGGTCATAGACCATCACTCCGTGCATCATGCCGGTCTTCTCGTCGTTGTGGTCGACTCGGAGCACATAGCCTTCGATGCCGTCGTAGAAGGTGCCGGCAGGGATCTTGATCTCCTCCTTGGTCTTCTTGATGTCTTCCCTGAGGGTGTAGATCTGGTTGTAGGAATACGGTACCAGGTCGTTGGAGATGAAGAAGGTGCCGATGCTGATGCCGGCCGCCGCTATGATGAGCGGGGTGAGCACCCTGGTCAGCGAGATGCCCGCCGCCTTGATGGCGATGAGCTCGTTGCTGTCCGAGAGCTGCCCCAGGATCATCATCGAGGCGAGCAATGTCGCAAGAGGCAGGGAAGTCGGCAGGATGGTGCAGCTTCCCCACATCAGGAATTCGCAGATGACGCGCGCACTCAGGCCCTTGCCGACGAGTTCGTCGATGTAGAGCCAGAGGAAGTCCATCATCAGGACGAAAATGACGACGAAGAGGATCGCGAAAAACGGTCCTATGAACGCCTTGAGCAGATGTTTGTCAAGTTTCTTCATCGTCGCCTGTCGTCGGTTCAGCGGGTGGCGGCTGCTGTGAGGGTAGCGAGAGCGTCAGCAAGTCCTTCGGCGTTCTTGCCGCCGGCGGTCGCGAGACCAGGCTGTCCGCCGCCGCCGCCGAGGATGAACTTGGCCGCGTCGCGGATGTCCTTGCCTGCATTGCGTCCGGCTGCCACGAGGTCGGCCGAATACATCAGGATGAGCTGAGGCTTGCCGTCGGCGAGGTATGCGCCTGCGAGTGCGAGGCCTGTCTGCTCCTTCTGGAGTATGGTGGCCGCGTTGCGGAGCATCACAGGGTCTGTGCCTTCCGCATTGTATGTGATGAGCTTGACTGCTCCGGCCTGGGCTGCTCCAGCGAGGAGCTTCTCGGCCAGGGCTGCTGCCTTCTGGGCTGCGAATTCTTCTGCGAGTTTCTTGTACTCGGCGTTCTCCGCCTGCATCTTGCGGATGGCTCCGGCGAGGTCAGGGACGTTGTTGAACAGTTCGCGGGCTTCCTTGACCTTGGCTGCGATGCTGTCCACGAGGGCTTCTGCATCGTCGCCGGTCACTGCCTCGATCCTGCGGATTCCGGCTGCGATGGCTGCTTCGCTGACAATCTTGAAATAGCCGATGTTGCCGGTGGCGGAGGTATGGCAGCCGCCGCAGAGCTCGACGCTGTCGCCGAACTTGACCACGCGTACGACATCGCCGTATTTCTCGCCGAAGAGTGCGATTGCGCCCATGCCCTTGGCTTCGTCCATGGTCGCGCTGCGGTTCTCGATGAGAGGGTTGTTGGTGCGGATGAGGGCGTTGACTCTCTTCTCTACCTGTGCGATCTGCTCGTCGCTGAGCTTCTCGAAATGGGAGAAGTCGAAGCGGAAGTACTTGTCGCAGACGTATGAGCCTTTCTGCTCGACGTGGGTGCCGAGAATCTCGCGGAGAGCCTGGTCGAGGAGGTGGGTGCAGCTGTGGTTGTTCGCAATCTTCTGCCTGCGGGCGGCATCGACCACGAGGATGAACGAACCGCTGCAGTCCTCAGGGATGCGCTCTGCCACATGGATGGTCAGGTCGTTTTCCTTGATGGTGTTGAGGATGGCGATCTTCTCGCCGTTCTCTGCGAGGATATAGCCGGTGTCACCGACCTCGCCGCCCATCTCGCCGTAGAACGGTGTGCGGTCGAACACGAGCTGGAGCATCTCCTTGTTCTTCTGCTTGACGGTGCGCTGCTTGAGGAGGAGCGCTCCTTCGACAGTGGTGCAGTCATAGCCGAGGAACTCGACTTCGCCCTGGTGGTACTCGTACCAGTCGCCGAATTCGTTGGAGGTGGCGTTGCGCGCACGCTCCTTCTGCTTCTGGAGCTCGACGTTGAAGCCGTCGAGATCGACGGTATAGCCGTTTTCGGCCGCGATGAGCTGGGTCAGGTCGATAGGGAATCCGTAGGTGTCATAGAGCTTGAAAGCGTCCTCGCCGGCGATCATCTTGCTGTCCTTGGACTTCTCCATGTATTCGCCGATGAGGCTGATGCCGCGGTCGAGAGTCTTGAGGAAGGCCATTTCTTCCTCGCGGATGACGTTCTCGATGAGCTTCTGCTGGGCAACGAGCTCAGGGTAGGCTTCGCCCATGTCGCTGATGAGCTGAGGGACGAGGCGGCAGAGGAACGGCTCGTTGAATCCGAGGAAGGTGTATCCGTAGCGGACGGCGCGGCGCAGGATGCGGCGGATCACATAACCAGCCTTGACGTTGCCTGGGAGCTGGCCGTCTGCGATGGAGAAGCTGATCGTCCTGATGTGGTCAGCGATGACGCGCATCGCCACCTCGACGTCGGAGCTTTCGTGATATTTGTGGCCGGAGAGCTGCTCGATGCGTCCGAGCATTCCGGTGAACACGTCTGAGTCATAGTTGGAGTTCTTGCCCTGGAGCACTGCGCAGAGGCGCTCGAAACCCATTCCAGTGTCGATGTTCTTGGCAGGGAGCGGCTCGAGGTGGCCGTCGGCCTTGCGGTTGAACTGCATGAACACGAGGTTCCAGATCTCGATGACATGAGGGTCGCTCTGGTTTACGAGGTCCTTGCCAGGGATGCCGGAAGCGGCTTTTTCTTCTGCTGTACGTATGTCGATGTGGATTTCCGAGCTAGGTCCGCAAGGGCCTGTGTCACCCATTTCCCAGAAGTTGTCATGCTTGTTGCCGAGGATGATGCGGTCCTCAGGGAGGTGCTTGAGCCATGCCTGCCTGGCTTCTTCGTCCATCGGGGTGCCGTCTTCGGCGCTACCCTCGAACACTGTGGCGTAGAGAAGCTCCGGATTGATGCCATAGACCTCGGTGAGGACCTCCCAGGCCCAGTCGAAGGCCTCGACCTTGAAGTAGTCGCCGAAACTCCAGTTGCCCAGCATCTCGAACATCGTGTGGTGGTAGGTGTCGTGTCCAACTTCTTCGAGGTCGTTATGCTTTCCGCTGACTCTCAGGCACTTCTGGGAGTCGGTGGCTCTCTTGAACTTAGGGGTTGCGTTGCCGAGGAAGATGTCCTTGAACTGGTTCATTCCGGCATTGGTGAACATGAGTGTCGGGTCATTCTTGACGACCATAGGGGCTGAAGGGACCACTGTATGTCCCTTGGAGGCGTAGAAATCCAGGAATTTCTGTCTTATTTCTTTTGATGTCATAATTTCGCAAAATTGTTGCAACTTGCAAAAATAGCATAAAAAATATAAAAAAGAGGTATATTTGCCTTTGAATGCTTTGAATCGGGCATAGTTTATGGCAGGTAAAAAGAAGTATGACCTCAATCCGGAGACTCTTTTGTACGAAATCACGAAAGAGCCTGTCGGTCGTCGTTTCGTGCGGCTGGGGATACTTCTGCTGCTGAGCGCCCTGCTGACGGTGCTGTACTTCTGGATATTCGTGTCCGTGCTGGGGATGGATTCGCCGAAGACGGCCCTGCTGAAGAAACGCCACGCGAGGTGGGAGTCCAAGGTAGCCTTGATGAATCTCAACATGGACAGGTATGAAGAAGCCCTCGACGTGCTGGAGATGAGGAACGAAGACATCTACCGTTCGATCTTCGGAATGAGTCCGATCCCGGAGGAGGCGCTTCCGGAGACGATATCCCCGTCTTCGGTCTATTCTTCGATGGAGCAGTTCGGCCGCAACAGCAGCCTGCGCGAGGCCTGCCTGAGGCTCGACAACATCACCCGCCGCACCTACCTGCAGAGCAAGTCGACGGACGAGGTGGCCGCTCTTTCCAAGCGTGCGGGAGACATGGCGTCCTGCGTCCCGGCCATTCCTCCGATTGACCCGGATCCGCGCAATTATCACGTGACCAGCCCGTTCGGTGGCAGGGAGGACCCGGTGTACGGCGGCCAGCGTTTCCACAAGGGTGTGGATTTCTCCGCCAAGGCGGGTACTCCGATCTATGCGACCGGGGACGGCGTGATCAGCTCCGTGGACTTCCTTTTCTACGGCTACGGCAACATGGTCGTCATCGACCACGGCTTCGGCTACGTGACCAGGTACGCGCATATGAGGGACATTTTCATCGTCGAGGGGATGAAGATCAAGAGGGGCGAGTGCATCGGCACTGTCGGCAATTCCGGCAAGACCACCGGCGCCCATCTTCACTACGAAGTGATATATAGGGGCGATAATGTGAACCCTGCCAATTTCTACGATCTGTCGATGTCCTCCAAGGAGTACTCGTCGATGGTGAGCAGGCGGGATGAGGAGTCGCCGGCCGTGCTGCGGCCGCAGTTCAGGGTAAAGACAAGATAGCTTATGGGAAGGTACGAATTCGACAAGCTTGCATACACATTCAGGAAGGTGAACTCCACCCTCTTGGGCGTGCTTGGACTTGTGTTGAAATACCTTGCCTTGTCCTTGCTGCTGGCGGCTGTGTATTACCTGATCTTCGCCCTGCTTGTGAGCACCGACACGGAGAAGTACCTCTCCCGCGAGAACAAGATGTATGCGCGGATCTATCCGGAGATGCGCGAGCAGGAGAAACTGGTGTCGGATGTCATCAAGGGGCTCGAGCTCAAGGACAACCAGATATACAAGGACATCTTCTATGCACCTGCTCCGGGGTTCGCCCCGGTGGATGCGACCGACCTTTTCGCCGTCAGCGACACCATCCCTGACAGGGACATAGTCGAGTACACCGGCAGGAAGGCCGACGCCCTGCTGTCCGTCGCCGACAGCGTCGAGGCCGATTTCCAGGCCATAATCGACCGATATACTAACGGCGGCAAGCTTCCTCCGCTGTCGATGCCTCTGGCAGATGTGTCGTACGTGCAGGTGGGCGCTTCGGTCGGAGAGAAGATGAATCCGTTCTACAAGGTGCCTGCCGCCCACAACGGTGTGGATATCATCGCGCCTCAGGGAAGCCCGGTCCTGGCCGCGGCCGGCGGATTCGTGTCCGAGGTCGAGCGTTCGCACAAGGGCGAGGGCAACTGCGTCGTCATGACACATCCTGACGGATATGTGACACGCTATTCGCATCTCGGGGACATCTGCGTGTTCAAGGGACAGTTCGTGCCGCATGGCAAGAAGATCGCCGAGGTCGGCATTTCGGGCACTTCGTTCGCGCCTCATCTGCATTACGAGGTGCTGAAGGACGGGGCGTACATAGACCCCGTGCAGCATTTCTTCGCTTCCGTGGGGCCGGACGATTACGCCAACATGCTTTACATGTCCGTCAACACCGGACAGTCGATGGATTAGAAACAAGAGACAAAACAATATGGAGAAGTTATACTACAGCATCAGCGAAACCGCTGAAATCTTGTCGGAGAGCACATCTCTCGTGCGCTTCTGGTCGAATTCGTTCCCGAAGTACATCAAGCCATACCGCAACGCCAAGGGCAACAGGATGTTCACTGCGGATGACATCGAGACATTGAAGCAGATACATTATCTCGTCAAGCAGAAGGGCCTGACTCTCGAAGGCGCGGCCAAGCAGCTGGCCGCTTCACGCAGCAGCGTCGACAAAAAGGTCAAGGCTTTGGAATCCCTGAAGGAAATCAGGGCGCAGCTCGTCGAGGTCCGCAAATCGCTTTGATGGTAAGGAAAAATTTTCCTAACTTTGCAGGTCACATCGGCAACGAACTGAAACACAATTATCCGATACAATATTTATTAGACATATGGCGACAACTAAAATCAAGAAAGTTGAAACTCCTATCGATGAGAGGGAGACCTTCGTGTCCCTCCAGAAATCATTCGCTGATTCTGACGTAAACGTCCAGGAGAAACTCAAAGTCCTCTATGAGTTGCAGGAGGCAGACAATGAGATAAGCAAGATCATCCAGCTCAGAGGCGAACTTCCAGAGGAGGTAGAGGCTCTTGAGACCGAGATCGCATCACTTGAGTCCAAGGTGGAGAGCGTCAACGCACTCATCGGCGAGTATGAGAATTCGATAGAGCTCAACAAGCAGAGCATCGTCGAGTATGACCAGCAGATCGCCAAGTACAAGGAGCAGATTGACAACATCGCCAACAGCCGTGAGTACGATTCCCTCAACAAGGAGATCGAGAACCAGGATCTTCTCCGCCAGATCGCTGTGAAGAACATCGGCGAGACCCGCCAGGCCATCGAGGAGAAGAAGGAATACCTCGAGGACATCGCCCACAGGATCGAGGTCCGCAACGAAGACCTTGCAGCCAAGAAGGAGGAGCTCGCTGTGATAGTCGAGTCCACTTCCGCACAGGAGGAGAAACTCCAGGCCAAGAGGGATTCTCTCGCAGCCAAGATCGACGAAAGGACGATGAGCGCTTACGACCGTATCAGGGCCAGCGTGCACAACCACCTTGCAGTGGTGCCTGTGTTCAACGGTGACTCCTGCGGCGGCTGCTTCAACACCATCACTCCTCAGAGACTGATCGATATCGCTTCCGGCAACAAGTTCGTCATCTGCGAGCATTGCGGACGTATCATCGTCAATCCGGACGCAGAATAAGATAACACATAAAATACGATGCCTGACACCAAACCACGGTCTTCCTCCCGCAAGAAGGAACAGGCAGTCAATCTTGATACTATAGGGCTTGAGATGGGCAATAAACCTCCTCAGGCTCTTGACGTTGAAGAGGCTGTCCTCGGAGCTATGCTCATAGAACCGTCTTCCGTCGATGAAGCGATGGAAGAGCTTACTCCTTCCTGCTTCTACGACAAGCGCCACCAGATGATCTTCGAGGCCATGTCGTCCCTCACCCTGGAGCACGTGCCGGTGGATATCATCACCGTCAGCGCGAAGCTCAAGGAGAAGGGCAATCTCGAAGAAGTCGGCGGTCCCGTCGTGCTAGCCAACCTTTCCCAGAAGGTGGGCGCCGCGGCGCATCTCGAGTATTATCTCAAGATTCTCAAGCAGAAGACCATCCAAAGGGAGCTCATCACGGCATCGCACGAGATCCTGAAGAAGTCCTACGATGAGTCCGTCAAGGTGGACGACCTCATCGACATGGCCCAGACCAAGATCTATTCGGCCATCCAGAGCAACGTCAAGAAGGAAGTCCAGGATATCGGATCCATCATCAACACGGCGATGAACGACATCCAGGAGATGCAGGGCCAGACGGGCATCAACGGTGTCCCTTCAGGATTCCAGTCCATCGACAGGATCACCCAGGGATGGCAGAAGTCCGACCTCATCATCCTTGCGGCGCGTCCTTCAGTCGGAAAGACGGCGTTCTCGCTCAACCTTGCGCGCAACGCTGCCGTCGACCACCACATGCCGGTCGCATTCTTCTCGCTCGAAATGTCCGCCATCCAGCTGGCCAAGCGTCTGATGACGTCAGAGTCCGGCCTGAGCGCTGACAAGATCAAGGGCGGAAGCAAGCTTGAGAGCTATGAGTGGGAGCAGCTTGAGTACAAGCTCAAGAACCTTACCAAGGCGCCGCTGTACATCGATGACACTCCGGGCATCCCGGTTATGGAGTTCCGCACCAAGGTCAAGACCCTCGTGAAGAACAAGGGTGTGCGTCTGGTGTTCGTGGATTACCTCCAGCTGATGCAGGGACCGGCCGAGCTGCGCGGAATGCGTGAGCAGGAAGTCGCTGCCATCTCCCGTACCCTCAAGGCGACCGCCAAGGAGCTGGACGTGCCTATCATCGCGCTGTCACAGCTGTCCAGAAACGCAGTACAGAGAAGCGGCGGCAACGGAAAGCCTCAGCTGAGCGACCTTCGTGAGTCCGGCTCAATCGAGCAGGATGCGGATATGGTCATCTTCATCCATCGTCCGGATTTCGTCGGCCTGGCCGAGACTCCGGAAGGCAAGGAGACCACCCAGATCATCATAGCCAAGCACAGAAACGGCGAGACCTGCGACATCGACATGCTCTTCAAGAGCGAGCAGGTCAAGTTCGTCGAGCTCGACGGCACGCTCGCGGCTCAGGCGATGAACATCCAGCAGAATCCTGGCGGAAACGCTCCGGTCCAGGATGTCGGGTACAATCCGTTCCAGGGCGAGTCTCCGTTCGGCGGTGCGCAGTTCCAGGACGATTTCAGCAATCATTCAGGTTTCTAGCATATCATGGCGAAAGAGTCGATAGCGCATTCTGGCAAGGTGTTGGAGATCAATCCGCAGTTCATAACTGTGGAGATTCTCTCGCAGTCGGCGTGTGCGAGCTGTCATGCTGCCGGTCTGTGCGGCATGTCCGAGGCGCAGAAGAAGGAGGTCATCGTCCGCACTCCGTCCAGCGAATTCTATGAGATAGGGGAGGAGGTCATCGTCACGCTCGAGTCCACGATGGGCTACAAGGCCGTCTGGATCGCGTACATGGTGCCTCTGGTCGTTCTTCTGGCCGGCATCTTCGTCAGCCTGGGCTGCGGCCTCGGGGAGCTTGCCTCCGCTCTTGTGGGCATAGGTGTGACTGCAGTGTACTACTTCGTCATCTGGCTTCTCCGCGACAAGCTGAGGGACCAGTATGTGTTCGAGATAAGCAAAAAACAATAAAACAGGATATGACAACAACGATTTTATGGACAATCGGCATTCTGGCCGGCCTCGGCCTGCTGCTCTCCCTCGTCCTCTTCTTCATCGCGAAGAAGTTCAAGGTTGAGGAAGACCCACGCATCGACGAGGTCGAGAGCGTGATGCCGGGCGCCAATTGCGGCGGATGCGGTTTCGCCGGATGCCGCGCGTTTGCGGATGCGGCTGTCAAGGCTCCGAACCTTGACAACAACTACTGCCCTGTGGGCGGCAACGATGTGATGCAGAAGGTTGCGGCCATCCTCGGATATGAGGTCAAGGCCAAGGCCCCGATGGTGGCGGTCGTAAGGTGCAACGGCACTTGCGAGAGCCGTCCGAAGGTCAACGAGTATGACGGCTATCAGTCCTGCAAGGTCAAGGCTGCGCTGTATGCCGGTGATACCGGATGTCCGTTCGGCTGCCTCGGCTGCGGCGACTGTGTGGCCGCCTGCCAGTTCGGTGCGATCTCGATGGATCCTGAAACCGGTCTTCCGGTGGTCGACGAGAGCAAGTGCACCGCCTGCGGCGCTTGTGCCAAGGCTTGCCCGAAGCATGTGATCGAACTCCGCAACAAGGGCCCTCGCGGCATGCGCGTGTACGTCTCCTGCATCAACAAGGACAAGGGCGGGGTAGCCAGGAAGGCCTGCAAGGCCGCCTGCATAGGCTGCGGCAAGTGTGCCAAGGTCTGCGCCCAGGACGCCATCACGGTCGAGAACAATGTCGCATACATCGACTTCACCAAGTGCAAACTCTGCAAGAAGTGCGTTGCCGAGTGCCCTACAGGTGCTATCCATGCCGTAAACTTCCCTGCACCTAAGCCGAAGCCGGTCGAGGTTGAGGAACCAAAAAAGGAGGAAAACAATGGCTAGACTGACTACATTCTCCATAGGTGGCGTCCATCCGTCCGACAGCAAGATTTCCCGCGGATGCAAGATAGAGGAACTCCCTCTGCCACAGACAGTGTATATTTCCATGGCTCAGCATCTTGGAGCTCCGGCCAAGCCTGTAGTCGCCGTCGGTGACCAGGTCAAGGCAGGCCAGGTGATAGCCGAGCCGGGCGGATTCATCTCCGCATACGTGCATTCGTCCGTCTCCGGAACGGTCAAGTCCATCGGCCCGCGCAAGGACATCGCCGGCAACATGATGACCCATGTCGAGATTGCCGTGGAAGGCGACGAATGGGTGGAAGGAGTGGATCTCAGCGACACTCTCGTCACTGAAATCCCGACCGACAAGGCAGCCACCCTGGCGAAGATCCAGGCGTGCGGCGTCGTCGGCCTCGGCGGTGCGACCTTCCCGACACACGTGAAGCTCAACCCGGCTCCAGGAAGCGTTGCCGAGTGCCTCATACTCAACGGTGCAGAATGCGAGCCTTACCTCACCAGCGACTTCCGCATCATGCTCGAAAGGAGCAAGGAGATCGTGGTAGGTGCAGCGATAATGAAGATGGTGCTTGGCGGATGCAGATGCGTCATCGCCATCGAGGAGAACAAGCCTGAGGCCATCGAGTCGATGAAGGCGGCCGTAGCAGCCCTCGGATACCAGGGCATCGAGGTGCTTCCTCTTATGAAGAAATACCCTCAGGGCGGTGAGAAGCAGCTCATCGATGCCGTGATGAAGCGCCAGGTGAAATCCGGCGGCCTGCCGATCAGCGTCGGCGCGGTCGTCCAGAACGTGGCCACCGCTCTCGCGGTCTATGAAGCCGTGCAGAAGAACAAGCCGCTCGTCACCAACACCCTGACCGTCACGGGCGACTGCCTGCCGGTCGAGAATCAGCACAATTATCTTTTCCGCATAGGAATGCCTTTGTCATACATCGCCGAATATGCCGGCGGAGTGCCTGAAGGTGCAGCCAAGATCATCAGCGGCGGCCCTATGATGGGCAAGGCCATCGCCAACCTCGATGCCGCCACGGTGAAGGGCTCATCTTCCATCCTGTATCTCTCCGAGGCGGCCACAAGGCGTACTCCGGAGTCCAACTGCATCCGCTGCGGCCGCTGCGCCGACGCGTGCCCGATGGGACTGGAACCGTTCCTGCTCCACAGGCTTTACAAGGCTTCCGACCTCGACGGGCTTGAGAAGGCTTCCGCACAGGACTGCATCGAATGCGGTTGCTGCCTCTACAGCTGTCCTGCGCATATCGCCCTCCTCGACAACATCCGCATGGCCAAGGGCCAGGTGATGGGTGTCATCAAGGCAAGAGCTGCGGCTGCCAAGGCTGCCGCCGAGAAGAAACAGTAGAATAAAACAAAGATCACAATGGATAAATATCTGGTTTCACCAAACCCGCACATCCACGCCGCGGTGTCGACGACTTCCCTGATGAGGGACGTCATCATCGCCCTGATGCCTGCAGTGATCGTCTCCATCCTTTTCTACGGGTGGTCGGAGATCCTCGTGCTCGCAGTCAGCGTGGCTTCTTGCGTACTCCTCGAGTATGCCATCACCAGGTGGATGCTCAAAAAACCTTCGACTATCGGTGACCTCTCCGCGGTCGTCACCGGTCTGCTTCTGGCAATGAACCTGCCTTCCACCACTCCATGGTGGGTCATCTTCGTCGGTGCGGTTGTCGCTATCGGCGTCGCCAAGATGACGTTCGGCGGCCTCGGCCAGAACGTGTTCAATCCAGCCATCACGGCCCGCGTCTTCCTGCTTGTCTCCTTCCCGACCTACATGACCGACTGGACCCTTCCGAAGGGATTCATCGGCTGTCCGGATGCCTACACGGGCTCGACCTTGCTCGGCATCGTCAACGAAGGCGGTTCTGTCGAGGCTTTCGACTCCCTGCACACCCTGTTCCTGAACATCGGCGGATCTGCAGGTGAGATCTCAGCCATCGCGCTGCTGGCCGGATTCGTGTATCTCGTGGTGCGCAAGGTCATCAAGCCTTGGATCACGCTTTCCATCTTCGCCACTGTGGCGCTTGTGGCCGGCATCTTCCACCTTGCAGACCCTGCAGCCTACACAGGCCCGCTCTTCAACCTCCTCACCGGCGGTATGATCCTCGGCGCCTGCTTCATGGCCACGGATTACGTGACTTCTCCTATGAGCACCTGGGGCGGGGTCATCTATGGCTTCGGCATCGGCTTCCTCGTGATGATGATCCGCTATTTCGGAGCATATCCTGAAGGAATGTCATTCGCCATCCTGCTGATGAACATGACCGTTCCTCTGCTCAACAATGCGTTCCACCACAAAAAATACGGGAGGGCTTGATCATGGCGGCACAATCTACACTCAAGAACATGGTTCTCTGCCTTACGCTGGTGTGCCTTTTCTGCGCAGCGGTGCTCGGCGGAGCCTACGCTCTGACCTATGAGCCTATCCAGGATGCCAGCCGCAAGGCGCTCGAGGCGTCCATCAACGTGGTGCTGCCGGAGGGCGGTTCCCTGTCCGAGGCGCAGTCCATCGTGCTTGGCGGACAGTCGTACGAATACTATGAGTCCGTCGTCGACGGTACGACAGCCGCATATGCGGTCAAGTCCACCGCCATCGGTTTCGGAGGTCCTTTGACCGTCATGGTCGGTGTGCTCCCGGACGGAAGCGTATATAACACTTCGGTGCTGGTATGCAACGAGACGCCGGGTCTCGGCGCCAAGTGCCAGGAGTCCGAGTCGCATTTCCGCGCCCAGTTCCGCGGTCTCAAGGCCGACGGTGAGCTGAAGGTCACCAAGGACGGCGGCAGCATCGATGCGATCACCGCTTCCACCATCACTTCGCGTGCGTTCACGCTTGCGATCAACAACGCAGTCAACGTAGTAAAATCCCTGTGCGGGGATGCCGCCGCCGCTGATGCGGTGTCCGGAGCTTCTGCCGCCCAAGGACATAAAACAGAGGAGGGCCAGTCAAATGAGTAAATGGTCATTGATCACCAAAGGTTTCATCAAGGACAATCCTACATTCGTCCTTGTGCTGGGTATGTGCCCTACGCTGGCCACTACCACTTCTGCCGTGAATGGTCTTGAGATGGGTCTCGCCACGCTTTTCGTGCTGGTGCTGTCCAACATCGCCATCTCGCTCATCGCTCCTGTCGTGCCGGACAAGGTGCATATCCCTGTGTACATCGTGGTCATCGCCACTTTCGTGACGGTGCTCCAGCTGATGATGCAGGCTTTCGTGCCTGCCGTGTATGCGACTCTGGGCCTGTTCATCCCGCTCATCGTCGTGAACTGCATCGTCCTTGGTCGCGCTGAGGCATATGCCAACAAGCACGGCGTAGTCGAGAGCGCCCTCGACGGCATCGGCATCGGACTCGGTTTCACGGTGTCACTGACAGTCATCGGTATTGTCCGCGAAATCCTCGGAAGCGGCTCTGTATTCGGATGGAAGTTCATCGCCGGAGACGGCATGCTTGCTTTCGTGATGGCTCCGGGTGCTTTCATGGTGCTCGGCTACCTTATGGTCCTGTTCAACAAATATCTCAAGAAATAGTCAGTCTGCCTTATGGAATTCTTTTTGATCATCATATCAGCGATATTCGTCAACAATATCCTGCTTGCCCAGTTCCTCGGCATCTGTCCTTTCCTGGGTGTTTCGAACAAGCTCAGCACGGCGACGGGAATGTCCGGGGCGGTATGCTTCGTCATCACCCTGGCTACTCTCGTGACCTATCTCGTGAACCAGTATCTCCTGGTGCCTTTCGGACTTGAGTTCCTTCAGACCATCGCGTTCATCCTCGTGATCGCCGCTCTTGTTCAGATCGTGGAGATTGTACTGAAGAAGATCAGCCCGTCCCTGTACCAGGCTCTCGGTATCTTCCTGCCGCTCATCACCACCAACTGCGCCGTTCTCGGTGTAGCGATCACCGTGGTGACCAAGGAGTTCACCTTCGGCGGAGAGGCCCATATGCTCAACCTCGGCGAGTCTCTCGTGTATGCTCTGGCCACTTCCATCGGCTATGGCATCGCGATGATTCTCTTTGCCGGTCTCAGGGAGCATCTTGCCATGAATGATGTGCCTAAGGCGTTCAAGGGTCTCCCTATCGCCCTCATCACTGTCAGCATCATGGCTATGGCCTTCCTCGGCTTCTCAGGTATGGTATAGTCTCCCGGTTTTCCGGATGACATAGAGCAGGTCGGCCGTCAGGTCGACCTGCTTTTTTGTTCCGGTCATCAGGTCGGCCCTGCTTTTTGTCTCCACCTGCAGCCGGCGCTCTGATGATCGGCCGGTTCCTAGGCAGGTAAATCCCTGATTTTCAACTTATTGAAAGATCTGCCTTGCGTCAGATTGCGCAAGGCAGAACGAGCAAGTGGTTGATTATCAGCTGTTAGTCTGCCATCAGCTTCGGGCAAGATTGGTTCCACAGCCCGGCTTTCCTGTTCCGCAAAAGCTTTTGGGTTCGGCTTTACGCGGGTGCGCTGCTGACAGAAGGGCGCAAAAGTTTTTGCCCATCGCTCCCGCTCGGGAATGCGCCCTTCTGTCACAGCTCCGCCGCTTTTTACCGCCGCGCAGAAAAATCTTCCTCCTGCTGCCCGGCTGGAGTGGAGACAAAAGTTTGCCGGAGACAGACTAGCCGCCCTCGGCTCTAGAGGGAGGGGCCCACGAAGTGGGAGGGCCTGGTCTGGCTACGGCAAAGCTTTTGCGGAACGACAAAGCCGGGCAGAGAATGTAATTTTTCCACGTGGATACTTTTTCGGCAATAAACAGTCGTTTCCTTTCCCGATCGGCTTTTACCCGGAAACAAATCGCCGAAATGTTTCCAATCGCCTTCCGGAACGGCCATCTCGGCAATAAACAGCCGTTTCCTTTTCCGATCGGTCGCTTCCCGAAAAAAACAGCCGGATTATTTCCCGATTACGTGACGCTCGGAGGCAGTCGCGAAAAAAAGGTGACCTCCAAGCCCAAATGAACTTAGAGGTCACCACTCTTTCTGTCAGACTATGGAAAAAGTCCTAGATGTTCTCCTTGTGGATCTCGAAGTATGCCTTTGGATGTGCGCAGACCGGACATACCTCTGGAGCCTTGGTGCCGACAACGATGTGACCGCAGTTGCGGCACTCCCATACCTTCACCTCTGACTTCTCGAATACCTGGGCGGTCTCGACATTCTTGAGGAGAGCGCGATAACGGTCTTCGTGGCGCTTCTCGATCGCAGCCACACCGCGGAAACGTGCAGCAAGAGCAGGGAAGCCTTCAGCCTCGGCTGTCTTGGCGAATCCCTCGTACATGTCTGTCCACTCGTAGTTCTCACCGTCAGCTGCGGCAGCAAGGTTCTCGGCTGTCGTGCCGATGCCGTTCAACTCCTTGAACCAGAGCTTGGCATGCTCCTTCTCGTTGTTGGCTGTCTCCTCGAAGAGGGCTGCGATCTGCTCGAAGCCTTCCTTCTTGGCCTTGCTTGCGAAATAAGTGTATTTGTTGCGAGCCTGTGACTCACCAGCGAAAGCTGCTTCCAGATTTTTCTCGGTCTGGGTGCCGGCGTACTTGTTTGCCATAGTTGTATTGTTTTTCGTTATTTTGGAATTTGTCATTATATCTATCTGGCAAATTTATATTCTTTTTCGCTATTTGTCAAATTGAATAATTCTAAATTAGGAACATCACCTTGAAAACATCCAGATATGGAGATTCGGCTCAAGTCCGGATATGAGCCTCATGGCTTTGTCGGGAGACAAAACAAAAGACGGCCGGAGTGCTCTCCGACCGTCTTTTAGTATGTCATGCAGTTTAGATGAGCGGTTCGGCGGTCATGCTGGCCGGCTGAGGGATGCCCATGAGCTTCAGGATGGTAGGAGCGACGTTGCAGAGGGCTCCGTCCTTGACTTCCTTGACGGAAGGCTCGTTGATGACGATGAACTGCACTTCGTTGAGCGAATGTGCCGTGTTTGGAGTGCCGTCCTCGTTGACAGCGTAGTCGGCGTTGCCGTGGTCGGCGGTCAGGAGCACTGCGTAACCATGTGCGATAGCGGCGGTGACAACAGCCTCGACGCAGCCGTCGATGCAGCCCACAGCGTTGCGGATGGCGTCATAGACTCCTGTGTGGCCGACCATGTCTCCGTTTGCGAAGTTGAGGATGATGAGGTCCTCTTCTTCCTTGCGGATGGCCTCGACCAGCTTGTCGGTGACTTCGATGGCGCTCATCTCAGGCTGCAGGTCGTAGGTCGCGACCTTCGGCGAATTGACGAGAATTCGGTCCTCGTTCTCGAACGGAGTCTCGCGGCCGCCGTTGAAGAAGAAGGTCACGTGAGCATATTTCTCGGTCTCCGCGATACGCAGCTGGCGCTTGCCGGCAGCAGCTACCGTCTCGCCGAGAGTATCCTTGACGATCTCCTTGTCGAAGAGGATGTGGACACCGGTGAATGAGGCATCGTACGGAGTGAGGCAGCAGTAGTAGAGTGGAATGGTGTGCATTCCTTCCTCCGGCATGTCGTTCTGCGTGAGGACGTTGGTGAGCTCACGGGCGCGGTCGTTGCGGAAGTTGAAGAAGATGATGGCGTCGCCTTCCTCGATCTTGGCGACAGGCTGTCCGTTCTCGGTGATTACAACAGGCTTGATGAACTCATCGGTCACGTCGGCGTCGTAGGATGCCTGTATGCCCTCGAGTGCGGACTCGAATTCAGCTCCCTTGCCGTCCACGAGCATGTCGTACGCTTCTTTGACGCGGTTCCATCTCTTGTCGCGGTCCATGGCGTAGAAGCGGCCGCAGACTGTGGCGACCTTGCCGGTGGTTTCGGCCATCTTCTCCTCGAGCTCCTTCACGAAACCGTAGCCGCTGCGAGGGTCGGTGTCACGGCCGTCCATGAAGCAGTGCACATATGCTTTGTCTATGCCCTGACGCTGCGCCTCAGCGAGGAATTCGTAGAGGTGGTTGAGGGATGAATGCACGCCGCCGTGTGAGCAGAGGCCCATGAAATGGAGCTTCTTGCCGGAAGTCTTGACATATTCGTACGCGGCCTTTATCTCGCTGTTCTCGAGAAGAGCGTGGTTCTTGCATGCCATGTTGATCTTGACAAGGTCCTGGTAGACGACGCGGCCGGCGCCGAGGGTCATGTGGCCGGCTTCCGAGTTACCCATCTGACCGTCAGGAAGTCCTACGTATTCGCCGCAGGCCTGGAGGTGTGAGAACGGGTATTTTGCCCTGAGGCTGTCGATGAACGGCGCGCCCTGGGTATAGATTGCGTTTGACTGATCGTGTCTGCCCTCGCCCCAACCGTCGAGGATCATGAGAAGTACTTTTCTGTCCATATTATCGTTTTTGTTTATTGCAAAATGCCAGATTGCAAAGATACAAATATTTAGTAACTTTACGGAAATATTGACATTCTATGAAGCAGCTTGCAGTATTGTTGGCCTTGTGCCTGTCAGCGTCCCCGCTTCTCGCGCAGGACAATATCCATTATCAGTGGATGGACGATTACGCCCGCAACTCCAGCCTCGCCGGCCAGATGTGCCTGAACCCACGCAGGGTGAACACCCCCGACATTCCGGGGTATCATACGTACAAGGCTGACTTCCATATGCATACAATATTCTCGGATGCTAGCGTCTCTCCTACGATGAGGGTGATAGAGGCCTATATGGAGGGCCTGGACATACTAGCCATCACCGACCATCATCCGACTCCGCGCCGCGGCATCGACAAGGGCGATCTGAACGCAGGGTTCAATGAGGCGGCCAAGGCGGCCTCCAATGTCGACCTGAAGCTGATCCGTGGATTTGAGATTACCGGTTCCGAGCCTGTCGGACATATCAACATCCTGTTCGCGAAGGACCTCAACGAGTACAAGATGGATTATCCGGTCACTCCGGCCGGCGCTGACAAGGCTCTCGCCACCGCCGTCGCCGAGGACGCGTTCAGGATTGCCAACCATCCCGGCTGGCCGGATCAGAACAGCACACTCTCCGACTATGTGGCCGAGCGCATGGAGAACGGCACCCTGGAGGCCGTGGAGGTGTTCAACCACAAGGAGTTCTATCCGCTGGCCATAGACCATGCGAACAGATTCGGGCTCGCGATGGTAGGTGCGACAGACAGCCATTGGCCGACATATTACCTGTACGACCAGGATAAGGGGCACAGGGACATGACTCTCGTGTTTGCGAAGGACCTCTCCGACGACTCGCTCAAGGAAGCTCTCCGTGCCGGGCGCACAATCGCCTGGGCGAACGACATCCTGGCCGGCCGTCCTGACCTCCTGCGCCAGTTCATCCACGCCTGCATCAAGGTCGAGTTCGTGAAAGAGACCGCCTATTCGGTGCATTTCAGGCTCTTCAACGACAGTGCGGTACCTTACGTCCTCGAAGGCGACAATCCTCAGGACAGGATCTCTCTGCCTGCCGGCGGATACGCTGAAGCGAAACGCTACAAGGCATCGCTGGACAAGCCGATGAGGGTGGTCAACACCTACATCTCGTCGACCGACCATCTCAAGATTCCGCTTTCATTCCTCCTTCAGGAGGATTCCGACATCTGCATGCCTATGGTCGATGAAGACAGCATCGAATTCGGCGAAGACGGCATGTCCTTCCGCCTGACCTGCGACAGCGGCCAGACCCGCTACACGCTCGACGGCTCAGAGCCGGCTGAGGACTCTCCTTTGTACGATGGCGGTGTGATCCATTGCAGCAAGCCTTGTACGGTTACTGCTGTCACCTGCAGGGACGGCCAGAAGAGCTATCTGCTCCAGCGCCAGCTGAATTTCTCCATGGCCGGCAAGGCCAAGGCCAGGAAGCACGGCGTCAGCTTCAAGTACTATGAGAATGACGGCATAACCGAGACGGCCGCAGTCGAGCGCATCGGGGAGCTCAAGAAAAGCGGTGTCTATGCTCGTCCCGCCATCACTGACGGCGAAGGTAAGGATCATTTCGGATTCATATTCACGGGCGTGCTCGAAGTGCCTGTGACCGGTCTCTACCAGTTCACCCTGATGTCCAACGACGGTTCTGACCTCTTCATCGGAGGAGTGCTGGCCTGCGACAACGACCAAAACGAAGGCTACCATGCCGAGCATGGCTCGATCTTCCTCCAGAAAGGCTTCCATCCTTTCAAGATCCGCTATTTCGAGGGCTACGGCGGAGAGAGTTTCGAGATCCAGTGGCGCCTCCCGGGCAGCAACGTCGCCACAGCAATACCTGATGAAAACTTTTATCTAGAATAGAAATGAACGCATTTGTACGATTCCTTACCGCCATTACGGCGATGTCCCTGTGCCTTTGCGCATCCGCGCAGAACCAGGCATACAAATATGTTGAAGCCAAGGAACTCACGCTTGTGGGAAATCTCTTCCCTGATACTCCCAACCCTTATCACCGCATCGATACGGTGAAGTACAAGGGCTTCACAGACAAGGAAAACCGGCAGGTGCGCGAGTCATCCGGCCTGGCGGTCGCTTTCTGCACCGACTCCAAGTCCATCAAGGTCAAGTCTGACCTGGATATCCATTATGGGGGCACCACGGGCCCTAATGCATGCGGCGGCTTCGACCTCTATATCAAGCGCGACGGCCGCTGGGTCTGGGCCAGCTGCACCCGCGGCAGCGATAACCCTGAGGAGCCGATCGGCATCATTTCGGACATGGACGGCACGATGCATGAGTGCCTGATCTATTTCCCGACTCTGTCGGAGGTGTTCTCCATGCGGGTCGGAGTAGAGTCCGGCGCTTCGATCGAGGCTCTCCCGAATCCGTTCCGTCACAGGGTGGCGGTGTTCGGATCCAGCTTCACCCAGGGCATATCCACCAGCCGCTCCGCCATGGCGTATCCTCAGCAGCTCAGCCGCATGACCGGCATACAGTTCATCAACATGGGATGCAGCGGCAACTGCAAGCTCCAGCCGTATTTCGCCGAGGCGCTCAAGGATGCGGATGTGGATGCATTTCTGTTCGACTCGTTCTCCAACCCGTCCCCGTCCCTGATCGAGGCGCGCCTTTTCCCGTTCATCGAGACGCTCCAGGCGGCGAAGCCTGATGTGCCGCTGATCTTCCAGCGCACCATCTATCGCGAGAGACGCAATTTCAACACGCATACCGAGGAATACGAATCCGGCCGCCAGCATCTGGTCGACAGCCTGATGGCGATCGCCTGCAAGAAATACGACAATGTCTATTACGTCACGACGACCGACGCGTCTTCCAAGACCCACGAGACTTCGGTGGACGGTACGCATCCTGGCGATTACGGCTACACCCTCTGGGCCGAGTCCATCCGCAAGCCGGTCCTGAAGATCCTGCGTAAATACGGCATAAGATAATCCCTGTCCAAAACATTTTGACAGATGAGTAGGAACAACAGTCACAGAAAATCTTCCCGCAGCGGCGGGAGGCAGCATAGCAAGAAAGAATATCCTCAGCTGGAGGGAAAGGTGCAGATGACGCGCGAAGGCTTTGCTTTCGTGATAGTCGAGGGCATGGCCGACGATATCTTCGTCAAGGCTTCCAAGACCCGTCAGGCGCTCAACGGTGACAGGGTCCTGGTCGCGGTGACCCGCGAGAAATCAGGCACCCACAGGAGTGAGGGCGAGATCGTCCGCATCCTCGAACGCAGCACCAGGCCGTTCATCGGCATACTGCACACAGTCGGTGCGCAGGCGTGGGTGCTTATGCAGAGCAAGTCGATGCCGTACGACATCTCGGTCGACATTGAGGAAGCGGCCGCTCTCGGCGCCACCAAGGGCATGAAGGTTGCGGCCGTCGTCGATGGATGGAACCGCTCCGACACCGCACCCCACGGCCATATCGTGGACGTGCTCGGCCTTCCTGGCGAGAACGAGACGGAGATGCATGCCATCCTGTCCGAATTCGGCCTGCCGTACAGGTTCTCGGATGAGGTCGAGAATGCTGCCAATTCCATCTCGGAGGCAATCACTTCCAACGATCTCAAGGGCCGCAAGGACTTCAGGGATACGCTGACGTTCACCATCGACCCGGCCGACGCCAAGGATTACGATGACGCGTTGTCGTTCCGCAGGCTGGAGAACGGCAATTTCGAGGTCGGCGTGCATATCGCCGATGTGTCGTACTATGTCACCCCGGGCTCTGCGGTCGACAAGGAGGCGCAGTATCGCGGCACTTCGGTCTATCTGGTCGACAGGACGGTGCCGATGCTGCCGGAGAAGCTCTGCAACAAGCTTTGCTCCCTTCGTCCGGACGAGGACAAGCTGACTTATTCGGCGGTGTTCGAGATGACGCCGAAGGCGAAGGTCGTCGGCCGCTGGATCGGCCGCACCATCATCCGCTCGAACCATCGTTACAATTACGAGGAGGTCCAGGACATGATAGTCGCTGCAGCTACGCTTGGTGACTGCTCTCCGAGCGGAACTTCCGCTACGCTTCATCCCTCCCAAACTGATGTTTGGGCCCCTCCCGTTCACATGACCACGGGCGGCCATGGTTCCGCTTCGGAGACAGTCACACCCGCTACGCTTGCAGCAGACGTTTCCGCCACCCATAGCGATAGCGATGCAAGCAGCAGCGACCCTCAGAACGACGCCCTGACCGACGCCATACTGACCCTCAACTCCCTCGCCGCCATCCTCCGCCAGACCAGATTCAAGGCCGGCGCCATCAGCTTCGACCGCCCGGAGATGAAAGTCATAGTCGATGCCGACGGCAAACCTGTCGACATCAAGGAGACCATCTCCAACGAGTCCCACTGGCTCATCGAGGAATTCATGCTCCTCGCCAACCGCACAGTGGCCGAATACGTCTCCACCGGCGGCAAGATGAACGGAGTCGTTTCCAAGAAGGCCAAGACCTTCGTCTATCGTACCCACGCCGAACCTAATACCGAAAAGGTCGAGAACCTCCGCAAGTTCGCAGGCACCTTCGGATACGAGATGGGCGAGACCGGCAGCGGCGAGCAGATCGCCCGCAGCCTCACCGACCTCCTCACAAGAGCCAAGGACAAACCGGAATACAACGCCCTGCAGATCATAGCACTCCGATCCATGGCCAAGGCGGCATACACCACTGAGAACATCGGCCACTACGGCCTTGCGTTCAAGTTCTACACACACTTCACCTCGCCGATCCGCCGCTATCCGGACCTTATGGTCCACCGCCTCCTGACTCTCTACCTCGACGGCGCCGACAGCCAGAACAAAGGCTATTACGACGAGCAGGCCAAACATGCCACCGAACGCGAAATCCTCGCAGCTGAGGCCGAGCGCGCCAGCGTGAAGTACAAGATGATCGAATACATGCAGGACAAGGTCGGCAAGGAATTCGACGGCACCGTCTCCGGCGTTACCGAATGGGGCATGTACGTCGAGATCGACCCGACCAAGGTCGAAGGCATGGTGCCGCTGCGTACGATCAAGTCCGACTTCTTCGAATTCGACGAAGAACGCTACAGGCTGGTCGGCCGCCGTACGCGCAGGATATTCACGCTCGGCGACAAGGTCCGCATCCGCGTGAAGGATACCAACCTCGAGCAGAAGCTCCTGGACTATGAACTGGTCGAAGCCGGACTTCCAGAGGCGGAACGCCCTGCTGAAGCTCCCGAGAAACCGAAAAGAAAATATTCAAGAAAGAAATAATCATATGAAAAAGTATTTTTGCCTGCTCTTCGCAGCGCTTGCCGCACTTTCATGTGGCCAGAAACCGGCCTATGAAGCATCAATGCCGTACAAGATAGTCGACGGCAAGATCAGATTCGAGACCCCGGCCAGGGAGCCGGGACAGCAGACTGCGCTCCAGATGACCTGCGACCCGATTGACACCGTACGCGTGGGCATAGTCGGTATCGGCAACAGAGGTATCGGAGCAGTGCGCCGCTACACCTGTATTCCGGGTGCCAAGCTCGTTGCATTGTGCGACCTGAGGGAGGAGAGGGTCAAGAAGGCCCAGGAACTCCTTGCCGAGGCCGGCTGCGAACCTGCTAAGGAATATGTTGGCGAGGATGCATACAAGGCGCTTTGCGAGAGCGACGACATCGACCTGGTGTATGTCTGCACCAACTGGACGATGCATACCCCGGTCGCCCTCTATGCGCTGGAGCATGGCAAGCATGCCGTCACCGAGGTCCCGAGCGCACCGACTTTGAAGGAATGCTGGGCGATTGTCGATGCATGCGAGAAGACTCGCAAACATTTCATGATGCTCGAGAACTGCTGCTATGACAGATTCGAGATGACAGCGCTCAACATGGCCCAGCAGGGCCTCTTCGGCGAGGTCTATCATGCCGAGGGAGCATATATCCATGTGATCAGCGACCATTGGAACAGCTATTATGACAACTGGCGCATGAAATTCGACCAAGCCCATGCCGGCGACAATTATCCGACCCACGGCCTCGGCCCTATCTGCCAGGTGCTCAACATCCACCGTGGCGACAAGATGAACACACTCGTTTCCATGGACACCAAGTCGATCAACGGTCTCGCGACCTCCAAGGATGTCTTGAACGTCGATGAATTCGCCGAGGGCGACCATGTCGTCACACTGATCAGGACCGAAAACGGCCACCAGATCGAGGTCCAGCACAACGTATACGGCCCGCGTCCGTATAGCAGGATGTATCAGCTGACTGGTGACAAGGGATTCGCCAACAAATACCCGGTTGAAAGCTTCAGCGTCGAGCGCGAGGCCTTGCCAGAAGCTATCCGTGACAAGGAAGTGTACAGTACCGTGACAACTCACGAATTGAGCACTCCGGAGATGATGGCCGCATTCGATCAGGATTTCAAGCATCCTGTCATCGCTCAGAACGAGGAGATGGCGGCCGTGGTCGGCGGTCACGGCGGTATGGATTATATCATGGACGCCCGTCTGATCTATTGCCTTAACAACGGACTCCCTCTCGACATGGACGTCTATGACGCTGCGGAGTGGTCCTGCGTCAGGGAGCTCAGCGAAGTCTCCATCAAGAACGGCTCCATGCCGGTCGAGGTGCCTGATTTCACAAGAGGTGGCTGGAACGTGCTCGACGGAGTCCATCACGCATTCAAATAGGAGTACGGGCTTATGAAGAGATTTCTCCCGATTGCCTGTCTCGTGGCGCTGGTTGCCGTTTCCTCCTGCAAAACCGGGAAAGTGGTCGACGCCGCGTCGTTCGGCCTGAGTCCGGATGCGACCGCCGAGCAGAACACGGCCGCCCTGCAGCAGGCTCTCGACGGCGGCTGCAAGACCGTCAAGGTCAGTGCCCCGGGCACATATGACCTGAATGAGACCATATATCTCGATGACAACACCACGCTCGAATGCGCCGAAGGTGTGATCTTCCGCAAGGCGGCCAAGTATTGCCAGATGTTCGTCAACCGGGGCGCTCCGACCAGGGAGTACAACTCCGGCATAGTCATCAAGGGCCTGCATCTGAGCGTCAACGGCTTCGACTGCCCTCCGACGGAGGATTCGCCGCTGTTCGGCCTCCGCGCGCATCTGTCATTCCTCTGCACCCATGGCGTCGAGGTGTACGGCTTCGTCCTCGAGGACCTCGGCACGATGCAGTACGCCATCCAGTTCAACCAGAGCGACAATTATGTGCTGGACGGATTCTGCATCGAGGGCATGAAGGACGGTGTCCATATCTCCTCGAGCGACCACTTCGTGGTCAGGAACGGAGTCTGCAAGACCTATGATGACGCTTTCGCACTCAACGCATCCGATTGGGCGACGAGCAACTGCGTGGATGGCGATATCACGGACGGACTGATCGAGAATGTGGTGGATGAGCTTCTGGAGCCGACTTCAGGCGTGATGTCCAGACTGCTGCTCGGGGCCTGGGTGGACTGGCACGAGGGCATCTCCATCAAGAGAAGCGATGTCGTGGCGCACAACGGCCGTCTGTACAAGGCGATTGCGCCGGTTGACGGGAAGGAGTATTTCTCCAAGACAGAGCCGACGCTGGACTCTTTCGCTGGAATGCAGCCGGACGAGGCGGGATTCAAGTGGAAGCTGATGCGCCGGGATTCTGTCTATTATTCGAACAATATCAGGAACGTTACATTCCGCAATGTCGTATCCGAATCGCATCGCTGCACCTTCTCTGAGCAGATATTCATGTCTGACTGCGACTGGGCGAGATCCCTCCATCCTGAGGTCCCTCTGGAGAAGTACCCTGAACTGACCGGTTTGGTCATAGAGAATTGCGTCCTCGGCGGCACCAACTGGATACTGGGCATCTGTGGCAATTCTCACACCCAGATCACATTCCGTGGCATCACAGGATATCGGTATCCGGTGGAGCTGTGGGGCAAGAGCAGCCCGGAACTCAGGAACGAGATCCTTTTCGAAAACTGTGATTTCACCGCCAACGAGTCTGACCTGGACTTCCGTATCAAGGAGAACACCACGGTCACGGTGAAGAATTGCAAGTTCAATTCCGACAGCCTGAACGTGGAGTGCGAGGGCAAGTTCATATCCGATTATCCTGTAGCTCAGAAGAAATGATCTGCAACAATATACTAGAGGCTATCGGCAACACGCCGATCGTGCGCATCAACAAGCTTTGTCCGAATCCGGACGTCCAGATCTTCGCCAAGTTGGAGGGCTTCAATCCGACCGGGAGCATCAAGGACCGCATTGCGCTCGCCATGGTAAACCAGGCAGAGAAGGAAGGCAAGCTCTACCCCGGGAAGACAATCATCGAACCGACTTCCGGCAACACGGGGATCGGTCTTGCCATTGCCGGCATCGTCAAGGGATATCCCGTCGAAATTGTGATGAGCTCGGCCGTGTCGGTAGAACGCCGCAAGATCATCCGTTCCTATGGCGGGAAGGTAATCCTCACTCCTGCAGATGAAGGTACTGACGGCGCGATCCGGCTGGCCCATAAGCTGGTGGATGAAAATCCCGACAAGTATTTCATGCCTGACCAGTTCACGAATGCCCGCAACTACATGGCGCACTACAGCACCACGGCTCTCGAGATCTGGCAGCAGATGGAGGGGGAGATAGACTACCTTGTCGGCGCAATCGGCACTTCCGGTACCCTGATGGGCCTCACCAAGTTCCTGCGGATGATGAATCCGGATATCAAGGTCGTATGCGCCCAGCCGATCCGGGGGCACTATATCCAGGGTCTCAAGAATATGGAGGAGGCCATCGTCCCTGAAATCTACGATCCGTCCATCATCGACTTCCAGGAAATGATAGAAAGCGAGGAGGCTATTGAAATGGCCCGCAGCATCATAGCGAAGGAAGGCATCTTCGCGGGAATGAGCAGCGGGGCGGCCATGCTCGCAGCAGTCCGCACGGCGCAGAAGATCAAGAAGGGCAAAATCGTCGTCATCTTCCCGGACCGCGCCGAGAAATACCTCAGCACCACAATGTTTGACAGGTTCGGAGACTAGATGCCGTCTCCGTTGTGAAGAATTGTAAGTCCGATTTTGACGGCTTTGGCGTCATGTTCGGAGCTGAATTCATCCCAAGCGATTCTGTAAAGCATAAATAAATATTGTATATACATGATATTATGCCGGTTTTCATTCATGATGGCCGGTTTTTTATTTCCGTTGAAATATAGCTTGTTATGGTGTCCTCGGTCGTCTCTGTTGACGAATACTTGTATTCATCATGTAGGGATAATTAAAAAAATTATAAATATTTTTAATTTAAATAAATAGCGTGTTTTGGCTATGTTTGGCTTAAAAATATTAAGTATTATGCCGTGTTTGGTTGCAATTGTTTCGCTTCTGTGCTTTGTGAAAGCGAAGATTGACATTTTATGCGCCAACAGTGTGCTTTGATTTGAGTTTTTTTGTTTTTATTTTTGCAATTGACCCCGAATATTTTTGGTTAGTTAGTAGTATTTTCGGGGCAAAAGAAAGTGTATTATCAAATTACATTAAAGTTCAATTAATTCTTAACGTTATGTTCAAAAAGATTGTACTATCAATCGTAGCTTTCTTGGGCATCGGCCTTGCGGCTTTTGCTCAGAATCAGATCTCAGGTACAGTTGTCGACGCCAGCGGTGCTCCTATGGCGGGAGTTGCTGTCTTCGTCGAAGGCACAAACACTGGTGCCGTTACTGACCTCGACGGTCATTATGCCATCAAGGCAGAGGCTCAGGACGTTCTTTCTTTCACTTTCTTCGGCATGAAGGAGCAGAAAGAGACCGTGGGAGCCAGGACTGTCATCAACGTAACCCTCTCCGAAGACACTCTTCAGCTTGATGAAGTGGTCGTAACTGCCTTGGGTATCACCAAATCTGAGAAATCTCTCGGTTATTCCGCAACAACTATCAAGAACGAGGAACTAACCGCAGCCCGTGGCAACAACGCAATCGCTGCTGTTGCCGGTAAGGTGGCCGGTGTACAGGTTTCAAGTTCTGCAACCACAGCCGGAGCCGCACAGTCAGTTATCATCCGTGGTTTCAGTTCTATCGGAAACTCCAACCAGCCTCTCTATGTCATCGACGGTGTGCCTATGCAGTCCCTCACTGTCTACAACACCAAGGAGGGTTATGGTAACCTCGGTTCAGGTGTCGGATCCATCAACAACGACGATATCGAATCCATGACTATCCTCAAGGGCGCAGCTGCTACAGCTCTTTACGGTTCACGTGCGTCCGGCGGTGTCGTTGTCATCACCACCAAGAGCGGAAAGAACAAGAACAAGACAGAGATCGCAATCAATGCCGGTGTTCAGTTCTCCAATGTTTCCACCCTTCCTGAGTTCCAGAACAAGTTCGGTACAGGTTGGGACGGAAACCTCACCCTCGATGAGAACGGATCATGGGGCCCTGCTTTCAACAACCAGCTCCGTGTATATGGACCTGTCATCGACAACACACAGCGCGCGAAGGTCTTCAAGGCAATGAAGAACAATGTCCGCGACTTCTATGAGACCGGTGTGCAGTACAATACCAGCGTATCCATCACCGGAGGAAATGAGAACACAGGTTTCTACGCTTCTTATTCCAATGTCAAGGATGACGGTATCCTTCCACGCAACAAGGATACTTATGACAAGAACACCCTCAGTTTCCGTGGCAGTCACCAGGCTTACAAGTGGCTCAGCTTCGAGTCTTCAGTGAATTTCAGCATTCAGGAGACGGACCAGGTGAGTGAAGGTTCCGGTCAGCAGTCAATTATTGAAGGTATGTATCAGGCAGGCCGTGACATCAGCTTCATCGACGGAAAGGACCTTTCTGACATCTTCAACAACCCTGAAGGATGGTATACCCCTTACGGAATCACCAACCCATACTGGATCATCGACAATTCATACAACCGTACCAATATCAAGAAGCTTTTCGGAAAGTTGCAGGCCAACATCACTCCGATGGAGCAGCTTACCTTTACGTATCGCTATGGTTTCGACTATTCAGATTACGATTCCAAGCTGACCATGTATCAGATTGCGATGGATCCTTCTTATGCGAACTCTTCTTCAACCAACCAGGAAGGTTCGATTGCTGCAAACTACGGAAGGTATCATGAAATCAACCACGATTTCCTCGCGAACTGGAAAGACAAGTATTTCAATGACAAGTTCGATGTCAATGTGACTGTCGGTGCCAACATCAACGAGCGTGGCAACACCTCTATGGGTGCTGATGTCACAGGTCTTACCTTCGATACAGGTTTCTGGGATCTCAGCAATACCTCCAGCAAGCCGAATGCTTCTGAGAGCCAGCTTCTCCGCCGCAGCGTCGGCGTCTTCGCTGACGCGCAGCTCGGATGGGCCGACCAGGTTTATCTCGATGTTACTGCCCGTAACGACTGGTCTTCTACCCTTCCTAAGGACAACAACAGCTATTTCTACCCGGGAGCTACCCTCAGCTGGATCTTCACCAACACCTTCAACCTCGGTGATGCTATCACATTCGGAAAACTCCGTGCCGCATACGGTAAGACAGGTAATGATCCTAGCGCTTATCTGACAGAGGCGGTTTACACCCAGGGTTACTCTAATGCATACCTTGCAAGCACAGACCTCGGCTTCCCGTTCAACGGTTACAACGGCTATATGGCCACCGCTTCTCTCGCTTCTGCAAGTCTCCAGCCTGAGATGACCACCGAAATGGAGTTTGGTGCCAACATCCTGTTCTTCAACGGACGTATCGGCATTGATGCCGCATATTATGACAGAGTATCCGACATGCAGATATTCAAGCTTCCTTCAGACCCGGCTACAGGATATACCTCCATGGTAGTCAACTTCGGACAGGTCAAGAACCATGGTGTCGAGCTTCTCCTCACCACCACTCCTGTCAAGACGAAGAACTTCCAGTGGGATGTTGATTTCAACTGGGCTAAGAACTACAACAAGGTTGTCAGCCTTCCTGATGGTCTCGATGGCGGAAAGTCACGTATCGTGGGTTACGATGATGTATATACATATGCCGAGGTTGGAAGACCTCTGGGAACAATCTACACCACTCTTCCACAGTACACCGAAGACGGCAAGATCATCTGCAACGAAGACGGTCTTCCTATCCAGTCGACAGACAGACTTGACACAGGACTTGATATCCAGAACAAGTGGACAGGCGGTATCAGCACCTCATTGAGATACAAGAACCTGTCAGCTTCCGCTACTATCGATGCCCGTTTCGGCGGTTACATGTACAGCCGTACCAAGACTTTGCTCTGGTTCACCGGAAACTCTATCGAGAACACCTACAATGATCGTCGTGCGTTCGTCGTTCCGAATTCTGTCATTGAAACAGATGATGGATACATCGAGAACAACGTTCCTATCACGCTTTACTCTTCTGCCTATCAGTACTTCATGAACGGAAACAACTCGTATCCTCTCGAGGGCGGTCTTTGCAAACTTGTAGATCGTACATATGCGAAACTCCGTGACGTGAGCATCTCTTATGACCTCCCTGCGAAGTGGATCAACCCACTTCATCTCAAGGCGGTCAGACTCTCTGCAGTCGGCAGCAACCTCTATCTCTGGACACCGAAGTCAAACTGCTACATCGATCCTGACCAGGGTTATACAACTGACCTCAGTGGTGGATATGGTGAAATTGATTGTACAGTGCCTTGCCGTTATTTCGGTTTCAACGTTCAAGTTAAGTTCTAATGAGTATGAAAAAGATTGTAATCACTATATTCGCAGTTCTTGCTCTCACAGCAACTTCTTGCAGCAAGTGGCTTGACGTCAACAGTGACCCTAATGCGGTTTCAGAAGTTGAGAACGGCCTTGTAATCCCTTCAATCGAGTTGAACCTGCTCAACACATCCGGCTTCTACGGACATATGCTCGGTTCATTCTTCGTTGAGAACTATTCCATCAAGCCGGGCGGACCTCAGTACCTCGGTTTCGGCCATTGGGATACTTCCACCATCTCCGGAGCCATGTCATCCGGTTACACCAATTATTTCAATCAGGAGATTTATACGAAGGTCATCGGCAACGCGACTTCCATCCGCAAGACTGCCGAGGCTGAAGGCAACTGGGGAGACTACCTTGCTGCCACAGTATTGAGAGTATACGGTTTCCAGATGCTTGCCGACGCATTCGGTGAGACTCCTTATTCTGAGTCAATGGATGTTGCGAACCTGGCTCCGAAGTATGATGACGGCAAAGACGTTTATGCTGGAATCCTCGCCGAACTCAACGATGCCCTTTCAAAGGTCAGCGCATCCGACAAGGTCAGCGACAACATGCTCTTCTCAAGCAGCAGCGATGTCAACAACTGGATTCAGTTCGCCAATGCTCTCAAACTTCGTATTCTCATGCGTGAGTGCGGCGCTGTCGATGTCAAGTCAGAGCTTTCTTCACTCGTTGCCCAGAACAACTTCCCTAAGGAGGATATCGGATTTGTAGATTGCTGGACAAACCAGATTGGTCTCGACAATCCTGTATATGATGAGGTTGTACGTGTACGTGGTGATGTCGGAACTGGACGTACCATCGAGATTTGCGCCCACACTGCTCTTTCCGCTGCTATGATGGATGTAAATGACGGCCGTCTTCCTGCCATCTTCAACCCTTCAGTGAAGTACAACAACTATGAAGGTGACTTCATCGATGAGCAGCAGAGCAAGGAAATCGATGCCGGCTACTTCGGCAAGAAGGCTGACAAGGATCAGGAGAACACTTTCGCCGAGATCAAGATCACTTACGATTCTCCAGTTTATCTCATTACCGTTGCTGAGACAGAATTCTTCCTCGCTGAGTACTATGCCAAGTTCGGCAACAACAACGCTCAGGCACAGGCTCATTATGAGGCCGCGATCGACGCATCATTCGCAACTCACGGTGTGAGCGGTGCATCCGATATCTATGCTGCCGGCAGCAAGTATGCTTGGAACGCTTCCAAGTATCAGGAGCTCATCGGTATCCAGAAATGGATCGCTCTTGCAAACATCAACGGTTTCGAGAGCTGGTGCGAGGTTCGCCGTACTGGATATCCTGCATTCGGTCCTAAGACAGGAAAAGAGATCTACGCTATCTGGAAAGATCTCGCGGACAAGAACGTAGCGGATGGCAAGGCTAATCCTACACCTCTTGCTGCAGACCTTATCGAGAAGGGCGCCATTGTCCCTGGAACAATCTTTACTCCAGTCAATGTTGTGGGTCTTCCTGCCAACACGATGATCGGACGTCTCATGTATGCTTCCGGTTCTACTACCACCAACACCAATGCTCCTGCACAGAAGGATCCTGCAACCAAGGTGTTCTGGGCGAAATAATTAAAGGATTATTAAACTGAATGAAAATGAAAAATATAGTTAAATCATTGTTCACGATTGCTCTTGCTGTGTTTGCGGCGGCGTCTTGCGACCTTCTGCCGACTGAGAAAGAGCATGCTGAGGGCTTGAGAGTCACATATTATCCTGACATCGTCCTGACAGGTGGCAATACTATCGCATGGCAGGTTGGTGAGACTTACGTCGATCCTGGCTACAAGGCTACGCTGCAGGGCAACGACGTTACAGGTGACGTTGTTGTATCCGGCGAGGTCGACGGGTCTGAAAGTGCTGTCTATACACTCACTTACTCATACGAGAATGAGGATGGGTTCGTTTCTACCGCTACACGTACCGTCGTCGTGTATGACGTGGCCAGCGCCAGCCAGGTAGATATCTCCGGCAAGTATTCCAACACGAACACGACCACTTTGAAACCTGACGGTTCTATTGTCCGCAACTGGAACACCTACGCTGGTTATAATTATGCGATAAACATCACCAAGGGACCTGCCACCGGTTTGTTCTATATCCAGGATTTGTACACCGGCTTTTATCTCTATTACTATAACTATGGCAGTGCATATGCATTCAAGGCTTTTGTATTGCTCAATGCAGACAATACCATCAACATCTTGAACGGAGATGAGATCGATCCTTGGGGTGATCCTGTCAGTGACTATCCGGGAGTTGATTCATATTATGATGCTGCGACTGGTGATGTCGTGATCAACTGGCTGTGGGGTTACTACGGAGATGCTTATATCTTCCGCTCAACTTATAAAAAATAATGGAGGAACTGAATCATGAAAAGAATCATATATTTCATCGTGGCTGCGATTGCAGCTTTGAGCTTCAGCTCTTGCAACCCTTCATTCGAAGTGGAGAACACGGCGACAGTCAACCTCGCAGGTAACTGGATGTGCGTTGTGTATTATGCAGAAGATGGAGAATGGGTGCCTTACTCCGGAGCCGAGTTCATTACATATAATACGGCGGAGAATATCCCTACCCAGATGTGGATCGATGATCAGGAGGGCTTCTGGGGCACATTGTGCAAGATCGATTGTGATGCTGACGCCTATGCTTTCGGCAAGGAGGGTGTAGAGTATGATGATCTTTACAATGAGGTTCATCAGAAGATCTGGGGCGGCAAGGTTACTGTAGATGGTGCCGTGGCTCCTGGTACTGAGACTGTTTGTGACAAGATTGAGTTCTTCATCTCCTTCGAGGACGATGAGGAGCCATATGGCTATACCTACTATGTTGCCGGTTATCGTCGTACGGGATTCCCTGAGGATGATGACAATTTCATCGAAGAATGGGATTCTATGCCTGCAGCTGAGTAGTCTCACACACTCTTGAAATCAATCGAGGCGGCCCGTATGGACCGCCTCATTTTTTTTCTGAGTGCAGCTTTTTGGCTTCCGCATATGCTTTTCTTCTTGTGGCCAGGCTTCACGTTACGCAATGTTTCCTGGCATCACGGGTCTCCGCTGAAATGCATATCCTATGTTTGTGCCCTGATTTTGCCCGGCTGTAAGTGGAGACAAAAGTTTGCTGGAGACAGACTAGCCGCCCTCGGCTCTAGAGGGAGGGGCCCACGGAGTGGGAGGGCCTGGTCTGGCTACGGCAAAGCTTTTGCGGAACGGTGAGGCCGGGCGAAACATTTCGCTTGCCGCAAAGTTCCGACGCCTCCTTAGCGGCGGGAACGGCGGCGGATAGCCCTGTAGATGAAGTAGCAGAAGATGAGGATCAGGACGGTGTTTGCCGCGAGGGTAGGGAACAGTCCCATGCCGGTCCTGCCTATGAGAAGATAGACGACATAGAGGATGGCGGCCAGTGCCGCGAACGAACCGATGCTCTTGAGGTCGTAAGGGATAGGGTACTTCTTCTGCCCGATGAACCAGCTGAGCAGCATCGCCGTGCCATAGCCGGCGAATCCGCCCCATGCGCACGCGAAATAGCCGTATTCCGGCACGAACAGCACGTTGATGCAGATCATCACTGTGGCACCAACGGCGCTCATGATGGCCCCCCAATGCGTCTGGTCGGACAATTTGTACCAGAACGACAGGTTGAAATAAATGCCCATGAATATTTCCGCAAGCATGACGATCGGGATGACGCCAAGCCCTTCCCAATACGTCCTGCCGACGAAATGCTTCAGTACAGGCAGGTAGAACATCACCGCCAGGAACGCCAGCATCGTGAAGATGACGAAATACTTCATGCCGTCGGCCAGGGTCTCGGGACTGTTCTTGTCCTTGCTTCCGTTGAATACGATAGGCTCGTACGCATATCTGAACGCCTGAGTGAGCAGGGACATGATCATGGCGATCTTGACGCACGCGCCATAAATGCCCAGCTGCACCTTCCCGTCTTCGCCCGGCATCAGATAAGGGAACAGGATCTTGTCCGCCACCTGGTTGAGGATGCCCACGATACTGAGCAGCAGCAGCGGCCAGGTGTAGCGCAGCATCCTTTTCGCGAGCTCCTTGTCAAATCCGAACCGTATGCCTCCGAGCTCCTTGACGAAGCCGAAGGTCACGCAGAAGGTGCAGATCAGGTTCACGAAGAAAATCAGCCCGACGCCGTAGTCGAAACGGTTGTAGAGGCTCTCAAGCGCAGGGAAGCTGCCGAACATCTTCGGCATCACGAGGAATATGAACAAGTTCAGGAGCACGTTCGGAATGATGAACGCAAACTTGAGCGTCATGAACTTGAACGGCCGGCGCTGCTGCCTCAGACGCGAGAACAGGATTGCCTGGAATGCGTCCATGGCGACGATGGCCGCCATACAGCCGATGTACTCGGGATGGGCGGCATAGCCCATCGCGGCCGAAATCGGCTTAAGGAACACCATTACCAGCGCGAAGAACGTCAGTGCGACCGTCCCCACCATCCTCAGCGTGGTGCTGAACACCATCCTGTCGTCCTCTCCCTCCTTGCTCGAAAACCTGAAGAGAGTCGTCTCCATGCCGAAAGTCAGCAATGCCAGGAAGAATGCCGTGAACGCATACAGATGCGTCACGATGCCGTATCCGCCGCTGCCCGCGACGATCTTGGATGTGTAAAGCGGCACCAGCAGATAATTGAGAAACCTTCCGACTATGCTGCTGAGACCGTAGACGGCTGTATCCTTGACAAGAGATTTCAGATTCATATTATAGTATCAAATGCACACAAAATTAACTAAAAATAAGTACTTTTGCCCCAAAATAAAGCATTTAACATCATGAACACACTTTTGAAGATCGCGGCCGGAGCGGCGGTGCTCGCAATGGCGGTCGCTTGTGGCAAGTCCACAAAGAAAGCGGAAGCTGCAGCCGCTGAGCAGGCAGCCCAGGATTCCATCAAGGCAGCAGAGCAAATCCAGAAAGAAAAAGACATAATGGCTAAACTTGAATCTCTCCCGGAAGAGCCGGTATTCGACATCGTCACCAACCTCGGCACGATGAGGATCAAACTCTATTCAAAGACTCCTCAGCACAGAGCCAACTTCGCAAAACTCGCCCTCTCCGGCTATTATGACGGCCTTCTTTTCCACAGGGTCATCAAGGACTTCATGATCCAGGGCGGTGACCCGCTCTCGAAGAATCCTGAGAACGAGGCCAGATTCGGCACCGGCGGTCCGGACTACACGGTACCAGCAGAGTTCGTCCCTGAGTACAAGCACAAGAAAGGAGCCCTTGCGGCAGCCCGCCGAGGCGATTCCGCCAACCCGCTCAAGGCTTCATCCGGTTCTCAGTTCTACATTGTCCACAGCGAGCAGAACTGTGCGCAGCTCGATGGCGCATACACCGTGTTCGGTGAGACCATCGAAGGACTGGACGTAATTGACAAGATTGCTGCCGTCAAGACCAACGCCCGTGATCTTCCTCTCGAGCCGGTAAAAATTTCTACAATAAAATTGGTTGCCGAATAGGTTTTGGCACAGATATTGAAATATATTTAACCGAATAGTTTTTCATAGGTTAAATTAGGTTAGAATGATGGCCGCCTCCGATGTGATATCGAAGGCGGTTTTTCATTTAAAGATTTTTCGCATTTCTTGATGAAATATGCGATATTTGTCCAGTACCCCAGGGTATTCAAACATTCAGATCGCATGATTCAGAACGAAAAAGAGATTTTGCAACTCCTATCCGAGGAGATTGTCCCGGCAGAAGGCTGCACCGAACCTATCGCGCTGGCGTATGCCGCTTCACTCGTGACCGACGCCCTGGGCGGCCGCATAGCGGAGAAGATGGATGTATTCCTCTCAGGCAATATGATAAAGAACGTCAAGAGCGTCCATATCCCGGGCGCCGAGGGCAAGGTCGGCATACAGACGGCAATCGCGATCGGAGCCATCCTCGGCCGCAGCGAGAGGAAACTCATGGTCATCTCCGAGATAGACCGCTCCCGCCTGCCTGAAGTATATGCCTATGCAGAATCCGGCAAGATTGTGGTGCATTTCGAGAAGGACTGCCCGAAACTGTATATCCGCATCGAGGCAGAAGATGCCGTTGTCGAGATCAGCGACTTCCATACCCACGTCAGCCGTTACGAAAAGGCCGGTGTCTCGCTCCTTGGACGCAAGCTGGAGAACAACTGCACGGTGGTCGGGGAGACCCTCACCGACCGTTCGTTCCTGGACATCGACCTGATCTGCAATGCCGCCGACACCATCGATCTGGCCAAGATCGAGCCATTGTTCTCAAGAGTCATAGAACTCAATTCCGCGATCGCAGAAGAAGGCCTCACCGGCGAGTGGGGCATATCCATCGGGAAAACGATACGTGAAGGCATTGCAGAAGGCATTTATGGCGATGATCTGAAGAACAATCTCTCATCGTATGCCGCCGCCGGCAGCGACGCCCGCATGAACGGCTGTCCTCTTCCGGTGATGACCACAAGCGGCAGCGGCAACCAGGGCATGACCTGTTCGCTCCCGATCATCGAGTTCTGCCGTCTGCGCAACCTTCCGCGCGAATCCCTGATCAGGGGACTCTTCGTCTCGCACACCATCACGATCCACATCAAGGAGGTGATCGGACGTCTGTCTGCCTATTGCGGTGCAATGGCGGCCAGCGCCGGCGTGAGCGGTGCTCTGGCCTATCTTGACGGATGCAGCATAAAACAGGTCAAGATGGCCGTCGAGACCACTCTGGCGACAGTCTCCGGCATAATCTGCGACGGTGCCAAGAGTTCGTGTGCAACCAAGATAGCGACGGGAATATCGGCAGCCGTGGATGCTTTCGTGGCGGCTCGCAAGGGCAGGAGCCTGAGTTACGGAGAGGGCATCGTGGGCGAGGACATCGAGGCCACAATCAACCACGTCGGAACACTCGGCTCCGACGGTATGAAGGAGACGGACGACGTCATCCTTGACATCATGTTGAGTGAATAGCTGCGGAAGCCTCCTGTCCGGAGCTCCTACTTCGCCATCTTGAACTGACGGGTGGCGAAGTCGATGTAGTGCTTCCAGCTGGTGTGGTTGATATCGTGCTTGCCGGTCAGGATGTGGTAAGCCACAATTCCGTCGTTGTCAGGGACGTCGTTCTCCGGCATTGCCGCATCCAGAGCCCATTTCACCTTGAACAGATCATAGACAGGCTTGGTGTTCATTGCGGTGAGCCACTCTCCCTTAGGGTCTGCCCAGAGGTCTTCGCTCGCGCTGGCTATATACAGCGGACGAGGTGCCGCAAGAGATGCGAGCCAGTGCTGGTCGGCCGGGAACTGGTCTTCGTGGTTTGCATACTTGAAGAAGTTGCTGCAGAACCAGTGTGGGAAAGTATTGCTTATGATGGCGAAATTCTCGCCGAAAACACGCCTTGAGGTGGCTGCGCCGCAGCATCCTGAGCAGTTGGAGATGACAATCGCAAACCTGGTGTCGTTGGCCGCAGCCCAGAGGGCCGTCTTGCCGAGTCTCGAATGGCCGAGCACAGCGACCTTGGAAGCGTCTGCTGCCGGCTCGGACTCGATGTAGTCCATGATCCGGATCAAGGCCCATGCCCAGGCTGAAATGGCACCCCAGTCGCCGCCCTTGTTGTACCATGAGCGTACGCCTGCGGTCTTGTTGTCCTTGTTGTCCGGCTCGATCTCGTCGCGCCATGCGGTCGCGACTCCGAAACCGGCCTTCAGTGCATCCTCGTATGCCCAGCGGTGTTCCGCACGTTCGTCCAGGGTGGCGTCGTTGCCCTTGAAATTGATGCCCGCGAACATAGGCACAGGACCATCCGCATTGTTCGGCAGGTGCACGAGGATATCGAACCAGTGCTGCTCGGAAGCATCCAGGAATGCCCTGACAATCTTGCGTGTGCCGATTCCGCCGTAAACGGTGGCGTCTTCGCTGATCGTCTTGAAATGCAGGCCTTCCGGCTTGGCCGGCACATGGCCGTACATCTGGTCAGCAAATATCTCCAGCACTTCCTGGCGGCGTTTCTTGGTCCACTGTCTGGCATTGCGCACTTTCTTGCCGTTGTTGAACACGAGCGCGTCCGGCAGCTCGTATGGGGCGATTTTGCTCTCGTCGTAATTCTGGGCGGAAACTCCGGCCGGCAGCAGGAACGCCGCCAGCGCTGTGAGCATCAATATCCTGGTCAGTCTTTTCATTATTTCTGTTCGGTTTTAAGTATCTGCTTGCAATAGTTGTATCCTTTGATGTCGAGGATTGGGAATTCGTGGTTGATCACGGAAGCCTTGAACCTGTCGAAATCCTTGTTTTCCGGAGCGCACCACTGCACTTCGCTGATGGCGAGAAGTCGAGGGAGAAGCATGTATTCAAGCTGCTCGTCGGTCGGGATATACTCGGTCCAGAGGTTGACCTGCGCACCGAGCACGTTCTTTGCCTGCTCTTCGGTGAGGCCGTCGGTCGGATTGTAGCTGTAGACCTTCTCCACAGGGAGGTAGCCGCCGATGGCGATAGGCTCGTTGTCGCGGTCCTTTGACTGATAATAGTCGATATAGCAGAACTTGGTCGGAGTCATGATGGTTTCGAAGCCTTTCTCGGCAGCACCGAGACCTCTCCAGGACATGATGGTCACACCCGGCTCGAGTTTGGCCTCGAGCACATCGTCCCAGGCGATGATCTTCTTGCCCTTGCTCTCGAGGAACTTCTGCATCCTGACGGTCACATAGTTCTGGAGATGCTGCTCGGCTGAACCGGATTCGTCGTCCTTGAGTCCGAGCTCCGCGATCTTGGCCTGGCATTCAGGCGAATTCTCCCATTCCTCCTTCGGGCATTCGTCGCCTCCGATATGGATGTACTTGGAAGGGAACAGGTCTGCCACTTCGCCGAGCACGTCCTCGAGGAACAGCATGGTCTCCTCCTTGCCGACGTTGAGCACCTCGTGCGCGATGCCCCAGGCTTCACGTACCTTGTACGGGCCTGTGCCGCAGCCGAACTGCGGATATGTGGCGAGTACTGCCACCATGTGGCCCGGGAGGTCGACTTCCGGTATGATGGTGATGCCCTGCTCGTCAGCGTAGGCGATGATGTTTCTGATCTGCTCCTTGGTGTAGTAGCCGCCGTAGCGTATGCCGTCGCTCTTGGACTGGTCGTGCCCGATCTGGGAACCGTTCCTGAATGCACCGATCTCTGTGAGTTCAGGGTATTTCTCTATTTCGATTCTCCAGCCCTGGTCGTCTGTGAGATGCCAGTGGAGCGTGTTGAGCTTGTACATTGCCAGCACGTCGATGTATTTCTTGACTTCGTCTATGCTGAAGAAGTGGCGTGCGCAGTCGAGATGCGCGCCTCTGTATCCGAACCTCGGGGCGTCGTCGATCTTGGCGCAAGGGATTCTCCACTTGGTGCTTTCGTCGAGCTTGTTGCTGTAGATCCCGACAGGGAGCATCTGCTTGAGAGTCTGGATTGCGTACAGGAAGCCGTAACGGTCGGACGCGGTCACGATCACGGTTTTCTGGCGGGCGTCGATGGAATAGGCTCCGCTCTGCAGACTGTCGTCCTTGTAGAATGCAAATCCCTTTGTCGTGCCTTCCTTGGCCGATTTTGCCAATCCGACAGGAGAAGCGATGGTGCTGGTCTTGCCGCTGACCATGGTGAGCTGGTTGGCGAATTTCGTAATGACCTTGTAACTGGCCTTGTCAAGTGCGGGGTCGCAGTTGAATGCCGCTCCACCGGCCTTGAACGAGCCTTTCTGGATTTCTACGCTTTTTGGACAAGGGACGATGTCGATGCTTGTCGTCTTCTGTTTCGCTCCGGCGCAGATCGATGTGAGGACCGCCGCTGCGATTACGATTGTTTTCTTGAGGTTCATATTTCAGTTTTTGTTTCCTTCTATACAAATATAGTCAATATATCAATAAACCTATCAGTCCGCCGCCCAAAAGGATGCCTATCGGGTCCAGCTTGAACTTGAGCGATGCTACGAAAGCGGCGGCGAACAGCGCCCAGCTCTTCCAGTCAGGGAAATTCTCCTCGACTATCGAGATGCCGGTCCCGTCGCCTCCGAGGCTGATGTGTGCGATCATGACGGCCGCCGCCGCGCCGATCAGACCGACAACCGCCGGCTTGAGTGCGGCCATGGTGCCCTGGAACACCTTCCCCGTGTGGAATTTTGCATAGAAATGCGCGATTGCGAGTACGATGAGAAATGACGGCAGCACGATGGCCAGAGAGGCTATGAACGACCCGAGTGTGCCCAGGACTTCTCCGTATCCGCCGGCCTGCATCACCTCATAGCCGACATAGGTGGAGCAGTTGAGCCCGATCGGTCCCGGAGTCATCTGCGAGATGGCGACGATGTCCGTGAATGTCCCTTCGCTGATCCAGCCGTGGTCGAACACCACGCGCGCCTGTATCAGCGACATTATGGCGTATCCGCCGCCGAACGTGAACATCCCGATGACGAAAAAGGTGCAGAATACCTGCAGCATCAGCAACGCGGCGCTCATGATTCCCTCCTTTTTTCACCGTACCAGCAGAGTGCCGCCGCAAACACGAGCAGCGTCAGGAGTATATAGATCGGCGAAATCTTGAGTACGGCCACTCCCACGAGCGTGGCGGCCGCGATGCACCAGTGCCACCATTGCTTGCAGTTGCTCTTCGCGAGCTTGACCATGTATGCGGCGATCACGGCAACCGATGCCGGGCGCACGCCCTGCAGGATCTTGAGCACGACGGCGTTGTCCTGGAAACTCGATGAAAGCATGGCGATCAGCAGTATGATGAGGAACGGCGGCGTGATCGACCCGAGCGTGGCGATGATGCTGCCCTTGATGCCTCTGAGCCGGTACCCGGCGAATATGGACATGTTGACTGTCAGCAGGCCGGGTGCGCTCTGGGCGATTGCGACTATGTCCGGAAGTTCGTCTTCCGGAATCCATCCTCGCCGGCTCATCTCGTTCTGGATGGCCGGTACCATCATGTATCCGCCGCCTATGGTGAATGCACCTATTTTGGCAAAAACGAGGAACAATCTGGACAGGGAAACTTTCATTTGCTGTGTTTTTCTATACGAAATTACAAATAATTGAAAAAAACTCAAAAAAAGTTTGGTGAGAAAGAAAAAGTGCTTATCTTTGCAGCCCGTTTCGATAGGAACGGTAGATCATTGACAATATTGAAAGATAAGTACAAGCAAGTACCGAGAAAATTTATTAGTAAATCGAGAGCGTTGATTTCTTTGGAAGTCAGAAGCGTCAGGACAAGCTTAGGAAAATAATTAATATACAAAGAAGAGTTTGATCCTGGCTCAGGATGAACGCTAGCGGCAGGCTTAACACATGCAAGTCGCGGGGCAGCGGGGAGTAGCAATACTCTGCCGGCGACCGGCGGAAGGGTGCGTAACGCGTGAGCAACAT
>JAZQNI010000017.1:0-5639 GCA_045627265.1 Candidatus Cryptobacteroides sp.
GTATGCGACCTGGATGGCCTCGTCGAAGTCGATGATTTCCTGGATTGTTGTGGCTGCGTCATTTCCGTGGCAGCTGCCGTCGATCTTGCCGCCTTCGGCCATGATGAAGAATCCCTTGCTCTTCTTGTCCTTGGTGAGGAAATCGAGGGATGATTCGACAAGGTCCTTGAGACTGATGATTTTCGACTTGTCCTGGGCGTTGTGCCTGTCGATTGCATAGCAGATGTAGTTGCCTCCGTCCGGTACCATTACCATTTTCTTTGCGTCTGCGGACTTGGCCTTATATTCGTCGACGCTTCCTGCAAAGGTGTATCCGGCATCTTCAAGGATCTTTTTGCCGTCCTCGAAACGTCTGTTGTCCTTTTTGTTCTTGAGAAGGTCGCTGCCTGCATAGAAGTCGAAATCTGCTGCTGCCATGTCCAGAAGAAGCTCATCGTACATGTTTCTGTTGGCCTGATGTCCGAAGAAAGCTGCAGGTGTTGCATGGTTGGCGCCTACGGTGGTTACTATGCCGACCTTCTTGCCCTTCTGCTTTGCAATTTCCGCCATTGTGACGAGCGGGTTGTTCTCTGAATCCACTCCGATGTTGCCGTTGTTTGTCTTGTGGCCTGTGGAGAGGGCGGTGCCTGATGCGGCTGAGTCTGTTACTTCTGAATTGAACGACCAGGTGGTCGCGACGGATGCCACAGGGAAGCCCGTGAAGCAGAGCTGCCCGTATCCGTATTCTCCTTCAAGAGCCTTCAAGTACATCTCTGCCATGTTGACCTGGTTCACGCCCATGCCGTCACCGATGAAATAGAATACGTACTTGGCCTGTCCGAAGGCCTGGCCTGCCATGACAAGCAAGGCGGCCGCCAGAATGATAAGTTTTTTTCTCATAGTATTTGTTGTTGTTTGATTATTCCGAAGCGTCATTTTACTGCAAAAATCGTGCAAAATCCATTACTGGAATAGCCCTGAAGTCGTTTTGTCTCCATGCATGCCAGGCTTGATCCTGAGCCACGGCACATATGGCTGCTCCTCTTCGAGCAGGCTTATTTCGCCGAACATCGGCATTATGCTTGTTGAAATCTTCACCGCAACTTCATGTGTGCCAAAGCGATAGCGGAGAGGAATTCTCCATTCGTAAGGTCCCCAGGCTCTGCGCCCGAGCGACTTCCCGTCGACAAACAGCTCCGTGCATGCTAGGTGCGTGTCCAGTGAAACCTTTTTATGAAGCCGGCTTCTTCCGCATATGCTGTAGCTGCCGACATAGTCCGGCATTGTGGCCGTGCTTGTCAGTTCTCCTCTGCCGTCGGCCGGAGTCAGCTCCTGCGTTTCCTTCGACCAGTTGAAATCTCCCTCGAGGAACACTCCCGGCAGATAGCGGTAGTCGGCCGCATCTCCGATTATCTTGATTGTGTGGGGGCCTGCGCTGATGCGTATCGGCTCACTGGCGGAATACAGCTCCCTGAAGCCTTGAGGCAGTCTTGTGGCGGTCGTTGCTGCGAGGACCGGGCGTCCGTCCAGCTCGACTTGCACCGGCTTGACGCCGCTTCTGGTAAGTATGCGTATGCCGTCGATGTCCGTGCAGGCGTTGAACTTGAATTCAGGCTTGCTGCGGAGATAGAGGCATCTGACGAGATTCGTGCTGTCGCGCTTCATCTCTATGCCGCTCAGGTCGAGCTTGTGGCTGCGGCGGATTCTCTGATGCACCTTGACAGGGCCGGCATAGGCTCCATGCCCCTGCAGGCGCACCGTTCCCTTGCCTGTGTCGGTCTTCACGGTCAGCAACCTGTCCGACGCGTCGTCATCAGTCACGTCCACGAGGGTGATGCTGCCGTCCGCCCACCGCCTTGCCAGCACGTCCCGCACTTCGTTGCCGCCGCAGTCGGTGACAACGATCGCTCTGTCAATGACTTCCGTAATATGGTTGAAGTACTCCTCCAGGTCCTCGAACATGCGGTCCTCACCCTCGATGTAGAAGCCCTCCTGGCCGAATCCGAGCACCGGCAGCCCATGCGGGTCTTCGCTCTCGTCCAGCAGCATGTACTGCAGCTGCCAGGAAACCAGGTGCTCGAGGAATCTCAGATACCGCACGCCTTCCCGCTCGAATGCAGGAGTCTTGTCCAGACCCATGAAGTAAGTCGAAGGCACACGCACCAGGACTTCCGGTTCATATTCCTTTCTTGCGAAACTGGCCGCCTTGCGCGCGTCCTCGCCGAATTCGCGATAATATTCGAACCATGGCTGTGTCGGCCCGCTCGGGAAATACCAGTCGCCCTTCTCCACGTTGCCGCGTGCATCGGTGGCCGCCACTGCGACGACATAGTTGTCGATCCCATATGCCGCGCACAACCACATCAGTTGCCTCATAAGCGACATCGGGTTGTCGGCCGGACCTACAGAATAGAGCTCGCACATCTCTCCTGACTTGCCGCGGCCGGCGTACTGCGCCAGGGACAGACCGGAAATCTCCATTTCCCGTGCGCCCAGGTCAATGTCCGAATTAGCCTCGTCGAACCCCGGAATGCCGAAGCAGCTGAGCATCTTGAGCGCATTGCCGTTGCAACGTACGCTCTTGTAGAGCTTCTCGTACATGAGGTGGCCGGTGAGCTCGATGCCATGGTCATCGCACCATGATGCGAGTCTCTGGATATAGTTTGTGCGCATCCTGTCGCCGACCAGTGTGTAATAGTTTTGCCAGAGCTCCGCGGAGGGTGCACCTGCCAGATAGGCCTTGACGTCTTCATGCAGGTCGCGGCCGCATGCCGCCGCATATTCTTCCTCCAGCTCCGGGTACCAGGTTATTGCGAAATGGTCGTGGTCGAATTTCGTGAAGTTCGCCTCCATCATCCCCGCGGCCGATGTCATGGAGTAGCTGAAACTCGGCTCATCCGTGAAGATAGCCTGTATGACATTGCCGAAATACGGCTTGAATGCCTCATAGTAGCGATCATGTGTGAGGCTGACGAATCTTGATGCCGCTTCTGGGTTTAGGATGTCGGCACCGATTGCGTTGGTCGCCACGCGGGTGGAATACCGGCCGCGGCCATCATTGTCGAATATCAGCACCTTCGGGTAGCAGTCCTCGTGACCGTCGGCCGTCACCGCCCCACGGCAGTTGCCGGAAGGCCAGTTGTACTCGTCGTACAGCCAGATCTTCATGCCGAGCGAGTCGGCGACTTCGATGCAGTCCCTGCAGAAGCGGAACCATTCGTCGCTCATGTATTCGATCTCCAGCCCGCTCCTCGGGTAGATCAGGAAGCGGTCGATGCCCACGGACTTGTATGTGGACAGCATATCGACGATCTGGGTCCTCTGCGGATTGCCTGTGATGGCGGTCATCGGAATCAACGGCCCTTCCGCCAGGGAGATGCCGGCCGATATGCATATTGCTGCCATCAAGGCTGCAAGACGGCCGATCAGGCTGTTACTGCTTGATTGATGAGACATTGATCGGGAAAGTGAAATAAGTGTCCGGATAAGGTTCGTCGGCAAGTGTGAAATGCCACCATTCGCAATCGTATGGCTTGAATCCATGGGCGAGCATGGTCTCACGCAGGAGCATGCGCAGGCCGTACTGCTCCTGGTTGATAGGGGAGTACGCTCCGACCGGATCGCCAGGCTGCACGTCTGGATGTGACGCCACTCCGAAATAGTCATAGGTGCAGCCCATGTCTACTTCTCTCTCCGTAGCCATGTCGAAAAGGGTCAGGTCGACGGTCGAGCCGCGTGTGTGGCTGGATTTTTCTGCAATGTATTCCTGCGGTATCAGCACCGGCTTCTCAAGTTCCGGGTAGAAGTACTCTTTCATTCTCGTGTCGTCCAGGTCTTTTGCCCAGGAGACGAAATAATCCACTGCACATTGAGGTCTGTAGGCGTCGAAGATCTTGAGCCTGTAACCCTTGGCTAGCAGTTCGTCGCTGACGGCTTTGAGCGAATCGGCCGCCTGCCTGGTGATAATAGCTATAGGCTGATCATAACCGGGGATACGGTCGCCGATGAAGTTGTATGTGCTGTAGTAGCGGATTTCGAGTATCGCGTCCGGGATGGCGTCAGTCAGCAGTACGAATCCTGAGCTGTCCTCGTCCGGCTTTATCGTGGATGTTTTTTCTTGATTGTGACAGGAGATCAGCGAAAGGGCGCATACGGCTGCGATGATTGCTTTTTTCATGGATTTCAGTTTTGGTATTCAAAGATACATCTTTAATTGCAAATTTCTCAATATGTACAAATAATTGGTGGCAGGTGTTTCAATGTGAGGAAATAATTCCTATATTGCATAAGTTTTACTTAAGCGTACGAATATTCGTAATATATGCAATATTTATTAGTATTTAGTAGTGCTTTAATTTGTTTCTTATGAAAAGGATTTTATCAGTAGTAGCTGCATTGTCATGCCTTGCGTGTGTTTTTGCATCCTGCGAGAAGGAACCGGAAGTCGTACCTGCAAAAGGAATCGCGGTTGCTGTCTCGGAAGTCACGGACCAGTCATTTGTAATTACCCTTACACCTGAAGGTGTTTGTGAGAACTACACATACGTTGTGAATGAAGGCCCTGCTGAGACCGTGGATGCGGAGAAGGTCTATGCAGGCACTCTCCCGGGCGTTGCCAGATGTGCATATAGCTACAAACTCGAGCAGAAGGCCACAGCCAAGGTGTCTTCACTCAAGTCTGGGGTCAAGTATACGGTTTATGCAGTTTGCGGTGATGCCAACGATGTGCCTGGACCTGTTTCGGCTGTCGAAGTTACGACCTTGGATGTCATCGATCCTTCGTTGGCCTCATTCTCTTCTGATGGCAACGTTGTGGAGATAGCGTTCAGCGAGCCGATGCAGTATGTCGCCGGCAAGGCCATCAAGGCTACTCCATATTGCAAGATGTTCCTCACTGGCTCTCCTGCTTCAGGTGCGGTCAATGGTGAGGTCATCTCAGTCGAGGGCAACAAAGCCAAGGTCAAGTTCGCATCCATCACTACACCTGGTACATACTACCTCGTGAATTATCCGGAAGGTACCTTCACCGATCTTTCAGGCAATCCATGCCCGGCTGTGTCCAGCAAGTTCAATTCTGCCATCATCGCAGCAGACGGCTCTTGCGACTGCACCGGTATTTATGGCTGGCTCGAGAACGCCGACCTCGTCTATACTGTCAAGGGTGTAGCTGAAGTCGACCTTACCAAGTATTCTACCTACACCATTTCCATCAATGTCCCTGCCGGAGTCAACAGGGTCGACCTTGCTGACGGATACAAGACCGTAGTCGATCATGCCGACGGTACTGTTTCTGAGTATGCGATGGCCAAGGTCACCAACTACTATGGAACATATTATGACGCCGTCGTCAAGTTCGCCGGTGAGGTTTCCAAGGGTGACAAGGTCTCCATCGTAATTCCTGCAGGTGCCATCCAGGACTGGTATGGCAACGTCAATGCGGCAGAGATCGTAGCAGGCCCGTACAATGTCGTTTCTTCAGACACGACTGCTCCTGAGATTGCATCCTTCTCTTCTGAAGGGAATGTCCTCACGGTAAATTTCAATGAGCCGGTCAAATTCGTTTCAGGTAAGAACGTGAAGGCTACTTCATACCATAAGAAGTTCCTTACCGGCTCTCCTGCATGTGGGGCAGTGAGCGGAGAGGCAGTTTCCGTAGAAGG
>JAZQNI010000018.1:0-4045 GCA_045627265.1 Candidatus Cryptobacteroides sp.
CCTACAACGGCGACTTGCTCGGCGGAGTACAGACCATCACCGCGACTACCGGAGAGCAGGTGCTCAACTACATCCCGTACTATGCCTGGGACAATCGTGATGCTTGTCCTATGAAAGTCTGGGTGAAGTATTCAGAATAAGATTATTGTAACTCCCGGCTTAAAGTGGAGACAAAAGTTTGCCGGAGACAGACTAGCCGCCCTCGGCTCTAGAGGGAGGGGCCCACGAAGTGGGAGGGCCAGGTCTGTCTCCGGCAAAGCTTTTGCGGAACGGTGAAGCCGGGCATAAAGCTTTTGCGGAACGGTGAAGCCGGGCTGAAAAAGATTGTTTGTGGAAAGGCTGGATTAAAGCACAGGAAGGACAGTCTCCATCTTGATGCCGCGCGACCCCTTGACCAATATCGTCGCCCCCTTGAACGGATGCTCGGATATGCGGCTTGCGAGCTGTGCCGAGTTCCCGTACCATTCCGGCTTCTCGGAGATCGCTGATTCCTGACTCAGCTCTTCGATGGCCTTGCGGAACTCGTCACCCACGAAAATGGCCTTGCAGCCGCTTCCGACCGCCTTCAGCACGATTGCCTTATGCTCGCTCACGGACTCCTCGCCGAGTTCGCGCATGTCGCCCAGAAGCGCCACCTTGCAGTCCGCCTCCATGAACTTGAAGTTGTCGAGTGCGGCGTTCATGCTGGACGGATTGGCATTGTAAGCGTCGATGATGAGCGTGTTGTCCTGGGTCCTGCTCATCTGCGAACGGTTGTTGGCCGGCACGAATGCTGCTATTGCCTTGACAGCGTCATCGACAGGTACAGCGAACCTTGCACCTACGGCCAGAGCCGCCATTACGTTCGCAGCGTTGTACGCGCCGACAAGATTTGTCTTGACGATCCTGTGGCCCAGCCTGATGCGCAGGAACGGCTCTTCCGGGGTCGAAGGAAGCACGGTCGCATGGTCGTACTCCAGCCCGTACGGCAGGATCGACAGTCCTTGGCGTGCTTCGGCCATTTCCTGAAGGTCCTTGTCGTCGGTGTTGAGGAAGATCTCGCCGCCGTGGGCAGCGATGAAGTCGTATAGCTGCCCTTTCGCCCTCTTTACGCCGTCAAAGCTGCCGAAACCGAGCAGGTGGGCCTTGCCTACGTTGGTGATAAGACCGAGGTCAGGCTCGCAGACGACGACCAGATGTGCGATGTCGTCAGGATGGTTGGCGCCCATCTCAACAATCGCCAGCTGGCTGTCCTGCCGCAGCTTGAGGAGCGTGAGTGGCACGCCTATGTCGTTGTTGAGATTGCCTTCCGTGGCTGTGACCTTGTATTTGGCCGCGAGGACGGTGCGGATGAGTTCCTTGGTCGTGGTCTTGCCGTTTGTGCCGGTCAGTCCGATAACAGTGAGCCTGCTTCCTTCCGGCTGAAGGGCGTTGCGGTGATGGTTTGCCAGCTGCTGGAGCGCCTTGAGCGTGTCGTCTACCGGGATGATGCGACCGTCTCGTGACTTGGCTGCGTCGCTCCGGCTGTCGACCACGGCGTATGCCGCGCCGAGGTCCAGCGCCTTGCCGGCAAAGAGGTTGCCGTCGAAATTCTCTCCTTTTAGAGCGAAGAACAATTCTCCACCTTTGATGCTGCGGCTGTCAGTAGTCACATTGCAGCCGCAATCCAGATATATCTGGTATAAATCTTTGATTTCCATTTATTTGACTCCTGTACTGCCGAATCCACCGACTCCGCGTGCGGATTCATCCAACGTGTCAGTTTCCTCCCATTCTGCCTGCTCGTGACGGGCGAACACCATCTGCGCGATACGCTCTCCCGGCTCTATCGAGAACGCTTCGTCCGAGAGGTTCACAAGTATCACCTTGATCTCTCCGCGGTAGTCGGAGTCTATCGTTCCCGGTGTGTTGAGCACGGTGATGCCGTGTTTGGCTGCGAGACCGCTGCGCGGACGTACCTGGCCTTCATAGCCGTCCGGTATCTGCATGAAGAGTCCGGTGGGGATCATGGCTCTCTGGAGCGGTTTGAGCTCGACAGGGGACTCGAGGTTCGCCCGGAGATCCACTCCGGCCGCATGCTCGGTGGCGTAGGCAGGAAGCTCGCGTCCTGACTTGTTGACTACTTTGACTTTCATTTGAATGCTATTTCGGTGCTTTGTGATATAGGAATGCCGTGATGAACGTGAACAATATGTTCGGGATCCACAGCGCCAGTCCAGGCTTCATGGTCCCGGTGAACACGAACATCTGGCTGAATTTCAAGAAGAGTATGTATGAGAAAGCCAGGGCGATGCCCATGGCAATGTTCCAGCCTATGCCGCCTCTCTTCTTCCTGGATGAAAGCGATACTCCCATTATCGTGAGGATGAAAGCAGAGAACGGCAGGGCATATCTGGTGTGTTTCTCGATCTCGGCATATTTGACATCGGAATCTCCTCTCATCTTCTGGGTGTCGATAAGCTCTTCCAGCTGTTTCTGCGGCAAGGTCTGTACTGTCAGCTTGTTCCTGTAGAAGTCGGTCACCGTGAGGTTTATCGCGGTGTCAAGGGCTGCTCCTGTGCGTACCTTGTCCTCGAGCCCTTCGCTGTAATCCCTGATGAAGTACTTCTTCAGTTTCCAGCTGCTTGATGTGCTGTCCCAGACCGCGGTTTCGGCCTCCAGCTTGCTGGTGATCCTGTTGTTTTCGATCGACTCGAGCGTGAACTTGTATGCGGTGTTGTTCCACGAACTGAAGGACTCCACATAGACGAAGGTGCCCGGATCTATCTGGTAATGCAGGTTCTTTACATTGGTATGCCTGGCTTTGACATATTGGTTCTCGAACTTCAGACGCATCTCGTTGCACTGAGGTATGACGAAGAGGTTGAGACCCAGGGAAAGGGCAGCGATCACTCCGGCCGCCAGCATGTACGGCACCATCATCCTGTGGTAGCTGATTCCTCCCGTGAGAATGGCGATTATCTCCGAATTGGCCGCCATCTTGGACGTGAAGAATATCACCGTTATGAACACGAACAACGGACTGAACATGTTTATGAAATACGGGATGAAGTTGATGTAGTAGTTGAAGATGATGGCCTTGATAGGAGCTTCGTTGGCCACGAAGTCGTCGATCTTCTCGCTGATGTCTATGATGATCACGATGCCGATGATGAGCAGCAGCATGATGAAGAAGCTGAAAATGAACTTCTTGAAGATATACAGGTCGATTTTCCTCGGAGTAAGGTCCATTTCTTTAGAGTCTTGATGTTATTTTCTTGACCACGGATTCCTTCCATTCGGCGAAGTCGCCGGCCTCGATGTGCTTGCGGCTCTGCCTTACGACATCCAGGTAGAATGCCAGGTTGTGCTCGGTCGCTATCATGCCCGCGAACATCTCCTTGGCGATGAACAGATGTCTCAGATACGCCTTGGAGTAGTTGTGGTCCACGAACGAGGTTCCGTCCGGATCGAGCTCGGAGAAGTCGTTCTCCCATTTGGCATTCCTCATGTTCATGATTCCGTTCCAGGTGAAAAGCATTCCGTTCCTGCCGTTTCTGGTCGGCATCACGCAGTCGAACATGTCCACTCCGCGCGCTATGCCCTCCAGGATGTTGGCGGGAGTGCCGACTCCCATCAGGTAGCGCGCCTTGTCCGCCGGAATCGCCGGGCAGACGGTCTCCAGCATCTCGTACATCTTGTCAGTCGGTTCTCCGACCGCAAGTCCGCCGATTGCGATGCCCGCGTCCGCGAACTGGAGCGCATGCTCGGTCGCCTGTAGCCTCAGGTCGGGGTAGACGCAACCTTGGATGATTGGGAAGAATGTCTGGCTGTAGCCATAGAGAGGCTCGGTCTCCGCGAACCGCCTGGCGTAGCGCTCGAGCCAGCCCTGGGTCAGTTTGAGAGATTTTTTTGCATATTTATAGTCAGCGTCGCCGGGGCAGCACTCGTCGAGCGCCATCATGATGTCGGCGCCGATGATGCGCTGGGTGTCGACGTTGTTCTCAGGGGTGAAGGTGTGCCTTGAACCGTCGATATGGCTTTGGAATGTGCAGCCTTCCTCCGTTATCTTGCGTATCTTGGTCAG
>JAZQNI010000019.1:0-3227 GCA_045627265.1 Candidatus Cryptobacteroides sp.
CACACATTGACTATTTACAGAACAGAACAGAAAAAAGATTTCAGTTGACTTAATTAGAGCCGTCTGGAGTCACACAGAGAATTCGGCTCAAAAGTCAACAAAAATGGGGTAATTTTTGGGGTAACATTTACGAAAAATGGCTCTGAGATAACTCAGAGCCATATATCCGCGGAGAGGACGAGATTCGAACTCGTGGTACCGTTTCCAGTACGCAGGTTTAGCAAACCTGTGGTTTCAGCCACTCACCCACCTCTCCATTCACCAGTTGGGTTTGACCAAATTGGACTGCAAATATACAAAAAATAATTTGTTTGCAAGGGAGTTTGCTTTTTTTTGCACTGCAGCTGATTTCGTAAAATCCGGGGTTATTCGGCGGAGGTGATGGCGGCGTTGGTGGCACCGGCGGCGATGATGGCTGCGACGAGTTCCTCGCATTCCTGCTTGGAGTCGAACGGCCCGATCTCATAGACAGTGGCGGCGCCTTCCGTAAGGCGCACGATATCGCTGTCCGTCTGCTGGTGGATGGCCGCCAGGACCGCATCGGAAAGTGACTGGCCGTCGTCAGGATAGACTTTGACCAGATACTTCACATTGACCTTCGACTCGAGCGAGCGGGCCGAGGTGACGGACATCGGCTTGCCGTCGTTGAACGCCACGATCATCGCTGTCTTGAATCCGGCCTTCTTGACCTTGTTGAGGTTGCCGAGCACATCGGCGTAGGTCCTGAACAGACCGGCCGAATAGACGTTCTTGCCGTTGGACTGCCTCTCGAACACAGGGCTCAGGCCCTTGAGCTCCTTGATGGTGGCCTTGCGTGTGGTCGCGAACAGCTGGATCTGATAGACGATGCCGTCCGGCAGCGTGTTGTCCTCCGCAAACTGGCCCTCGTCCAAAATCTTGAAGGAATAGTCGAAAGTCGGCTCGGGCACTTCCACGACGATGTCGAGCGCCGGACCCATCTCGTTCTTGGAGAACACGTAGGTCGATGAGGTGCCGACCACTTCGCGGTCCGCTTCCGCCTTGATCTTGTCCGGGTCGATCACGACACCCTCGCGCAGGAAGTCCATCTCGATCTTCTGGAGCTCCTTGATGGCGGCGGTGAGCTGGGCCTGCTTGCCTGGGAGCGCAAGTTCGCGCTTGAGTATTTCGTCGGTCAGGGCCTTCCTGTCCGTGATCTCGTCGGATTTGAGCTCTGCTCTCATCCTGCCGAGCTCGTCGTTGAAGCGGCTGATGGAGTCGCGCATCGCACGTACGGCGTTCATGGCCTCCTTGTACTTGAGCACGTTCTCGTCTTCCGGGATGCTGCCCTGGATGGACGAGGCATTGCCCATGCCGCGGGATTCGCTCTGAGGCGTGAGGCTGCACAGGGCCCTGAGGTCATCGGCCGACTCCACGCTCTTGTGTATAGGCATGCTGTCGAATTCCAATACATAGATGTACACGCTGTCGCGGGAGCATTCCCTGTTGGATGCGAATATCGTATGCTGCCCGTCGTCGGTGTTGATGTACAGGAAGTCGTCGAAAGGGGAGGAGTACGGGAAACCGAGGTTGGTCGGGATGCCCCAGTCCTGGCGTTCGTCGTCCCAGCGGGAGATGTAGATGTCGTAGCCGCCCATGCCGTAGAGGCCCTCGGAGGCGAAGTACAGCGACTTGCCGTCCGCACTCAGGGTCGGGTATATCTCGTTCGACGAGGTGGTGACCTGCTCGTTTATGAGCTCAGGCACGCTCCAGATGGTGTCGCGCAGGTGTGTGCGGTAGAGGTTGCGTATGCCGTCCGCATCCTCGGCCGAATAGTAGAGGGTGGTCGCGTCGTCCGGCGCGTACATTCCCTTGACCAGCGGGTCGGTTGCGAGGGAGTCCAGGCAGTTCGGGACGTTGCGCCAGCTGCGGTTCTGCATCGGGTAGAAGAGGAAGAAGTCCTCCACGGGGAATCTGTATTTGGCCACCACGGCCGGCTGGCTGCAGAATCCGGCCATGCTGAGGCCGTTCTGCGAGAGGACAAGCTCGTCCTGCCAGAAATCCGCCTGCGACGAATCGGCCTTCTCCATCTCGGTCTTGCAGAACTCGACGGCGGCACCGAAGTCGTACGCTTTTCTCAAAGCATCGGCCGATGTCTGTCCGGCGGCAGGGGCTGCAGACAAGATGACGGCGGCAGCCGCCGCCATTATGAAGAACCTGAATTTCATAGTCTCTAAGCGCTTCTGATGCGTGTTGCAGCGTGCAGGGCGCCACAAATGCGATTGCAAAATTAAGAAAATAAGTAGATTAAAATTTCTTTGTAAGGAAAAAAATAGTAATTTTGTGCCCTATTTTGCCTAAATGGGCAAAGCATATATAGTTGAATTAGTTACAAAATATTAATAAAACACATCATGCAAAGTAAAGGTGCTATCAGATTTGTGGCCATCTTGCTCGCAATCGCCTGCCTCTGGCAGCTTTCTTTCACGTTGGTGACCCGCATCAACGAGAAGAACGCAGTCAAGTATGCAGATGCTGCGGCTGAGGCTTTCAAGAATTCGGCTGCTTTCAGCCAGGTTCCTGAAGTGGATCAGGCTTATGTCCTCGACTCCATCGTCAAGGAGCAGACGAAATGGTATACAGATTCCATTTCAAATGAAAAGGTTTATTTCGGCTATACATTCAAGGATGTAAAGGCAAAGGAACTCAACCTCGGTCTTGACCTCAAGGGCGGTATGAACGTAATGCTGCAGGTGCAGCTCTCCGACCTTGTCAAGGCATTGGCTGAGAATAACACCACTCCTGAATTCCTCAACGCCCTCGACCTCGCCAAGGAGCGCAGCGTCAACTCCCAGTCCGATTTCATCACCCTCTTCGGTGAGGCTTGGAAGGAAGTTTCCAACGGACAGAGACTCGCACAGGTGTTCGGAACATACGAGATGAGAGATAGGATCAAGCCGGAGTCTTCAGACGACGACGTTCTCTCAGTCATCAAGGAGGAAGCAGAAAGTGCAGTTGCAAACTCATTCAACGTACTCCGCAACCGTATCGACCGCTTCGGTGTGACACAGCCATCCATCCAGAAACTCTGCAATTCAGGACGTATCCTCGTCGAGCTTCCTGGTGACAAGGAGCCTGAGCGTGTAACAAAGCCCCTCCAGGGAACCGCTTCCCTCGAGTTCTGGACAACATACGACAACTCTGAGATCGCTCCTTACCTCGCAGAGGCAAATGCAGTTCTCGCACAGGTACTCGCAGCTGACGAGGCT
>JAZQNI010000020.1:0-15559 GCA_045627265.1 Candidatus Cryptobacteroides sp.
ATCCAGGAGCCGTTGCGGCAGTATCGGCCGTGGGTGCTTTTGCCGCCGCAGGTCCTCCCCGCAAGCGGGTCCCCTCCCTTTTCGGGAGCCAATGCCTGCTTGCGGCAAAAGCACCCACGGCCAATGCCGCAAGCGTCATTCGAACATCGACATCGGGAGTTTGGCAAGGTAGATTGCGGATTTCGGCGTTTCGTGCTGGGAGTAGTAGCTGACCCACAGCTCGTCGCCATGGATAAGCAGGCCAGGATATGAGCAGTTGCCGACATGTCCGCCGGACGGAAGGATGCAGACCGGAGTGAAATTGCCTTCCAGGTCGCTCTTGATCAGTACGGTCTTGTGCTGGTCGCGGTCCATCCACCTTGTGGCGACTATGCAGTAGCGCTCATCCACCACGATGAAGTTCGGCCCGCCGAATCCCATAGGAATCTGCTTGATGTCCCAGTCTTTGTAAGGCGGCTTGGATACACCCCAGAGGCCGTTGCCAACCCTATAGCGCCCGTTCTGGTCGCGGGTACGGGCGAGCATAAGCATTGTCCCGTCCTTGAGGAAGCGCACGGTGGTTTCGTCTCCATCGATAGGCACGCTGAGCTTGGAGAGATCCTTGACCGTCTTCCAGTTTATGCCGTCTTTTGATCTGACCAGCGAGAATTGGTCGCCTTTGACGAACCCGTAGCATGCCTTCTTGTTCCAGGTAGCCCTCCAAAGCCAGTCGTTTCCGGAAGGATGGTCAAGCTTGATCGGCTCAGGAGTGGTGAAGTGGACGCCGTCTTCGGAGAAAGAGACCCTCGGCAGACGTCCGTAACATCTGGAATCCACCTTGTTGTTGCCATATACCGAGCCGCCCATGATCACCATCAGGCGGTTGTCCGGCGTGATGGACAATTTCGGGTCACGCAGGTCGATGCCGGGCTCGGCCATGTCGGCCACTTTGACCCAGTTCTCTTCGTCCTCTGACATGATCACGTATGTATGTCCCTGTGCGGTTCCGTCTTCCTCCCAGACGTGCGAGAAACCGTCTCTGAAGGAGATGTAATATTTACCCTTGAATTCGATGATGTCGGTGAAGGCTTCATACCGGTTGTCATCATAATAGACCATCCTGGCGTCTCCGGCGAAATGGAGCGTGTCGAGATCCAGCTCCTGATCGACAGGCTTGACATCCTGTGTCTGAATGCCGAAATCGATGTGAGGATCCATATAGTCCTTGTAAGGGAAAATGCTTCTGTCCTCTCCCTGGTTCAACACGTCGTTGAAGAAGCGTCGTGCCACGGCGGTGTCGATGAATGCGTCCTTGGTCTCTTTCTGCCAGCGGACGAGCTTCCTGGCCAGTTTGTTCCTTACGCGCCTGAACTCCGGCTCATATGCCAGGTTGACGAATTCGTACGGATCGTTCTCCAGGTCGTACAGTTCGTATTCAGGAGGACAGTATGTGGTCTTGTAGGCCTGCTGCACCTGCTCCGGCGCCTCAGCGATGGTCTTCGCCATGTCGAGAGAGTCCGTAAACTTGTTTATCCAGATGTTGAAGTTAGGGTTGACCGTGCCGTGGAGCGGATTCCAGATCATATGGAAACGCTTGGTCCTGACGGAGCGCTGCGGATACGGGCAGTTGTTGGCATGGCTGTTGTATTCGGCGATGAAATAATCGCGCAAATCGACATCCTTGCCCTTCAGCACCTTGGTCAGAGGTTTCCCCGGGAGATAGTCCGGGATGTCCAGACCGACCGCATCCAGTACTGTAGGATAGATGTCCAGCTGGCTCACGATGCCGTCATAGACAAAGTTTTCCGCAGTATGGCCCGGCCAGCAGATGATCATGGGGATATGGAATGCCATGTCGTATGCGGAGTGTTTGGCACGCATCAGGTCGATGCCGTGGTCCGCAACGTAGATGATCATGGTGTTGTCGGCCTTTCCGCTCTCCTCCAGCACCTTGAGAAGTTCGCCGACATAATGGTCCAGACGCATCAGGCAGTTGAGGTAGTTGGCTGTCCGCTTCTTCAGTTTTGGAGAAGTGAGGCCGAGATACGGGAACGCCTCCACCTCGTCTTCGTCCAGAGGATGTTCCGGCAGGCCGTCAACTTGCTTGATGAACGGCAGGTGGGTATCAGGGTAGTTCACTTGCAGGTAGAAAGGCGTGTCACCGCATTTCTCGATGAATTCTTTCGAGCAATCCGCATAGCGGTTCATGCCTTCGCGGAGGAAATTGGCATCCTTGAACGGCCAGTAATCGAAATGGAATGCGCTTTCTGGATTGATGTGCAACTTGCCGATGATACCTGTCCGGTATCCTGCATCCTTGAGGGTGTTGACGATGTTCGGAGTGTCCTCATGATACATTCCGAAGCTCCATGAAGCCAGACCCACCTGCCCGTTCTGATGCGGGTAGAGGCCGGTGAGGAAGCATGCCCGTCCCGGAGAACTGCCCCCTTGCGGACAGAATGCATTGCTGAACAGCACGCCCTTCTGCGCCAGAGCATCCACTACAGGGGTTTGTACGTCCTCTCCATAGCATCCGTAAAAGGTGCTGTTGTCTTCAGGGCAGATGAGCAGGATGTTGGGCCGCTGGGAATCTGCGGCATTTCCTGCGTCTTTGTCTTTTGCGCTCATCGGCACGACCGCGGCGGCAAGGGCTGCAAGGCTTGTCCCGAAGAGAATATGGGTGCTGTTGTTCATGTTATGATCAGTTTTCGAAGTTTGACAGCGGTATCTTGGCGAGGTAGATGGCAGGTTTCGGCGTCTCATGTGCGGAATAATAACTGACCCACAATTCGTCGCCTTCCACTATCATCCCGGCATAGGAGCTGTTGCCTCCGCCGCCTCCGGAAGGAAGCGCGCAGACAGGAGTCACATTGCCCTCGAAGTCGGATTTCAGCAGCAGGACCCTGTAATCGCCAGCGACGAGCTGACGTGTGGCGATCAGGCAGTAGCGGTCGTCGATGACAATCAGTTCCGGTCCGCCTAGTGAGATGGGAAGTTGCCTGAAGCTCCATGACGTGTAAGGGGGTTTCGATACGCCCCACATGCCGTTCCGGGCATTCCCGTTGCCGTCCTTATGGGAGCGGATGAGGGCCAGCATGGTGCCGTCCTTGAGAAATCTCACGGTCGTCTCGTCTCCGGGTACTTCATTATAGGGATAGTCCTTGACCGTCTTCCAGTTGATGCCGTCCTTGCTCCTGACAAGGGTGAATCTGTTGCATTTGACGAATCCGTAGCAATATTTCTTGAACCAGTCCACCCTCCAAAGCCAGTCGTTGCCTGAAGGACTGTCCAGGTTGATCGGCTGCGGTGTGGTGAAATCGATTCCGTTTTCGGAGAAAGAGACTCTCGGCAGGCGTCCCAGGCATCTGGTGTCCACCTTGTTGTTGCCATATTTAGATCCGCCCATCAGCACCATCAGCTTGTTGTCCGGGGTGATGGAGAGCTTCGGATCGCGCAGGTCCATGCCGGCTTCCGCCTGATCGGCTATCCTGGTCCAGTTTTCTCCGTCCTCGGACATTATCACGTAGGTGTGCCCCTGGGCCGTGCCGTCTTTTTCCCACACATGGGAGTATGAATCGCGGAAAGCGACGTAAAACTTTCCTTTGAATTTTTTCAGGTCGGTGAAGGCTTCATAGCGTCCTTCATCGTAGTAGATCATCTTGGCATCGCCCATGAAAGGGACATTCTCCAGACTGATGGTCTGGTTGTTCGGCTCGATAGGTTGAGGACTGTCGGTGACGCTGCGGTACTGAGAACAGGAGATGGCAGCTACGGCCAGCAAGATTAATGTTTTCTTCATATCAACGGATATACTGTTTGAAAAAATCCCAGACAATCTGAGGGAAATTGCAGTCCACCTGGTTGAGGCCGTGCCCGCAGCCGATGATCTCGTAAAGCTGCACCTTGACGCCTCCGTTGTCGTCCGACTCATACTTGTGCGCGATGACCTTGTGGGCATCCGGAGCACCGAGAGGCAGCTCCTCCGTGACCTCGTGGTCGCAGTGCGCAGCAATCGCCCAGTTGCTTACCGCCAGAGGAACAGAAAGATACGGTCCCCAATATTCGTCGTCGGAAACTCCGTTCCAGAGAGATGTGTCATCGGCTGTGCCATGGATCTCCAGTAGCGGAATCGCCTTTTTCGGCTTCATGCTGTCGTACATCCATTTCATGGTCAGACCGGAAAGCGGAGCGACTGCCCGGAAGAATTCCGGATGCGTGTAGGCGATCAGGTAACACATTTCACCACCGTTCGAATGCCCGGTTACAAAGACGTTTTCGTCGCTTGTGCCGCAGGTTTTGTGCAGGTGTTTCGTGAGCTTCATCAAGAACTTGACGTCGTCGACCTTATACCCTTTCTGGACATTGTAGCCCACGTTCCATCCGTGCTTCCCCTCCGGGTCGACCGCCGCCCAAGGTACGCAGACCGCGAATTTCTCCTTGTCGGCCAGCTTGTAGAACGATTTCTGGTGCCGCAGCTTGGCGCCGTACCCGTGCAGGTAGAACACTAGCGGAGCGCCTTCCGGCATGTCCTCGGGAAGGTACAGATAGTATGAACGTTCGATGCCCTGGCATTTGAAGGTGAGCACCTGCATGTCGTCGGTGCTTTTGACCTGCGCCGATGCAAGGAGGTAGCAACTGAGCGCCAGGATGGTCAGGATGACGGATCTTTTCATGATGACAGGTGTTTTCATTCTCCGACTGCGGCTGCAAGCTTGCGGGCGAGTTCGAGGAAAGCGAGTGAATCAGGTCTGCTGCCGAGTGCCGCAGGTTCGCCGGCATCTCCGCTTTCACGGATGCTCTGCACCAGAGGAATCTGGCCGAGCAGCTCGATGCCGAGCTCTTTGGCGAGGTTGAGCCCGCCGTCGCGGCCGAAAATGTAGTATTTCTCGTCCGGATGCTCCTCAGGAGTGAACCAGGCCATGTTCTCGACAATGCCGAAGATAGGTTTGTCGATGCTCTTGTTCTGGAACATGTTGACGCCCTTCTCGACGTCCGCGAGTGCCACGGACTGAGGTGTGGTGACGATGACCGCGCCTTCCATCGGGATATCCTGCACGAGGCTGATGTGGATGTCTCCGGTTCCCGGCGGCATGTCGATGAGAAGGAAGTCAAGCTCACCCCACATCACCTGCAGAACCATCTGTTTCAATGCATTGCAGGCCATAGGTCCGCGCCATATCAGCGCTTGCCCGCGCTCTGCGAAATAGCCGATGGACATCCATTCGACTCCGTATTTCTCGGTCGGGATGATCCATTCCCTGTCATCCTCCCTGACTGCTTCCGGAGTGTAGCCCTCGGTCGCGGTCATTGTCGGTACGGACGGTCCATAGACGTCGGCATCCGCCAGTCCGACCCTGTACCCGAGTCTTGCGAGCGCCACGGCCAGGTTTACGGCGACGGTCGATTTGCCGACCCCGCCCTTGCCGGAAGCGATGCCTATGATATGTTTTACTTTCTCCACCTGGGTGTTGTCGAGGTCCAGCGGCTTTTTCTTCTTGGCCGGCGCCTCTTCTTCGACCACGGTCTTGACCTCGACCTCAGTCCCTTCCGGGCAGTTGCGGTAGAGGGTCGCGCGCGTGCTGCCGACCAGATACTCTGTGAGCGGGTCGCGCCTCTTCGGGAACGCAAGCGTCACGATGATGCGCTTGCCGTCGATTTCGACATCTTTCAGCATTCCGAGCTCGACTATGGACCGGTCTCCCTGTGCAGGGTGCCTGACCTGGCCGAGCATTTCCATCAATTCTTTCTTATCCATCATTTTTCAAGCTTCATTTCATCGAGCAGATATCCTGCTCCGCCGAATTTGTCCATCATCATGAGGACATATCTGATGTCCACGCAGATGCAGCGCTGCAGGTTCGGCTCGAACATCACGTCGCTGCTCATCGCTTCCCAGTTGCCGTCGAACGCAAGTCCGATGAGGTTGCCGTCGGCATCGAGGACAGGACTTCCGGAGTTGCCGCCGGTGATGTCACCTGTCATGAGGAAGCAGGTCACGAGATTGCCGTCGGCGTCCGAGAACTGGCCGAAATCACGGTTGTTGTAGATTTCCTTAAGCTTGGCCGGCACGTGGAATTCGTAGTTGTCCGGGTCTTCCTTTTCCATCACGCTCTTGAGGGTGGTGTAGTGCTTGTAGATTACGCCGTCCTTCGGAGAATATGACTTGACGTTGCCGTAGGTGAGTCTCATGGTGAAGTTTGCATCCGGGTAGAGCGGCTTGCCGTCATACCACTCCATCAGGCCGGCCGTGTAGGCTTTGTTCGCCTTGCCGAGCTTTTCGGCATAGTTCACTCCATCCTCGGGACCTTTCTTCCGGCATTCCATGGCCTTGGCGTACATGTTGGTGTAGAACTGATATGCGGCATCATCCTTGATCTCGTCCAGGCTCCCAATCTTTTCCACGCCCTCCATAGAGCCGAATACGCTGTGGCTGAACAGATAGTCGACGTAGGCTTCGATGTCCATGGTCTTGAAATCCCATCCAGGGATCTCGATGTAGTCTTCCTCTGCTGCGCGCTGCCTGTAGAGGTCGATGAGGGCGACGGCTTCCTTCTTGTCCAATGCCTGGCTGTAGTCCTTGTAGAGGCCCTTGAGCATGTTCTTGGCGTTTTCCACCGCCTTGGCTCCGTCCTCCGACTTGTCGTTCTTGACCATGTATTCGAAGGTTCCGGCCATCTGGCCAATCTCCACGTTGTAGATCGTCTCGACGATGAGGGTCATGGCCTTCTTGCCGCTCTTGCCGGCTTCCACGCATTCAGCGATCTCGTCAATCGCCGTTCCGTACCTGGCCTGTCTCTTCTTGTTGGAGTTGACCCAGGCGGTGAAGTCCGCTTCTTTCTGCTTCTCACGGCCGATGATGTCGAGATTCTCGAAAGCGAGTTTCTCTCCTATCCACTTCTTCCATCCGTTGGCGGATCCTGCGTATTTGTTGGCGTACTGCAGGCCGACCTTGTCGTCAGAGCGCATCTCCTTCCACATGATGTCCTGGCGGACGGTGCGCGCCTCGATGCGGATGTCGTTGGTCTCGATCATGTCGTCGAGCTGGGCGGCAGTCATGTAGCGCTGTGTGCGGCCCGGGTAACCCATGATCATCGCGAAGTCGCCGTCCTGCACGCCCTTGAGGGAGATGTTCAGGGACCTGGTCGGTCTGTACGGCACATTCTCCTCGGAGTAGGCTGCAGGTTCGTTGTCCTTGCCGGCGTAGATGCGGAACATCGAGAAGTCGCAGGTGTGGCGCGGCCACATCCAGTTATCGGTCTCGCCGCCGAACTTGCCGCAGGCTACCGGAGGGGCTCCGACGAAGCGCACGTCGTTGTAGGTCTTGTAGATGATCAGGTAATAGACGTTTTCGTTGTAGAAACTCTGAACCACGGCCTTGCAGTGAGGATGCTCGGCGGCTGCAGAATCCTCCAGGTCCTTGATGGCCTTGGAGACGTCCCCGCCTTTCTTTTCAGCCTTGGCAATGATCTTGGTGACGTCCGTCATGTCCACGAGGAAGGTGACGCTCAGGCCTGGAGCAGGAAGCTCGAGCGAGCTGTCCATCGCCCAGTAACCGTCTTCCAGGTAGTTGTGCTCAGGTGTCGAGAGCTTCTGAATCGAAGAATAGCCGCAGTGGTGGTTGGTGACCACGAGGCCGCGGTCGGAGATGACTTCTCCGGTACATCCGCCGCCGAACTGTACGATGGCGTCCTTGAGCGAGCTGTTCTTGACGGAGTAGATGTCTTCAGGGCTGATCCTGCACCCGAGGTCCTTCATGGCCTGGCCGTTCATCTTCTGGATGAGCGGGAGCAGCCACATGCCTTCGTCGGCGCGCATCGGGGCGGCGATCATCAGTGCCGCGGAGAGTATGCAAAGTAATTTTTTCATATGCTAGAACAATGTTGGTTCCAATTCTTTCGGGTGGAAGCTTTTGCGGTGGTGCAGGGTGTATCCGTACTTGCGTATCGCTTCAATGTGTTCGTGCGTAGGATAGCCCATGTTGGAGTCCCAGCCGTACTGGGGGTATTCCGCCGCTATCTTGAGCATGTATTCGTCACGCCAGGTCTTTGCCAGGACGGAAGCCGCCGCGATGCTGGCGTAGGTAGCGTCTCCATGCACGACCGTCGCATAACGGAAGCCGCCGAACGGCTTGAACTTGTTGCCGTCGATGAGCAGGAAGTCCGGCTTCACCGAAAGCTTCATCACAGCCCGCTGCATGCCGGTGATCGATGCGTTGAGGATGTTGATCCGGTCAATTTCTTCTGCGGAGACTGCCTCCACGGCCCATGCGACCGCTTCGCGCTCGATGACTTCACGCAGGATATCCCGGTTTCTGGCCGACATCTGCTTGGAGTCGTTCAGAAGAGGATGCGAGAAACCCTCGGGCAGGATGACCGCTGCGGCGAACACCGGGCCGGCCAGAGGACCTCGGCCCGCTTCGTCACATCCGGCCTCCACAAGACCTTCGTTCATATGGCTGAGAAGATGTATCTGTCGCGACATATGTCGCAAATTTACATATTTTCCTCCACCGCCGTATTCTTTTCGAGAGATTTAAGTTGATTTTGAAGCATGGCGTTCATTTCTTCCGCCAGCTTGAGAGAGTGTCTGGTCTGGTCCAGAAGGTCCTTCAGGTCGCTGATCTCTTTAGCCTTGGCCTGCATTTCATTGGCGTGCTGTTCGCGGAGGTTTTTAATTTTCTTCTCATAGCCTGAATGCTCGTCGGCGAAGATTCTGGCCGCCTGGTCCGATGAGTCATAGCCGAGGATGGTGACAGGAGAGGCTCCCAATGCTAGGGACAGGCTGTCCAGGTGCCTGCTCACCAAGCTTCTACGCCCGTTTTCGATGGCGTTCATGGTTTCTCTGGAGATGCCTACTTCTTCTGCAATCTCCGCCTGGCTCTTGCCGGTCTGCTCCCGCAGTTCCTTGATCTTGTTCATGTCGGACATGATGAATTAACCGCTTCAAAAATACTCTGCTGATCAATCCTTCCGTATGTCAATATGTTTCACAGTGTTGTGTTTTTCTTCACATAGGTCGAAAAAAAGAGGTAAAATCTTTAAAAAACATAAAATATCGCACTAAGTACGTGTTTTTCGTTGCTTGAATTATTATTAAAACATCAAATTTGTGAACGGATAATTCACAAAAAAGGGGAAGATATGTTCACAATCGAAAAAGCCTACGGGCAGTTCGTCGGACTGGTCTGCGAGGACCGGGTCTATTCCGACAGTTCAATAACTTTTGAGGAGATATGCATGATGCTTGGCGTCCGCCGGGAATGTCTTGACGCATTGCTTGTCCGGGAGCTTGGCTTCACCGGCGCCGAAATCCTGGAAACATGCAGGAGCGGACCGAATAAATTTGAATTCAGAACCCTCTGATTCATTGTATTTAGTTGTTTTTTTATTAGATTTGCGAACTATGTCCGCTTTTGCGGCATTTTGTGAAAACTCATAATATCAAATAACATGAAAGAATACGCAACCAAAGACATCCGCAATGTGGTCCTCCTCGGTTCTACCAAGTCAGGAAAGACCACGTTGGCAGAAGCCATGCTTTATGAAGGCAAGGTAATCGACAGAAGAGGTACCGTCGAGGACAAGAACACCGTTTCTGACAACGACGAACTCGAGAAGCTCAACCAGAGATCCATCTACGCATCCGCACTCTACGCAGAGTTCATGAACTCCAAGATCAACTTCATCGACGCTCCGGGAGCAGATGATTTCATCGGTGGGGCATACTCAGCATTCAGCGTATGCGACAGCGGTATCCTTGTCATCAACGCGCAGCAGGGTGTCGAGGTTGGCACCGAGAGCTTCGTGCGCCGCGCAGAGGAGAACAAGCTTCCTCTCGTGATCGCAGTCAGCCAGCTCGATACTGAAAAGGCAGATTGGGAGAACGTCAAGAACTCCATGAAGGAGGCTTTCGGCGGCAAGGTGATCCCTGTTCAGTTCCCAGTGAACGCAGGTGCCGCTTTCGACGGCTTCATCGACCTTCTCACGATGAAATATTATCATTTCAAGGATGACAAGGGCACACGTGAAGACCTTGAGATTCCTGCAGAATTCGCTGATCAGGCTGAAGAGGCCCGTCAGGAGCTCATCGAGAAAGCTGCTGAGTTCGACGATGCATTGATGGAGAAGTTCTTCGAGGAAGGCACACTTTCCGAAGAGGAGATCCACAACGGTCTCAATGCAGGTATCGCAGCAGGCGAGGCTTATCCTGTATTCTGCGTTTCCGGAAAGAAGGACATCGGTGTCAAGAGACTTCTCGAATTCACAAAGAACGTAGCACCTGCCCCTAAGTGCGACGAGAAGGGCCAGCCGGCTCTCTTCATCTACAAGAACACTGTAGAGCAGCACCTCGGTGAGGTATCTTACTTCAAGGTAATGAGCGGCGACATCACCGCCGGTCTCGACCTCGAAGACCCTGCGACCGGCAACAAGGAGCGCTTCTCAGCCATCTATGCCGTAGCAGGACAGAAGAAGGAGCCTGTACAGGTTCTCCACGCCGGAGACTTCGGCTGCGTTGTCAAGCTCAAGAACGGCAAGTCTAGCACCACACTCTCCGCCATCGGTTCAGGTATCTCTTACGACAAGATCGCATATCCTGCTCCTAAGTACCGTTGCGCAATCAAGGCCAAGGTACAGCAGGACGAGCAGAAGCTCGGCGACGCTCTCAAGAAGATCTCTTCTACAGACCCTACCATCATCGTGGAATACTCCAAGGAACTCCGCCAGACCATCCTCAGCGGCAACGGTGAGCAGCATATCAACATCGTCAAGTGGCTCCTCAACAACGAGTACAAGCTTGATGTCGAGCTCTTCGCTCCGAAGGTTCCTTATCGCGAGACCATCACCAAGGTCGCTTGCGCACAGTACCGTCACAAGAAGCAGTCAGGTGGTGCCGGACAGTTCGGTGAGGTTCACCTCCTCGTATGCCCTGCTGAAGGCGAGCTCAACACCAAGTTCAAGATCGACGGCAAGGACACACAGCTCAACATCAAGACCCAGGATATCACTGAGATGGAGTGGGGCGGCAAGCTCGAGTTCTACAACTGCGTAGTCGGTGGTGCCATCGACCTCGGCTTCATGCCTGCTATCCTCAAGGGTATCAAGGAGAAGATGAACGAAGGCCCTCTCACCGGTTGTTACGCACGTGACATCCGCGTATTCGTATATGACGGTAAGATGCACCCGGTTGACTCAAAGGAAATCGCGTTCATCATCGCTGGTCGTAACGCGTTCAAGGAGGCATTCCGCAACGCTGGTCCTAAGATCCTCGAGCCTATCTACAATGTCGAGGTCATGACTCCTGCAGAGTATCAGGGTGCTGTCATGAGCGACCTCCAGAACCGTCGAGGCATGCTCGGTGACATGGGCGCTGACAAGGGATTCGCAATCCTCAAGGCACGCGTTCCGCTCGCAGAGCTCTATCGCTACTCTACAACCTTGAGCTCTCTCACCGCGGGTTCAGCTACCTTCACAATGGAGTTTGCTGACTACCAGCCAGTACCGGGAGACGTTCAGACCAAGCTTCTCGAGGCTTACGCAGCAGAAGAGGAGGACGAATAGTCCTTATCAATTATTCAATAATATTTTATTGTTCTGCGATAAATTTTTTATATTTGTCGCAGAACATTTTTGATAATTCCCGTCCGCGCCGCCCTTGATGAGCTCCGGCAGTACCTGTTTCAGGGGGACGCTGTCCCCCTTATCCGCTGCTACCGCAGCTACCCCCTGCGGCTCCCCCGGCGGGCTAAAACCCTGCTGCTCGGGTCGCAAGCATAAAAATGCTTGCTGTAAACACCCTCGCGACCACCGACATCGCAGAGCTTCACCGTCCTACCAATTCGACCGTTACTACCTTGCTCTGCTCCGTCCCGCTCTCCGCCGGCGCTCTGAGGAGCGCTTGTCCCAATTCCTGCCGCCACTTAGAGCGGATGGCATATAGGCTCCGGGGCCTGTGGCCGCCCATGGCCACATGAATGGGAGGGGCCCGCAAGCGTCAGCGCAGTGGGAGGGATGAGCGTAGCGAAGGCTTACGGAGCCTATATGCCGGAGCTCGGAAAGGCGGCAGGCACGATGATTTAGTGGAAGATATTGAAACAAAACGAAGATTGATATGAAGAAAGCGATCAGATTTGCAGCGGCCGTATGCCTCGTCTCATGGGCGGCATTCGGCATATTCTACGCAGCCTGCGGCGGAGACATAGCTGGCCACAAGTTGGCCTTCTCCGCCTTCTGCACAATCTACATGCTCTTCCCTATGCTGACAGCGATGGCCCTTCAGAAGATTGACAAAGAGCCGTTCAGATCCACCGGACTCCTGAAGTTCAGACCACGCTGGTCCTGGGTGGCAGCCATAGCGATCCCTCTGGTTGTGACTCTGCTGGCAACGCTTGTCTCAGGCCTGATGCCGGGAGTCCGTCTAGAGTACAATCCGGAGCAGATGATATCCATGTTTTCCATCGATGAGGCAACGGCGGACACTGCCAGGGCGCAGTTTGAAATGCTTTCCCCGGCAATGATGATCCTCGCCACGACCTTCAGCGGCATCATGGCCGGCTGTACCATCAACGCCCTGTTCGCCTTCGGAGAGGAATATGGCTGGAGAAACTATATGGCCGCCGCATTGAAAGACAGGTCTTTCCTCATATCCACCCTGGTGATAGGCCTCGTATGGGGCATCTGGCACGCTCCTATCATCCTGATGGGGCACAACTACCCGCAGCATCCTGTGGCAGGCGTGTTCATGATGATAGTAGTCTGCTTCCTGCTCGGCTTCATCGAGCTGTACCTGGTCCGCAAAACCGGCTCAGTGTTCCCTGCAGCCATCTGCCATGGCACTTTCAATGCAGTCTGCGGTGCCTGCCTGTATTTTGTCAACGGCGGCAACGACCTGACGATAGGCTGTACCGGAGCGGCCGGATTCATCTCCCTCGGCATCATTTGTGCTGGAATCTATATTTACGATCGATATATAAGCAAAGAGCATGTCATTTGAAGAATTCGACAGAAGCCGCATAGTTCAGAAACCTCTCTCCGAGAGGAAGAACAAAGTCCATATTGCAGAAATCTATGTAAAGCCCGATGACATCGTGCCCGAGCTCAGCAATGAGCAGACGGCAAGAATCCGGGCTATCGCAGACTACATCGTCGATGCCCGAAGCAACGGCTGCTCCGTGATGCTCGCATTCGGCGCCCATTCCATCAAGAACGGCCTTGGCCCGCTCATGGTTCATTTCCTCGAGCGCGGCTGGATTACGCATCTGGCGACCAACGGTGCCGGAATCATCCATGACTGGGAGTTCGCATTCCAAGGGGAAAGCAGCGAATCCGTGGCCGAAAACCTGCCGCGCGGACAGTTCGGCATCTGGCAGGAAACCGGCTTCTACCTCAACCTGGCCATCATCGCCGGAGCGTACGAGGGTCTCGGATACGGTGCGGCGGTGGGCAAGGCCATCGACCGCCAGGGCATCGACATCCCGTCCGAGGAAGAGCTCCTGGCCCGGATCGGCAGCGGAGACCTGCGTCAGAAGGCTGCTGCGGCCGATTTCCTGACAGCGATACGCAAGGCCGGACTCCAGCCCGGATGGCTTGAAATGCCTGCTCCATACGCGGACTACAGCCTCCAGGCGGGCGCATACCGGCTCGGTACGGCATCCACCGACCACCCTATGTTCGGCCATGACATCATCTATACTCACGACATGTGCAGCGGAGCGGCGATCGGACGGGCAGCCGAACGCGATTTCCTGTCGTTCGTCGATTCTGTGGACCATCTCGACGGGGGCGTCTATCTCTCGCTTGGTTCGGCCATCATGTCTCCGATGGTGTTTGAAAAAGCCTTCTCGATGGTCCAGAACGCACGTTCGAATGAAGGCCGTCCGCTCGAAGGCCATCACATCGCCGTGGTGGATCTGGCCGAACCGGACAAATGTTCGCCGTCCATACGCAAATTCGGCCGCACGAATCCGGCCACCATGGATTTCCTGACCATGGACAACAGGGCGTTCCTTCTGGCGCTGTACCAGGAGCTGGACCGTAGGATTGATGGCCAGGCCATGAAGATCGAGGCATTTGACAGTTCACGGCTGAGTTTCCGCCCGCTTTCGGAAAGGTCCGACCAAAAGAGTTTCAGTCAGCTGGCAGTGTCCAAGGACACCGAGCCGGATGTGCTGCCGTCGGAAGCGATGGCTGACATCGAAGCCACGGCGAAGGACATCCTTGAGGCGAAGGCCAGGGGTGCGTCACGCATTCTCACTTTCGGCACGGACCTGATACGCAACGGACTGACGCCGCTCATCCGCGAATTCATGGAGCGCGGCTGGATCACGCAGCTGGCGACCACGGGCACGTCGGCGGTCGATGACTGGGAGTTCGCGATGCAGGGGAGCGCCTGCGAAGAAGGCATCGACAGCCTGTGCGACGGCCGCTTCGGGATGTGGCGCGAAACTTCGGAATACATGAACCTGGCCGTCCTGACCGGTGCCAGACTCGGCCTCGGGCTGGGGGAGTCCTTGTCCAAGGTCATGAGTGAAGGGCGCATCTGCATACCGCCTCTCGGCCAGCTGAGGGTGGAAATCGCAGACACCGGAGACCTGCGGCGTCTCGCAGCATCCGCCGAACTGCTGGACAGGATCGGCAGTCTCGGCATCCCGCAGGAGGGGGTCGAGCTGCATTTCGCGCATCGCGAAGACAGCCTGATGGTCGCTGCAGCGGAGCTCGGCGTGCCGTTCACCATCCATCCGATGTTCGGACTCGACGTGCCGTTCATGCACCCTGCGTGCTCGTTTGCGGCTGTCGGCCGCACTGCTGAGACCGATTTTCTGCGTTTCGCGCACAGCGTAAGCAGGCTGGAAGACGGCATCTATCTGTCCGTCGGGTCTTCGGTCGCATCTCCGATGATATTCGAAAAGGCCCTCTCGATGTCGCAGAACGTGCTTTTGCAGGAAGGGAGGCCGATGCTCAGACATAAGATCGCGGTCGTGGATCTGGCCGAGTCGCGCTGGGATTGGATGCACAACGGCGAGCCGCCGGAGACGCGGCCGGAATACTATCTCCGCTATTGCAAGTCGTTCTCCCGCGCCAAGGCTGCGTCCATGCGCTACATCTGCGCCGACAACCGCGCTTTCTTCCTGCACCTATACAAGGCACTTGACCGGCTTTCTCATTGTGCCGGAGCTTGATCTGGATCTTCCACTTCGTAGCCCCCTCCCTCTAGTGTCGAGGGCGGCTAGTCTGTCTCCGGCAAACTTTCGTCTCCACTTGCAGCCGGGATGGAACATCGGCCGTGGCGGGTAAGTGATTGAAAATCAGCTTGTTCAATACATGAGGGGTCCCTTTGCAGTATACCCCTCATGTGGTTTATTCGCTCACTATCAGCATGTTACCCGCCACTGGTTATCAGAATACGCTTTGCGGCAGAGCGGAGTCGCAGCAAAGCGGCAAGTAGATGGCGCTCCTCAGAGCGCCGGCGGAGAGCGGGACGGAGCAGAGCAATGCAGTTGCAGTCGAACAGGTAGGTCGATGAAGCTCTGCGATGTCGGTAACTCGGGAGCCGCAGGGGGTAGCCGCGATAGCGGCGGGTAAGG
>JAZQNI010000021.1:0-31408 GCA_045627265.1 Candidatus Cryptobacteroides sp.
GAGCCTTCAGCATGAGGCTGATGTCGATGTCGAGGGTAGTGGCGTCGGGAGCGAGGGTGGAGTCGTATGCATTGTTAGCATAGCGGGCCGCCCACTCGCTGTAATCAGGGCTGACACGCTCTGCTGCGTACTTAGGGTCGAGGTCCTCGACGCGGTAGAAACGTCCCTGATAATCCACCTGTGCCTGAAGGTCGCCGTTGCGGTCCACCACCATAAGTGCAGGTACACCCGCGGCCTTGGCCACCTTCATATCGTCAGCGCCCAAGGTCGGAGCGATATGGACGATACCGGTACCGTCCTCAGTGGTCACATAGTCTCCGCCGATCACACGGAATGCGCCCTCGTCAGGACGGAACCAAGGAATAAGCTGCTTGTACTGGATATTGAGGAGTTCGCTTCCCTTGAACTCACCAGGAAGAACCTCATAAGGGACAAGTTTGTCCCCCTGCTTGTAGTCGGCAAACGGGATTTCAGCGGCCTTGGCATTGAACCATGCGCCTACAAGAGCCTTTGCGAGGACATAGACAGCCTCCTGCCCTGAGTATGGATTGAACGAACGTACTCTTACATAATCGATGTTCGGACCGACACAGAGTGCGGTGTTTGAAGGCAGGGTCCAAGGTGTAGTGGTCCATGCGAGGAAATAGAGCGGAAGGCCCTCTGCGAAGAGAGGAGCTGACTTCTCGTCCCTGATGATCTCGAACTGTGCGGCCGCAGTAGTATCTTTCACGTCGCGGTAGCAGCCCGGCTGGTTCAGTTCGTGTGAGCTGTGACCTGTTCCCGCTGCTGGAGAGTAAGGCTGGATGGATTTGCCCTTGTAGAGGAAGCCCTTGCCATAGATGTCCTTGAGGAGGTACCAGAGAGTCTCGATGTAGCGGTTGTCGTAGGTGATGTACGGGTCATCCATATCCACCCAGTAGCCAATCCTCTCGGTGAGGTTGCGCCACTCGGCCGTGTACTTCATGACTTCCTGGCGGCAGGTCCTGTTATATTCCTCGACGCTGATCTTGGTACCGATATCCTCTTTGGTGATGCCGAGTTTCTTCTCGACTCCGAGCTCGACAGGGAGTCCGTGGGTGTCCCAGCCTGCGCGGCGGCGCACCTTGAAGCCGGTCTGGGTCTTGTAACGGCAGATCGAGTCCTTGATGGAGCGGGCCATGACATGGTGGATGCCCGGCATTCCGTTGGCAGAAGGAGGTCCCTCGAAGAATATGAATTCAGGAGCGCCCTCGCGAAGTTCCAAAGACTTCTCGAACGCTGCGTTCTTCTTCCATCTGTCGAGTATCTCGTTTCCGACAGACACCAGGTCCAATCCTTTGTATTCTTTGAATGTCATTATTTTTTGTCTATTTTTGCAATTCGCAAATATAATCAATCCGACGATTTTTTACAACTTAATATGGCAACGCTGGATATCATTATTCTACTGTGCTTCGTGCCGGCCATCGTGCGCGGCATCCAGAAGGGTTTCATCGCCCAGGCCATCTCTCTGGTTTCGGTGATCCTGGGCATCTGGATTGCATTCCAGTTCTCCGAAATGGTCTGCGAATGGTTGAAAACCTACTGCTCCGGAGTACCGGGATCAGTGCTCAGCATAGTCGCCTTCATCATAATACTCGTGGTAGTTTCAGTGCTGCTGCACCTGCTTGGAAAGATGGTCAAGGGTCTGTTCAAGGCCGCCAGCCTCGGCTGGATGGACTGGGTCCTGGGACTTGCGTTCGCCCTTCTCAAAGCCGCGCTCATCATCGGATTCGTCATCATTCTCTTCGACACCCTCAACCTCAAGTTCGAGTTCGTCAAGACGGAAATCATCGACCAGTCGGTGCTCTACGCGCCGCTGCGTGACATCTCATACAAAGTATTCCCTTATCTGAAGGCATTGTTGTTCAAGCAGTAAGATGAAAGACAGAATCATCCTCATAGAGACTTCGACTTCGCTCACTTCCACCGCTATTACGGAAGACGGAAAGATAGTCGCATCGCGCATCAGCGAGACTCCACGCGCACAGGCTTCGATCACGACCCCGTTCGTGGACGAAATGCTGAAGGAGCTCGGCATCAAGGTCAGCGACTGTGACGCCGTCTGCGTCTCCATGGGTCCGGGCTCGTACACCGGTCTGAGAGTCGGCTCTTCGACCGCCAAAGGTCTGGCGTTCGGCGGAGGCATCCCGCTCATCGCGGTCGGCACCCTCGACACGCTGGTCGCACAGGCGGCCGACGAAGGACTGGTCCCGGAAGGATGCAAGTACATCGTGCCGATGATCGACGCGCGCAGGATGGAAGTCTATACGGCCGTATTCACCCCGGACGGGAAGCAGCTGACCGAGACCCAGCCGATGGTGGTGGACGCGGCCAGTTTCGCGGACAGGCTTGCTGAGGGTACGGTGCTCTTCATCGGTGACGGTGCGGGCAAATGCGAAGGCGTGATCGGCAACCCGAATGCCCGCTTCGTGCAGTGCTGTCCGAACGCATGCGCCATGCTTCGGCCGGCCATGGCTGAATACAAAGAAAAACGGTTCAAAGACACAGCGTACTTCGAACCGTTCTATCTCAAGCAGTTTGTCGCCACAGTCAGCAGCAAGAAACTGTTCTAGTAGTAAAAGAAAGAACTGTCGGACAGATCGCCCTGGGAGCTTTTGAAAGTGCGATCCCCATCCTCCGTATAATTCAGGACTCCGTAATCCAGGTTTCTGGTGCCCAGGAATGTCTCAATGCGGAATGAGCCGCGACGACTTTCATCGACCTGGATGTTCCCGCCGTAATCCCTGGCAATCCAGCTGAAGACCATAGGCTCGACTGTACGGAAACTCGAGCTGTATTCATTCTGCTGGGAAGTCCCTTCTGTCTCCAGAGACCAGACATGCTTGCGGATACCAAGTATGTCGCACACCTCCGGGAGCATGGTGACCTTGGTCACGAATGCCATCTCAGGATCCGGCGATGACACCTGCCACACACTGTCGGCCAGCTTCGTCACCTGCCAATTCATTTCCTTGAACGAAGCATCGTCCTTCCCCGTACCGCAGGCAAAAAGTGCCTCGTCGGTCATGTTGTTGAACTGATGCACTATAGTGCGCAAAGATGAGCGTTCAAGCAACTCGGTATAACTGAGCAGCCTGGAAGCGTTAGGGCCGTCTTCGCGGCTGGACACAGAATAGCATGAGCTGACCAGCGCGGCCGTAGCCAACATGGCTATGATAAATCCATTCTTTTTCATAGTTCTCTAGAATTTATAACCCGCGCCAAGGCAAAGCCCGTTGTACATGCTGCCGACACCTGCCTCCATGAAGAAGAAGAAACGGCGTCCGACTTCGATACCGAAAGGGACAAACTCCCCAAAAGCTTTCCTGGAGTCATTAACAGTCCGCCTTATGCCGTCATAATCAATCCTGGTGTACTGCAAGGTGTCGTAGTTGAAATACTTGGCCAGACCGACAGAACACTGTCCATAGAGTCTTACGTACTGCTTGTTCATGTAGTAAAGCCTGATGGAAGGCGCGAGGTAGAACGCAGCTGCCTTATGGACGCCGGTCTTTTCCTGCGTGACGCCGTTGAATGTGTCGTACCACAGATGGTTGACGTACATCCCGAGTCCTACATCCACCCTTCTCGACACATGGAAGAGTACGTCCACGCCGATGGCGTCAGTACTGTTGGAGCCTCCTTGGTAGTCCTGGTAGAGGGCCGGCAAGGTAGGATTGTCATAGTAGTAATAATCATAATGGCCTATGGACAGACCGCCATAGCCCATCAGCAGGTCGGAGGCATGCTCGGGAATTGCGCCCAGACCGATGCGGACATCGAAACGCAGACCGTCGTTGCCGTAATACCCGGTCTCCCATGAAGCCTGCTCTTGCCCAAGCCTCCCGCGTATCTGCGCCGGGCAGACCAGCGGAAGCAACGCAAAAGTCAGTAAAAGAAAAGATTTTTTCATAGTTCAATCATTAAGTTTTCCCAAGGTGAAATACTGAAGGAAAAATGAGACACAGTGCCTTGAAAAAGGAAAAGCCGACCGGATTCAGATTCGGTCGGCTAAGGTCTGGGTGGCCAATTATTTCAAGTGGGTTGACAAATACTTGCGGACTGCATCGACTCCGGCGATAGGCTCGTTGACAATCTCACCGTCCATGATCATGAAGAAGGTAGGGATCTGGGCAACGTTGTACATCCTGAGAGCCGGACATGCGGTACCGAGACCGTCGCAGACATTGATCCAAGGGAGCTGCTGGTTCTTCACGGTAGAAGCCCAGAGAGCCTTGTCCACATCGATGCAGACAGAATAAATCTCAAGCCCCTTTGGATGGAACTCCTCATAGAGAGGCTTGACGGTATCGAGGCTGAACATCTTCTGTGCGGCTTCCGACACGGTCCAGAACATGAGCATCACAGCCTTGGACTTCACAGAAGAAAGAGCCACCTTCTCGCCCTTGGTGTCAGGAAGGACCACATCCGGATATGACATGGCATCGGTCTCGCCAAGCTTGGCATTGAGTGTGAGAATGTTCTCTCGCTGGATAGCGATCTTGTCGAGTGCCTTGACGTACTTGGAATCAGGATAGACGGTCTTCAATGAATCGCAGGCCCTCCTGAAGTGGATTGCATCGGTGATCTGGTTGAACACCTGCATCTGGTCGCTGACGGACTGATAGAGAACAGGGACCACGGTCAGGGAATACGGATTGCCCATGATGTAGCTTACAGCCTTCCTGTAATACTCGACATACTTCTGCGAGAGAGCCTTGTTGACTTCCGTGACCTTGCCGGCAGCGAGATCCTCGGCGGAAGCGCCTTCATAGATGTCGGCCATCTCCTTGAGGAACTGCGCATAGTCGGTCTCGACCTGCTGGAGCTTCACGCTCTCCTCGGAACCCTCGATGGTGTAATGCCCGAGAGTGTCCGCCTCGACGGTCACCTTGTCTCCCTTCTGGAGAAGGAGGGAAGCGATCTTGGTGTCGCCATGGAAGAGATACACGAACTCCGGCTGGCCTTCAGCAACCGCCACTTTGTAAGTGAAATTGCCGGAAGCGTCGGTCCTGACGGTATCAAGGACCTTGTAGGTGTTGACGTCGAGAAGCTTGACGACGATGTCGCTCTCCGGAGCCTGTGCGACTTTCACACGGATGCCTGCGGTCTCGGAGCAAGCTGCCACGAGCATTGACGCGGCAAGGCACGATACGGCCCCTTTGACGATATTAGAGATTCCTGCTTTCATATTCTTTCAAGATTGATGCTGCTATGGTTTTCTGCTCCTCAGGAGTGACCTCAGGACGCTTTTTTCTGAAATCGAGGTCACCCTCCGTCTGGAGAGGGACAAGATGGATATGGGTGTGAGGCACTTCCATGCCTAGGACCGCGACTCCTACGCGCTGGCAAGGCACAGCGGCCTTGAGAGCCTCGGCGACCTTGCGGGCGAACGCCCAGAGACCGGCATAGGTCTCTTCGTCCAGATGGAAGATATAATCATCCTCTACGTCCTTCGGTATGACGAGGGTGTGCCCCTTGGCCAGAGGACTGATGTCCAGGAATGCGTAGTAGCGGTCGTTCTCCGCAACTTTGTAGGAAGGAATCTCACCCTTCGCGATCTTGGTGAAAATCGTAGCCATCTTATGATTTAGATTGAAATGTCGAGAATTTCGAACTTCATGATGCCTGAAGGGACATGCGCATCGACGACCTCCCCTTTGGCATGACCGATGAGGGCCTTTGCGATAGGTGTGGTGGCCGCCAGCTTGCCATGTGCGAAATCGGCTTCGGTCTCACCCACGATAGTGAACTCCATCACCGCCTTGTTGGCGAGGTTGCGCACCTTCACCTTGTTCATCATCCTGACGACGTCGGTACTGAGCTGGCTCTCGTCGATGATCTTTGCGTTGGCGACGAGGTCCTTGAGCTTGGCTATCTTGACTTCGAGAAGCCCCTGGGCATCCCTTGCTGCATCATATTCTGCGTTTTCAGAAAGATCACCTTTCTCCCTCGCCTCAGCGATCTGGGCTGAGATGACCGGGCGCTGAGCCAATGCGTCAGCAAGATCCTTCTTTACTTTTTCAAGACCTTCTGCGGTCATATAATGGATATCTGCCATATCTTAAGTTTGGTTTTATTTCAGTTTGACAATCAAAAATGAGTCCTGCCTCACAGACAGAACCCTTACTTCAATGCAAATATAGCAATTTTGAATTAGACTACAACCTTATGGCGCAAAACTTTAGGAATTCGAGAGACAAATCTTCTTGTCCTCCTCCAGCTGGAGCTTGAGGCTGTCCAAAGACGGGAATCTGCGTTCCTCGCGTATCCTGGAGAGGAACTCGATCCGTATGTCCAGGCCATAGATATCCTCATCGAAATCGAAAATGTTTGTCTCGATGGTCCTCAGCATCATGTTGGCGGAAGACTCGACTCCTGTGACGGTCGGCCGCGTGCCGATGTTGGTCATCCCATGGAAACTGCGTCCGAGCGTGTCCACCTTGACTGAGTAGACGCCGTTCGCCGGAACCAGCTTCATCGGGTCGTAGAGCTGCATGTTGGCGGTCGGGAAGCCGATGGTCCGCCCGAGCCTGTTGCCTTCGACCACGACCCCTTTCAGGGAATAGCCGTAACCAAGCATCCCGGCCGCAGCCGCGACATCGCCCGCCTGCAGGGCATTGCGGATCCTGGTCGAGCTCACCGGCACCTGCCCAAGTTCCAGAGCATCGGCTCGGATGACCTCAAGGCCCATTTTCGACGCGATGGCGGCGATTTCGTCGGTCGTCCCGGAATCAAAGCCCATACGGTTGTCATATCCCAGCACGATGGCATCGGCATCATATACGCCGATCAGATAATGCCATATGTACTCCTCCGTCGAGAGACGGCTGAATTCCTTGGTGAACTCCAGGACCTCGACCCTGTCGACCCCGAGGGAAAGAAGCATCTCTTTCTTTTCCTGTAATGAGGTCAGAAGACGCAAGCCTCTGGCATCATTCTGCAGGACATTGCGTGGATGGGGCCAGAAAGTCAATACAAGACTCTCAGTGCCGCGCTCCTGCGCAGCACTGACAAGTCTGTCTATGACCAACCGGTGTCCCTTGTGCACACCGTCGAAAAATCCGGTGGCTACAACCATTTCACGAGCGGGAAGTCCTGTTTGTGAGGGAGATCTGCGTTCTTAGGATAGATGCGGGTGGCAAGCTGGTACATGCCGGTCCTCTGAGGAAGGATGGAAGCGATGAACCTGGCCACACCGTCCTTGAACTCGACGAGAGAGAACTCGCAGCGGTCCTGGATGTGGAGCTTGCCCTTGCGGTCTGAAGCGGTGAAGAGCATCTCGACTCCAAGGTCTTCCGGTTTGAGCGTACCGATGTTGAGCACAACCTCGGCGGTCAAAGGATTCTTCTCGGAAAGGCTGTAAGAAGCTGAAGGCTGTGTGTATGAAACCACACTGATGGAATCCCAGTTGTTCCTGACTCCGGTCTTCCATGCAGCAATCTCACGGGCCTTGCTGAAATTGTCGGCATTGATCTCTGCAGAACGTCTGGCCTGAGGGATGTAGTACTGGTTGCAGTAGTCAGTCAACATCCTGTTGGTGGTGAAATTGCAAGCGACCTTGGCGATGGTGTTCTTGATATATGCTATCCACTTCGAAGACAGCCCGGTAGCAGGGTCCTTGGCGTAGTAGGCAGGGACGATCTGGTTTTCGATGATGTCGTAGATGGTGGCGGCATCGAGCTCGTTCTGGTAGTTCTGGTCATCATAGGTACGCTGCTGAGGGAGTGCCCATCCGGCATCCTCACGATAGCCTTCGACCCACCAGCCGTCAAGCACGGAGAAATGCATCACTCCGTTCATGGCCGCCTTCTCTCCGGATGTTCCGGATGCTTCCTGCGGACGAGTAGGGTTGTTCATCCACACATCGACGCCCTGCACGAGACGCTTGGCGAGCGAAATGTCGTAGCCCGGTACGAACACGATCTTGCCGATGAAGCGGTCCTGCTTGGAGATCTCGATGATCTGGCGGATGAGGTCCTGTCCGGCCTTGTCTGCAGGATGTGCCTTGCCGGCGAATATGAACTGTACAGGATGCTGAGGATTGTTGACGATGCGGTCGAGCCTGTCAAGGTCGGAGAAGAGGAGCGTAGCCCTCTTGTATGTCGCGAAACGGCGTGCGAAACCTATGGTGAGCACATCATCGCGGAGGGTCTTCTGGATGGAGACTATCTGCTTTGGAGAATAGTGGCTGCATACATACTGGTCGCCGACGCGGTTGCCGACCACTCTCACAAGCTCCTTCTTGAGAACCTTGCGGGTCTGCCATATCTCGGCATCAGGCACCTGGTAGATGCCTTCGAAGCATTTCTTGTCGTAATGATGTGTCTTGAACTCCTCTCCGAACACCTTGGAGTGGAGGGACTTCCATTCCTTGGATGCCCAGGTAGGATAGTGGACTCCGTTGGTGACATAGCTGACATGGAGTTCCTCCGGAAGGTATCCCGGATACATGCCGGCGAAGATGTCCTGGCTGACCAGCCCGTGAAGCATGGAGACGCCGTTGATGTTCTGGGACATGTTGGCGGCGAGCACGCTCATCGAGAACTTCTCGTTGTGGTCGTCAGCGTGGATCTTGCCGAGTCCCATGAGCGAATCCCAACCAATGTGGAGGAGGTCAGGGAAGCCTCCGAGGTACTTGTAGAGAAGGCCCTCGTCGAATGCATCGTGACCTGCAGGCACAGGTGTATGGGTGGTGAAGAGAGATGATGCACGTACGACCTCGACAGCCTCGAGGAAGGTCAGTGCGCCGCTCTGGATGTATTCACGCAGTCTTTCGAGTCCGATGAATGCGGCATGTCCCTCGTTGCAGTGGTAGATCTGAGGTTCGAGTCCGATGGCGCGGAGGGCCTTGATGCCGCCGATGCCAAGAAGCAGCTCCTGCTTGAGACGGTTCTCCCAGTCACCGCCATAAAGCTGATGCGTGACCTGACGGTCCTCCGGCAGGTTGTCCTCATAGTCGGTATCGAGGAGATACAGGTCCGTACGGCCGACAGCAACCTTCCAGATACGCGCAGACAGAGTCCTGCCTGGGAAATCGACCTTGGCTACAATCCACTGGCCTTCGGCATCGAGAACAGGCTTTGCAGGAATCTTCAGGAAGTCCTGAGCGTCGTACTCAGCCACCTGGTCACCGTTGGCTGTGATTCTCTGGGTGAAATATCCGTACCTGTAGAGAAGGCCGACAGCCACGAGGTTGACGTTCATGTCGCTGGTCTCCTTGAGGTAGTCGCCCGCAAGGATTCCGAGACCGCCGGAATAAATCTTCAAGGAAGTGTCGAGACCGTACTCCATGCTGAAATAAGCGATGGAAGGATCGGTCCTGTCTGCCTTGGCGGCCATATATTCATCGAATTCGGCGAGCACGTCGTTGAGTTTGCGCAGGAAGGACGAATTCTTGGCCAGGACATTGAACCTGTTGATGCTGACGGTGTCGAGCACCTCACGAGGGTTGTGACCTGACGAATGCCAGATGGCAGGATCGACCTCCTTGAACAAAGCCTTTGCGGAGTCGTTCCAGCACCACCAGAGGTTTTCGCTGAGCCTTTCCAGGCCCTCGAGAGACTCCGGCAGATGCCTTGTGACCATCACGCTTTTCCAAGATGGCTCGCTGAAATGTAATTCATTTTCTTTCATTGTAATACACTATTTACTAACTATCAATTATCTAACCTTCTGTTTTCTATTTGTTATCCGAGCGGAGCGCCATCTTGTCGTTCACCCTGATGATGAAATCACTCAGTACATTCATGTAGTTGATGAACGCTTCGTATGGAGTGTCGTATGGGTTGTCGTACTTGTGCTCGGCACCATCGGCGAAGAAACGGGTGCACATATAGTAGAAGTGCGCGCTCTCCTGCAGATGTCCGAAATCTGACCAGAGGTCCGGATCGTCGAGTATGGAAAGTTTCTCGGTCAGGCCGTAGAGCTTGTTGAACGCATCCTGCTGAAGCTCGTTTCCAAGCCATACCGACATATCGCTCTCGACAGATGCCCAGGAAATGGTATCCTCCACATCCAGGCTGCCGACGGACTTGAGTTTGCGTGAAGCCTCGGCCGGCGTCACGAACTTCATGGTGCCGTCAGCCAGGATGGCTGCAGGAAGCGCCTTGAAGAAATCGAAGATGCCGCTGTCGGCCTTGTGGCGCGAACCGAATGCCTCATAGTCCATGAAGAGGTTCACGATGTCGCCTTCTGCACCCTTGACCCAGCCGGTGTAGCGCTCTGCGGACAGAGGCCAGACATCCCAGCTGGTGTCCGAGAACCTCACTGCAATGTCGTCGCTGAGCGAATAGTTCCTGAGAAGGAGCTTGAGTTTCGGCTGGAGTGCGCATGAATAGACGTAATCAGGGTTCTTCCATCCCATAACGTTCTTCGCGCCTTCGGTAACCATGGTCTTGAATCCCATCTCATGCACGGCCGCACCGATGGCGTCCGAATAGATGAGCTCGGTGTTACGGAAGGTCTCCGGAGTGACCCCGAAGAGCTGCTCGATCATGTCCTTCTGCTTGAGGACCTGATGCTTGAACTCCGCCGGAGATGCCACGGAAGCGAGAGAATGGTAGTATGTCTCGCAAAGGAACTCCACGCAACCTGTGTCGGCGAGTTTCCTGAAGCTGTCGATCACCTCCGGAGAATACCTCTGGAACATCTCCAGGGTCGCCCCGGAAATGGAGAAGGCCAGCTTGAAGTCACCCTTATGTTGGTTGACAAGATCGAGCAACAGGGCGTTCATAGGGAGGTAGCACTCCTGCACCGCCTTCTTGAGGATGGTCCTGTTGGCATAATCATCATAATAATGAGAATCCTTGCCTATGTCGAAAAATCTGTAAAGGCGAAGTCTCGTAGGCTGATGTACCTCAAAATACAAACAAATGCTCTTCTTTGTCATAATATCGATTCGTAAACTTTTTTCAACTTGGCTGTGGCGTTGTTCCACTTGAGTTCATTGACTTCATTGAAGCCCTTCTTGGCCGCGAAATCCGAAAGGACAGGATACTGCAGCAAAGCGTAGATGTCGTCCGCCATCGCATCGACGTCCCAGAAATCCACCTTGAAGGCATACTTCAGCACCTCGGCGGCACCGGACTGATGCGAGATGATGGCCGGGACCCCGGTCCTCATGGCCTCGAGAGGCGAAATGCCGAAAGGCTCGGACACGGACGGCATGATATAGACGTCGGAGAGAGCGAACATCTTCTGCACCTCCGCACCGCGCAGGAAGCCGGTGAAATGGAACCTGTCCGAAATGCCGAGCTTAGCGACCTGGCGGATGGCCCTGTTCATCATGTCACCGCTTCCGGCCATCACGAAACGTACGTTCTTGGTGCGCTTGAGCACCATCGCGGCCGCCTCGATGAAGTATTCCGGACCTTTCTGGAAAGTGATACGTCCGAGGAAGGTGACGACCTTGTCGCGCACTCCCCTCTCGACCTGGATGTTCTCGCGGCCGCTGAAATCGACCGCATTGTGCACCGTGACCACCTTGGCCGGATCTATGCCATATCTGTTGATGACGATGTTCCTGGTGAGGTCGCTGACCGTCACGACCCTGTCGGCCGCCTGCATTCCGCGGGTCTCGATGTCGAGCACGCGGGTGTCGATGTGCTTCTCGTCACCGCGGTCGTAGGATGTGGCGTGCACATGGACGACAAGCGGCTTGCCGGTGAGCTCCTTGGCGGCGATGCCGGCCAGATAGGTAAGCCAGTCATGGGCGTGGATGACGTCGAACTCGGATGCGTGCTGCATCGCGATGGTGCCGCCGACCTGCGCATAACGGGCGACTTCCTCCATGAGGTTGGCGCCGTACTTGCCGGAGAACTTGAACTTCTGCCCGAAACCGACCGTTGTCTGGGTGACCTGCTTGCGCTTCATCTCCTCGATGGCGCTGTAGTACTCCTCAGGATCCACGTACGGTACGAGGTTGGAGTCGACGTACATGAACTTGACCTTGCTGATGAATTCGTCAACGGTCTCGGAGACATTCTGCACAGCGACGTCGCTCGCATTTATGATTGTGGTGGCGCTCTGGTCCTCGTCACCGGAGGCGGACGGCATCACGAAGAGAGTCTCCACTCCGTTGTGAGCCAAGCCCTTGACAATGCCCTCGCAGGCAGTACCCAGACCGCCGGCGATATGTGGAGGGAATTCCCATCCGAACATCAGAACTTTCATTTCATCACCTCCTTGTACTTGTTCATGAGATAATCTGCGGCAAGCAGCCCGGCCGTGCTGAGAGCGGAAGAAATCGCTCCATGCGGTTCCTGTGGAGGATCTCCGTCATAGAGTTCGGAGAACGCACCCACACCGTGCTTGTTCAGGTCCTCGTAGAACGCCTCGATGAGCGATTCGATTTTTCCCAAATGAGAAGCCCCCTTGACGCGGAGACAGACCTCGACGTACATTCCGAAGAGGAAAGGGAAGGCACTGCCGTTGTGATATGCAAAGTCGCGCTCCACCTGGGAGCCGTCATATATGCCCTTGTAGCGGGAATCGCGCGGAGAAAGGCTCCTGATACCCCTCTTGGTGAGGAGTTCCTTTTCCACAACCCTGACCACCGCAGGAAGCACCTCCTCGGAAACAGGGGAATATTTCAGGCTCATGGCAATGAGCTGGTTAGGACGGATGTCGGCGTGCTGGCCGTCGTTGTCCACATAGTCTGCGAGACAGCCGGTCTGCGGGCACCAGAACATCTTCTGGTAGTTGAGCTTCACAAGGTCGCGTATTTCCGTCCACCGCTTCAGGAACTGGCCGGATCTGTCGCCGAATTCCGCCTCCATCTCGAGGGCGAAGCATATTGCATTGTACCAGAGGCTGTTGGTCTCCACCTGATAGCCGGCGCGCTCGTTGATCGCGCGTCCCTGATAATATGTATTCATCCAGCTGAGGGCCACGCCGTCGAGCTGACACCAGAGCAGACCGTCCGGCTGCATGGACACTTCTTTGCGCACTCCCGGGAGGTAGCTCTCGAGAATCCTCTTGACCACCTGACCGTACTTTGACCAGACCTTGGCCGGATCGGCACCGAACTCGATGTAGGCCTGCAAGGCTGTCGCCATGTAGAACGGAGCCTCGATCTGGGTGGTCCTGCGGTAAAGGCGCTCCTGCTCATCCGCGATGATGTTGTCCAGAATCTCCTCGAACTCCGCCGTGTCTCCCTTGGCGTAGAGCGTGAGGCCCGGAAGCGACATCAGGGTCTCGCGAAGCAGGCCGGTATAGAGCCATGAGTAGCCCGCATGTATCTTCTTCCTGCCGTTATGGTTGCTGATTAGCAGGTCGGCGCAACGGACCAGCTGGTCGTGGCTGTCGGTCACCTGCGGAGTCCTGGCCACACGGTCGTTGAACTTGCGTGTCAGGCCGGCCGCGGCCTCCTCCTTGATGGATGCGGAGAAGACGACCGATTCGCCTTCATTGAGAGAGACGCGGAAGTAACCAGGCACGAGGAGATCCTCCTTGCAGTCGAAACCGCGTCTGTATTCGTCGGAATAGGTGACGCCGTTGTACCAGTAAGGCATCTGCACGTATTCGGCCTTGGAACTGCTCATCTGCAGGTTGAGTTCCGGGAAGTTCGGATACATGCAGAAAGAAACGCCGTTCTGGATGCGGGTGCAGTCGGTGCGGGCGTCGCTGTTCTGCCTTGTCAAGGCATGGATGTTCCTGAATGCCAGGAACGGACGGAGCTGGAGCTCGGCCTTGGCCGGGGATGACAGGAGCTCGAACTTGATGAGCACCTGGTCGTTGTCAGGCACGAGCAGGATGCTCTTCCTGAACACGATGTCGCCGACCTTGTAGGTAATCTGAGGCTCCGGATCCTCCTTGAAGTCCACGATGTACTTGTGACCTCTCGGCTCATATATCTCTCCATAGCAATGGATGCCCAGGTTGAACTGCTTGCCGCTCACGATCAAGCTCTCGTCGAGAGCGGACAGAAGCAGGAACTTGTCGCCTCCGAACCTGTCCAGGGTCACGGCGAGAAGGCCGTGGTAGCGTCTGGTGTTGCAGGTGAGGATGGAAGTGTTGCAATATGCACCTGTCTTGTTCGCCGAAATGATCTCTCGCTTCAGCGAATAGGACAAGTTCACCAACTCGGACTTGTTGAATTTAAGGAATGCCATATTGTCCTCCTTTACTTTTTCATCTCATAAACCGCGGCGCTGCGGCTCGGAAGGTACAAGAAAAGCGTGTCGTCAAACTCCTGGTTGCCGTTCGGGGATTTCTCGTGTACCGAAAAGTGGGTTTCACCCACCTTCAGACGGTCGAATCCGTCAAAACGGGCCTCATCGGAGCTGAAGACAAGACCATACTCTCCGGCTGGTGCCGAAAAACCATAATCGGAAAAAGATCCGACAGGGTTGAAATTGAATGCAAAGATACTGCGATTTCTCTTGAATATCAAGATTTTCTTCTCTTCGTCGCTGACCAGCAGCACCGGACGGTGCGCAATGATATCCTTCCCCTTGAGATAACGGACCATCACCTTGTCGAATTCCCTGAGATAGCGGTATCTGAGGTAGTCCGGCTCTGCGAGCGACCACTGACGGCGCGCATGGGCATAAGACCACCCGTTCCCCTCGCGAGGAAAATCGATCCACTCCGGATGGCCGAACTCATTGCCCATGAAATTGAGATACCCGTCTCCTGCGGTCGCGGCCGTCACAAGCCTTATCATCTTGTGCAGCGCAACTCCGCGGTCCACCACAGGGTTCTGCGAATCCCTGGCCATGGAGAAGTACATCTCCTTGTCCAGCAACCTGAAAATCAGAGTCTTGTCGCCGACCAGCGCCTGGTCGTGGCACTCGGCGTAGCTGATGGTCTTCTCCTCGGCGCGCTTGTTGGTGAGCTCCCACCAGATCTCGCCGGTGGACCAGTCCTCGTCGCGTTTTTCCTTGATCCACTTGATCCAGTGGTCTGCGACCCCCATGGACATCCGGAAGTCGAAACCGATGCCGCCGCACTCGACCGGCGCCGCCAGTCCCGGCATTCCGCTGACATCCTCCGCAATCGTGATGGCGTTCGGGTCGAGCTCCTTGACGAGCATGTTCGCAAGGGCGAGATAGGTCACTGCATTCTCATCGACCCCCTGGTTGAAGTAGAGAGCGTAGTCGCCGAAATCCTTCTCCAGACCATGATCCCAGTAAAGCATGCTGGTCACGCCGTCGAAGCGGAAGCCGTCGAGGTGGTATTCGTCCATCCAGAACTTGCAGTTCGACAGCAGGAAAAACTTGGTTTCGTCCTTGCCGTAGTCGAAGCAACGCGATCCCCAAGCCGGATGGTGGCCCTGCCATCCGTTGTAGAAGTAGAGGTCCTCGCGCCCGTCAAAGAGGCTGAGCCCCTCGCTTTCGTTGCTGACGCTGTGCGAATGCACTATGTCCATGATGACCGCGATGCCTCTCGCATGCGCGGCATCGACCAGTTCCTTGAACTCCTCCGGCGTGCCGAAGCGCGAGCTGAGCGCATAGAAGTTCGACACCTGATAGCCGAACGAGCCATAGTACGGATGCTCTTGCAATGCCATGATCTGCAGCACGTTGTATCCGAGGTCCGAGACTTTCGGCAGCACGTCGCGGCGGAATTCCGCAAAGGTGGAGACCTTCTCCTCCTCCGAACTCATGCCGATATGGCACTCGTAGATCAGCGGATTCGGGCGCTTCCCCGGCCGGCGATGCTTCCATACGTATGGCTTCTCAGGGCACCACACCTGGGCTGAGAACACCTTCGTGTCGGGGTCCTGCACCGCGCGCGTTGCGTACGACGGCAGTCTCTCCGCGCCACCTCCTGGCCATTCGATGAAGAGCTTGTACAGCTGTCCGTGCGTCATCATCACCGACGGGAGCTTGATCTCCCAACTGCCTCCGCCGACCGGCTTGAGCGCATACGCTTCCGTCCTGCGCCAGTTGTTGAATTCGCCGATGAGGTAGATCCTGGTGGCGTTCGGAGCCCATTCGCGGAACACCCAGGAGCGGTCCTCCTCCCTGTGGAGGCCGTAATACAGATGGTTGTTGGCCTTGTCGGACAAGCGGCCGTCGCCGGCGATCCTGTCGCGGTATCCGAGTATGCGGGCATGCCGGGCATCCACCGCATCCTTGTACGGCATCAGGTAAGGATCCGTCTCATATATCATCGCTTTCCCCATGGTGCTTACTTGTCTATCGTGTCAACTTTTTCCCTGACGGAGCGGAGGTAGGAACGGCAACGTTCCGTCAGCTCCTCCGTCTGCCTGACGTATCTGTCTATGTCATCTATGCTGGTGGCCGGGTCCTCGACCTTGGCGAGTATCTCCTCCAGTTCGGCCACCGCCTTGCCATAATCAAACTTTTCCATCCACAGTACATTTTAACTTGCCGTCGTGAAACAGCACATCCACCTTGTCGCCGGCTCTGACCGGTGAAGCGCTCTTGAGCACCACCCCGCGGCTGTCCGTCGCAAGCGCATACCCACGCGAGAGAATCTGCCTCGGATCGGCCGCCTTGATTCGCGAGTACAGCAGCTCGACGCGCGAGGACATGGCCGAAATCTTGTTGGCGAACGCCAGTCTGAGCCTCGTGGTATATGAAGAAATGCGTTCATCCTCAGCCATATACGCCTCAAGGAAGAGATCCGCCAATGCGGTCGGCGTCTTCACATGTTCGTAGGCCACCATGTCCGCCACATGGTAGTCCCGGTCGTGGCCGATGGCCGTATAGACAGGGACCGGGCAGCTCGCAATATTGAAGCAGAGCCCATAGTCATCGAAGCAGGCAAGGTCGAACGCGGACCCGCCTCCGCGGAGTATCAACACCGCATCGTACGGCTCGGCCGATGTCTGCACCGAGTCCAGGGCATCAGAAATCGACTCGGGAGCTGTCACCCCCTGCATCGCCGCCTCGAAAAGCGTCACTTCGAACTTGAATCCATATTCGTTCTGGTCGAGATGGCGGCAGAAGTCGCCGAAACCAGCAGCGTCCCGGGCCGAGATCACAGCCAGGCGGTACGGCAGTTCGGCCGGCACGAGAGAGGACTGTCTGTCCATCATGCCCTCGGCCTCCAGCCGCGCAACCGTCTCCCTGCGTATGCGTTCCTGCTCCCCCATGGTCACCTCGGCGTCAAGGTCGTCGATGACCAGGTTGAGCCCGTACACTTCGCTGAACGTGACCTGCGCACGCGCCAGTATGGTCATCCCGGCATGCAGGTCTCCCCCCGTCGCTTCCCTGAAGCAGCGGGATAGCAGGGCATATTTCGAGCGCCAGATGGTGGCGCGGGCTTTTGCCACGGTCTCTCCGTCCATGGTCTGGGACAACTCAAGATAGCAGTGCCCATTGGTCTTGACGCTCACGGACACTATCTCGGCCTTGATCCAGATTTTGCCCGGGAAGCTATCTGCAAGGACGTCCTTGATACCGTTCTGCAGCGTGAAGAGATCGATGATTTCCTTATCCATGGCGGTCATTTCGAGAAAGCTGGAAAAACATTCCAAGCTTCTTTCCGTATTGTGCAAAATTAGAAAAAATAACGGCTTTTTTTGCTATATTTGCATCGCTTTTCAGACCCAGACATGAAAATATCAGACGCCCGTTTCGCGGGGAGCAGCACAAGGACATCCAACAGGCCGAAACTGAGATTGCCGGAATTCGCATTCATCGGCCGTTCCAATGTGGGCAAATCGTCTCTTATCAACATGCTCTGCAACCGCAAGAAACTGGCGATGACCTCGTCCACCCCGGGCAAGACCAAGCTCGTGAACCATTTCCTGATCAACGAGAGCTGGTATCTGGTGGACCTTCCCGGTTACGGCTACGCCAAGATGTCCCAGTCGGGACGCAAGGAGCTCCAGACAGTGATCAACGACTATATCCTCAACTCCGAGGACATGGTCATGCTTTTCGTGCTCATCGACTCGAGGCACGACATAGGCAAGGTGGATCTGGATTTCCTGGCCAGCCTCGGGGAGAACGGCATCCCCTTCGCCATCATCTTCACCAAGGCCGACAAATCCGGCCCGAACGTGCTCGCGGCACAGGTGGAGAGGGACAAGAGGATTATGCTCGAGCAGTGGGAGGAACTGCCGCAGATGTTCATCAGCTCTTCAGAAACGGCGAAAGGCAAGGAAGAAATACTCGATTACATAGATACCATTTTATCATCGATTGAATCATGATCAAAGAACACCGCATTGAATTGTTTGCCTGCAGGGCCTCGAAAGACTTTGCGACAAAGGTTATCGACGAATTGAACGCCACGCTCCGCCCGGGCGAGGAGCCTTACCGCCTTGGCGACTCTGTCGTCACGCCTTTCAGCGACGGCGAATTCCAGCCAGCTTTCACCGAAAGTGTGCGTGGAGCCACCGTCTTCATCCTCCAGTCCACTTTCCCGCCTAGCGACAACCTCATGGAGCTTCTTCTCTCCATCGATGCCGCCAAGAGAGCTTCCGCCGACAAGGTCATCGCCGTCATCCCTTATTTCGGATGGGCAAGACAGGACAGAAAGGACCGTCCTAGAGTCTCCATCGGAGCCAAGCTTGCCGCCAACCTGCTCAAAGCAGCGGGTGCGGACCGCGTCATGACCTGCGACCTGCACGCAGACCAGATCCAGGGATTCTTCGACTTCCCTGTCGACCACATCTACGCAAGCAAGGTGTTCATCCCTTATATCAAGTCATTGAATATCGAGAACCTCTCGATCGCCGCTCCTGACATGGGAGGTGCCAAGAGAGCCAATGCATATGCCAAGGATCTCGGATGTCCTGTCATCATCTGCCACAAATCCCGCGAGAAGGCCAACGTGGTGGCTTCCATCACCGCCATCGGTGAGGTCGAAGGCAGGAACATCATCATCGTTGACGACATGATCGACACCGCCGGCACACTCTGCAAGGCGGCCGAAGTGCTCATGGCCAAGGGTGCGGCCAGCGTCAGCGCCTGCGCCACCCACGGAATCCTTTCCGGCAAGGCTCTGGACAACATCAGCAAGTCCGCTCTCAAGCAGGTGTTCATCACTGATACCATTCCGCTCAGGAACGAACCTTCACAGGATATCAGCAAGATCAAGGTCATCTCCATGACCGGCGTCTTCGCAAGCATCATCAGGAAGGTCTACAACTACGAACCTATCAGCTCGGATTTCATTTTCTAATCCAATGGAAGTATTCATAGCAGCGTTTGTCCTCATCGCCCTCGGTGTCTTCGGGATGTGTTTCAACATCATATTCCGCAAGGACGGGGAATTCCCCGAGTACGAGGTCGGTTCCAACAAGGAGATGCGCAAGCTCGGCATCCGCTGCATGAAGGAAGAGCAGGCGGAAATTCCGCTTACTGACAAACAAGGAGGCCAGGCCTGTGCAGGCAATTGTGATGAAAGCTGCACAGGCTGCAGCCTCTACAAAAAATAAATCATACAGCTTATGTCTCTTGTCGCCATAGTGGGCAGGCCGAATGTCGGCAAATCCACACTGTTCAACCGTCTCGTCGGAATGAGGAAAGCCATCGTCGATGACACCGCCGGTGTCACCAGGGACAGGCATTACGGCAAATGTGAATGGTGCGGCGCCGAGTTTTCGGTCGTCGACACCGGAGGTTACACCACCAATTCGGAGGACGTGTTCGAGTCCGCCATCCGCCGTCAGGTCGAGATTGCGATCGACGAGTCCGACGTGGTGCTCTTCCTCGTGGAGGCAGCCACAGGCATCACCGACTACGACGAGGAGATAGCTGACGTGCTCAGGCGCTCCAAGAAGCCGGTCATCCTTTGTGTCAACAAGGTCGACACGGGCGATAAGATTTTCGACACTTATCAGTTCTATGCTCTCGGGCTCGGTGAAGTCTGGAGCAGCTCGGCCGCCAACGGAAGCGGCACAGGCGACCTTCTGGACGAGATCGTGCGTGTGCTGCCGGCCGATGCTGGGACTGAGGTCGAGGACAGGCCCGACCTGCCGCACATCGCCATCATCGGCAAGCCGAATGTCGGCAAGTCTTCGCTCACCAATGCGCTTCTCGGCGAAGAAAGGAACATCGTGACTCCGGTCGCAGGCACCACCCGCGACTCGATTTCCACCTATTACAACAAGTTCGGGCATGAGTTCATGCTGGTCGACACGGCCGGTATGCGCCGCAAGTCCAAGGTCCATGAGGATCTCGAGTTCTATTCGGTGATGCGTTCCATCCGCGCCATCGAGAAGGCCGATGTGTGTGTGCTGATGATCGATGCCACGCAGGGCATGGAGGCTCAGGACATGAACATCTTCAACCTCATCCAGCGCAACCGCAAGGGCTGTGTGCTGGTGGTCAACAAATGGGATTTGTTCGAGAAGGAGAGCAACACTCTGCGTGACTACACGGAGGCGCTCAGGAGCAGGATCGCTCCGTTCGATGATGTGCCTATCATTTTCACTTCGGTGACCGAGAAGAAGCGTATCCTGGATGTGCTGGATGCAATCGCCGCGGTCTATGACAACTATTCGCAGAAGATTCCGACGGCGCGTCTGAACGAGGCTCTGCTTCCGATCATCGAGGAGACGCCGCCGCCTGCATGGAAGGGCAAGTATGTCAAGATCAAGTATGTGACTCAGCTGCCGACCAAGTTCCCGAGTTTCGCGTTCTTCTGCAACTTGCCGCAGTATGTCAAGGATCCGTACAAGCGTTTCCTTGAGAATCAGTTAAGGCAGAATTTCGATTTCTGCGGTTGTCCTCTGCAGATCTATATCCGCCAGAAATAATCCTCCGGTTATTTCAGGAAGATTCTCCACCGCCATCCGGATTGTTTCCGGTCCGCTAATAATTCCCGGCCCGGCTTCCCCTTTCCGCAAAAGCTTTGCTTCTTGTAGCTCGGCATCTCCGTTCCGTAGAAGCTTGTCTTTCTGCCGCCCGGCTTTTTCGTTCCGCAAAAGCTTTGCTTCTTGTGGCTCGGCATCTCCGTTCCGTAGAAGCTTGTCTTTCTGCCGCCCGGCTTCCCCTTTCCGCAAAAGCTTTGCCGTAGCCAGACCAGGCCCTCCCACTCCGTGGGCCCCTCCCTCTAGAGCCGAGGGCGGCTAGTCTGTCTCCGGCAAACTTTTGTCTCCACTTCCAGCCGGGATGGAACATCGGCCGTGGCGGGTAAGTAGTTGAAAATCAGCTTGTTCAACACATGAGGGGTGCCTTTGGAGCATACCCCTCATGTGGTTTATTCCCTGACTATCAGCATGTTAGCCGCCACGGGTTATCAGAATACGCTTTGCGGCAGAGCGGAGTCGCAGCAAAGCGGCAAGCAGATGGCGCTCCTCAGATCGCCGGCGGAGAGCGGGACGGAGCAGAGCAATGCAGTTGCAGTCGAACAGGTAGGTCGATGAGGCTCTGCGATGTCGGTGGTCGCGAGGGTGTTTACAGCAAGCATTTTTATGCTTGCGACCCGAGCAGCAGGGTTTTAGCCCGCCGGGGGAGCCGCAGGGGGTAGCCGCGATAGCGGCGGGTAAGGGGGACAGCGTCCCCCTGAAATAATTGCAGGGGAGGTGTCCCGTTGACAGCAAGTTATCGCGCAGCGATGACGCAGATGACGATGGGAGGGGCCGGAGCGAACGCAGTGAGCGTAGTCCTCTCAGAGGCAAGCTGCTGCCGCTGCGGAGACTCGGGAAAGACGGGCACAAAAAGACGGGACTTGGCGGCGATCAGAGGCCGCTGCGGAGACCCGGGATGCCGGGATGGCAAGGATGCTTCCGCGGAACGAAGATGCCGGAATAGCGCGGAGAAGTTATTTCAGGAAGCGGTTGGACTGGACGCCGATCTGGTCGAAAGGGATAGGACGCATACCGGCAGCTTCAAGGACAAAAGCCTGCAGATAGTATTTCAAGCCCTTGACATCCTCATTGACCTCGGTATTGTTGTGCATCACCATGAACTGAGGCATGTTGGTAACTGTCGGCACCTTCACAAGGAGATTGTCATACATGTAGTTCACCCCGTTTTCCGAGTAGAATGACGCCTTGAGCTCAGGATAATGCAACTCGTAGACAGGGCCGAGAGCATCCACGGCATTCAGTTTATCCATGTTGGAATCCATCATCCGACGCCAATCATCACCGTTCGCCAGAGCACCGGTCACACCGGCAGGACAATCATATATCACATTGTTGGAGATGCGGTTGTCCCTGCCACCATTGATGTTGATACAGCCGAAATGACTGCCACCACAGTGCTCGAATACGTTGCCATACACAAAATTGCCGGAGATGATATCATCGAAACGTATACCAGCAGCTCCCGCATACATTCCACCCTTGATGTCACGCCAGTGGTTGAAGCGGAACACGATATTCCTGAACGAGTAGTCGAACCATGTATCCGAGCCGCCCTGGTCGTCACTTTCCTTGACGAGGTCGAAGCACTGGCAATACTCGATGGTGATGTCATTGCCATCCAGGCGCATTGCTGAAGAAGAAGAATTCTGGAACAGGCAGTGCGAGACGGTGATACCGATGCCCGAAACATGAACGGCAGGCTCGTATGTCCGCTTGAACAGCGAGAAATTATCCACTACGGTATTCTCCACCACATGGTTGCAAGCAATGAGATTCTTCCTGTCCCCGCCCTTGATCTCGATGCCGGCGCAGCCAAGCTCCTCGAGCCAGCAGCCCTGGACCTTATGGCCGGTACCGCCATCAATATTGATAGGAGTATCTCCGAAACAGCTGAACCTGCAGTCGCGTATCGCCACATCCCGGCCGCCGATGACCGAAACCGCACCACGTCGACCACCACGGAAGCTGATGCCCTTGATCGTAAGGCTGTTGCAATCGGAAGCCTTGATCATATATTCACCGGCAAAAACCGACAAGCTTGTCCAGCATTTCGCAATATCCAGATTTTCCGGGGCATACCAGTAAATCAGGCTCTTCTCGCGATCTATATAATACTCTCCAGGAGCGTCGAGTTCACAAAGCAGATTAAGGCCATAGAAACGCATTCCGTCCCTGTACCCATATCCATGCCAAGGCTCCGACATAACCATGGCGTGTCTCTCTTTGTCGATGGCGGTCAACTTGTCATAGCCGTCTGCCCAATCCCAATACCAATAAGCGAAGATGTACGGATCCTTCTCTTCCCCCCACTTCTCCACTCTGCTGTCCGGGTACTCCACCACACCTTCCACCGTGCCATGCACATGGATCCACGTATCCTCGAGATCGGTAGCTCCGAGCGCCTTGCCAGCCTCGGCCAATTCAGTGTTCGGCCAGCGCGCAGGCGTCTGGCGTTTGTCATTGCAGTATAAATCTACCCTGTTCGAGCGGTCGATCACTTTTCCCAAGTTATTGATCCCGCAGGCGGCCAGATCAGCCACATATACTTTGCCATGCGCTTCCTGAGGCATCCTGGCAAGCACCTCCGCATCAGTCAGCAGCGTCCAGCCCTTGACCGGCTTGTCTCCGACGAGGTACGGTTCCCCGTTACCGGCCGAAGTAATGGTCAGCTTGCCATCCAGGTCTTTGAGAACAATCTGTTTCTGCACACGATACCGACCTTTGTCCAGGTAGATCGTCACATCGGATCCAGGATGATCCTGCATATACCCGGCGGCAATCGATGCAGCAGCTCCGAGCGTGCGCAAAGGGCGCTTGACGGTCCCTCGGGCGCCGTCGTCCCCTGTCGGAGACACATAAAAAGCCGTTTCCTTGGAAGCGGCATTCATATTGACAGGACCAAGCAGCCAGCTGAAGCAAAGCAGACCGGCAGCAATATAAATCTTGTTAATTCTCATATTCGTTCAGTCAAGGTCATTTTATTCCTGATCCGCCGTCCATCTGGAGATGGTGATGACATTGTCATGCCTGCCTATAGCCATGGCGCCGGAAGCATTCAACGCATTCAATATTTCGTCCAGGCCCTCGTTGTTGAGGAAATAAGCGAAATAATGGGTCTTGGCAAGGGACTCGTCCATTATCACGATCTTGGTGTCGAAAACTCTCTCGAGCGCGGCGGCGATGTCTGACAAAGGCTCGTCCAGGAAGTGTATCGACCGGTTCTGGTTGAAAGTCTTGTAACTGGCCACATTAAGCTGGGACACGCTGATATCGGCGCTGTTCTTGTCAAGTTTCATCAGGTTGCCGGCCTCCAGGGAGACTGTCCTCGTCACAAGCGGCGTCTTCCACGAGTAGTCCACAGAGCCCTCCAGGAGGGCGATTTCGATTACCTTGTCCTGCTCGTATGACTTGAAATCGAATTTGGTTCCGGTGACCTTGATGGTCGAAGGTCCGGACTTGATCAAAAACGGACGATCAGGGTCCTTGGCGACCTCGGCCAGCACTTCGCCGTCCACGATAATCTCGCGTGTACGGCCTCTGAATTCCTGCGGATAAACAATCTTGGTGCCTGAATTAAGGCTCAGGACAGTGCCGTCTGAGAGCGTAAGCTCCGCTGTCTGCCCTTTAGGGACATTCATCTCAGACCAAGGAATCTGCTCCTCGGAAGCGCTCTTGACGCCAGAACGATAACCGGTCATCGGAAGGAGGACAACCGCTATCGCCGCAACCGCGGCAAAAAGCCACCTGCGATAATCCCATTTCCTGGTCACGCCGAGTTTCTTCTCAAGCGCCGCCAGTTCCTTGTCGATCTCCTTGCTGTCATCGGCGGTCTCCATGCCGTCGAAATAAACATCCAGCATGGACTGCAGCTCCTTGTCGTCGCCATGCGAGGCGAGCCAGAGCTGGACTTTCAGATCTTCACTCCTGGAGAGTTTCCCTTCCAGATATTTGAATAATTTATCTTGTTCCATAAGTACGAATTCAGGATAATTTGCTGCGCAGGTTCTTCTTGGCCAGTTCGAGATGCTTCTCCACCGTCCTTACGGACAAATCCAAGGTCTGCGCTATTTCCTTATTGCTCATGTGTTCTATCTTGCTCATTCTGAAGACTTTCTGCTGCTGGGCAGGAAGTCCGGCCAAAGACTCTTCCATCTTCTTCTCCAAATCAGGGCTGTCAAGCATCTTCTCAGTGAAGGATGCTTCAGGCTCCGGCTCCTCCATCACATCCGCCATCAATGGAATGATCGAACTGTACTTGGACTTGAGGAAATCGAGAGATGCATTCCTGGCCATGGTGTATAGCAGTCCTATGCAGGACGACTTGGGATCGATGTTCTCCCTGTTAAGCCAGAACTTGATGAAAACGTCCTGCACGATATCCTGCGACACCTCCCTGGACTTGACCAGCTTGTTCACGAAGCAGAGAAGCTTGCCATAGTAAGCCTTGAAGACATTCTCCATGGTGGAGATGTCCCCGTTCCTGAGCTCCTCAGCAAGTATTCTCTTCTCAGCCTTGTCCATATCAAACCGGTTTCTTAGGTCCTTTGGACGAATTGCCGAACCTGTATGCAAATGATAGTATCGCATACCGGCCGAGCGTGTTTACATACGACTCTTCGTGGTAATTGGACTCATCTGTAACAGACAGGGTCTTGGCCTGTCCCAGCAGGTCGAAGCCCTTGAGAGCCAAAGTACACTTCTTCTTGAAAAGAAGCTTCTGGACCTCGGCGTTCAGCAGTGCCTCCGGCTCATACATGCTGCCGGAATATCCTTCATACCAGCGATATGTGAAACTGGTCTTGAAATTCAATCCGGCGGCCGACACCTTCCATAGGAAATCGGTGCCGAGATGATTGTTCAGGGTCATGGTATTGTCAGCCAGGTCTTCGCCCAGACGATACCAGGACTTGTTCATCGAGGACCCTCCGTTGACGCGAAGTTCGGCATTGCCCTTGGAATACTTCATCGACACGCGGAAATTAGGCGTAAGCGTGTTGGTGACATTGGTCACGAAACTGTCGTCATTGTCCAGGTCCCTGCCGTTCTCGCCAAGGAAACGGTCCATGAACGCGTAATATCCTTCGGACTCATATACGGACATGTCCACATCGTTGCCCACATAATAGCCGGACTCCTTCCACCTGAGGCCCACCATGCCGCTGACCGAGAAGCTCGAGCCGCCGATCACAGCGTTGGTGAAGGCGCTCATTCCTGCACTGGCCGAGGTAGGGCCGTTGAACGGCATCGAGTACTGGGCACCGTTCGAGCCGTACCAGATGGCGTTCACGATAGGGTTCCTGACCATGCCGGCATTGACATTGCCGTTGATGGTGAAGAACTTGGATCTCTTGTTGTACTTGATGTCACCCGTGATGTTGTGAGAAAAATACGGGATGAGGTAAGGATTACCGAAGGTGACGTTCATAGGATTCTTCTTGTCCGCCACAGAATGGAGCTGGACAGGAGTAGGATTGGCCGTCTTGCCCATGTATCCCCATCTCAAGGATGTATTCTCATTTGCCTCCCACTGCCCTGACACCTGAGGAGACCAGTTCCAGATGACGCCGGAGTCGTAGTCATATCGGTCGGTCTTGTTCCGGATTCTGGTCGGGATAGCCGAGAAACCGGCCTGGAGACGCATCACCTTGGTCTGGTAGAGGAAATTCGCGCCCATGGTCTGGGTCTGGGTGACATTGGTGCCATGGGATGAGTAGTCCACATTGTACTCGGTGGCATATCTGCCTGAGGCGACATCAAAATCAAACATTTCCTTGTCGGTGCTGGAGATGTCCCAGTGGCAGGCAATATATCCACTGAGATAAATGTTGTGCCCCATCGGCTCTATGTAGTTGACACGGAAATTGAAATTGTCCGACTTTGTGATATAATCGTATCTCTGATCTACCGGATCCTCGATCCCTGAATCGAAATGATATGTATTCGAGCGGGAAACGCCGGTCAGGTTGTAATGGCTGACAGAATAACGGCTTGTGACGGAGAGCGTCCTGCCGGGGAGTCCGAGCTTTCTGTTGAAAAGAAGGAATCCGCCTGTGTTTATGGTCTTGCCCCGGCCTTCTCCGAAGGTAGATGCCTCGCTGATGCCCTCGAGCGCCCGCCCATCCAGATTGTCCTTGGATATGGTCTCCATGCCGGACTCGGTGAAACGGTTGTCACGATAGCTGATGGACGGCTCGAAAATAAGTGTCGCCTTCTTGGAGAACTTGTGCTCCAGGCGTAAACCGAACTTATGGTTGTAGTCTATCTCATGGCTGACGTTGTCCTCGTCGGTGATTCGGTTATAGTCGCGGCCGGACTTGTCCTGAAGGTATGTGGTAGTGTAGTTTGACTTGATGACATCGGCGTCGGAACGGCCGAAAAGATAATTGCCGCCGAGAGTCATCTTGCCGTCGAAGAAATCCGACACCGCGTTGGCGCCGGTAGAAAAAGACGAGGTGATACCTTCCCCTATGCTTGAGCCGGCCTTGCGCATCAAGCCGCCCATCTCGGATCTGGCGACGTCGCCGAATCCCCGGTTGTTGGTGTTGTTGGCGTTGAACAGGAAGGAGAGCTGAGTCTTCTTTGTGAATTTTCCGACAAAGGCCGCCCCCTGGTAACGCGTGTCGTCAGATGACGCATCAGGGAGGAAGTCACGTCCCAAGCCGGCGCTGAGGTTTCCGAACGCTCCGTTCAGGACATCGCCCTTGACGCTGAGGTCGATGACGGTCTCCCTCTCGCCGTCATCTATGCCGGTGAATTCGGCCTGCTCGGACTTTCTCTGCACGACCTTGACCTTGTTGACGATCTTGGCCGGAATGTTGGAAGTCGCGATGGACGGATCATCGAGGAAGAATGTCTTGCCGTCGATGGTTATCTTCTTGACGGTCTCGCCGTTGACCATGATGGAGCCGTCGGTGTTCACTTCCACGCCCGGGAGCTTCTTGAGAAGGTCGACCAGGGCATCATCCTCGGTGGTCTTGAACGACGTGGCGGAGTATTCGATGGTATCTTTCTTGACGACAACCGGATTGCCGACCGCGGAGACACTGGCGGCCTCGAGGACCTGCTTGTCTTCTTCCATCTTGATTTCGCCGAGGTCGATCTTGCCCTTGACGACGATTTCCTTGGAGTAGGTCTTGTATCCCATCAGCTCAGCCTTGAAAATGAAGCTGCCGCCCTTGACCCCGGTGAAACTCAGTTTTCCTTCATCGTCGCTCAGGATGTACTTGTAGACATCCTTGGCATTTTTCTGTGTCAATGAGGCAGTGGCATACCCAAGAGCATCTCCCGTCGCAGCGTCGACCAACCTGGCCGAAACGACACCGGACTGCGCAAACGCGAGTCCGCAGAAGATGCTGGAGATGATAAAAACCAGTGCTATGGATATGCCGAACTTCCTCATCCTTGACAAAACATTACACTAACCTATAAATATACGACAATATTTGCCATTCGCGTAACCAAGAGGCCATTTTTGAAGACAAAAAAGGCGGAGACCAACCGTCTCCGTCTTATTGTCCGTACACATACCGGCGTGAGATTATTTCGCCGTTCAGAGATCCATAACCTGGTCCATAGCCAAGCTAGTGCACTGGCTGATTATCTGAATATCCACGCCTGCAGCCTTCAGCTTCTTTGCTGTTTCAAGATTAGCTTCTGCCTGTCCTTCCTTCCGTCCTTCCTCTCTTCCTTCTGCCCTTCCCTCAGCTCTTCCTTCTGCCCTTCCTTCTGCCCTTCCTTCCTCGCGGCCTTCCTTGACCGCCAGCCGGCGTGCGTTCAATATGTCCAGATCTGTCATCATATCCTTTACGTATGTGGTTTCGTCATCCTTGCTGAAACCGGCGCGCTCGCAGGCCTCGAAATAGGCCGAGAACACCGCATCGCCGTCACACTCGGACGGAATCTCTTCCAGAAAACCCGTCCGTCCTAGCAAATATAACCACTTTTCCGGATAACCGGCCAATTCTCGCTCCTTTTTGTTGAAGTCCTCGATGCCCAGGAAGATGAACTCAGTCGAGCCCGGCATGCGGGTACCGCTGCGCTCCTCCTTCAGCGAATAACGGAGGATGTACGCATCTTCTGGAATTCCGGCATCCAAGCCCAAAGAGCGCATGCCGAACTTCAGGAATGACACGACATATGTGTCCGGAAGGGAGTAATCCCACCCGCGGCCACGCTCACCCGCCATCGATATCAGCCTGGATGAATAGAACAGGGTGCGCTGGCGGAAGTTCGTCTGACGGGCCTTCTGCATCTCCACGATGAATCTGGTGCCGTTCTGGTCCTCGCACAGGACATCGATGCATGCCTTCCGGGAATCGGCGGTCTCGCCGATGACTTCGGTGTTCAGGAAATGAACGTCGACTATGGTGCGCTCTGTAATCAGGCTGTTCAGCAGGCCGATTGTCGCCGCCTTGTAGCGGTCCGTGCCGAACACGCGCTTGAAGGCAAAGTCAACTGTCGGGTCAGCAAAGCGGCTGCGCGCGAATGAATCATTGAAATCTTTCATCTGTTCCGGTTTTCTGTTAAGCGCTGCAATGATAATATCAAGACGCAGTACTTCAACAAAAGATTCCAATAAAACGGATGAAGATTTCGGACAAACGAAAAAGAGAGGGCTGGCCGTGATGGCCAGCCCTCCCGGGATTTATGTCATTTGCCGGAAAACCGGCAATCAGACATTATTACTGCAATGGAGTGTCGCGTACAGGAAGGATGTTGAAACCGTTGTATTTCAGCTGAGCAAGAACCGCAGGAGGATTAGTGCTTCTCAAAACAACTGCATGTGCCTGATTATTCTTACCACGGCACTCATTTGACCAGAAACCTACCCAAGCATTGTTATTTGTACGGGCACCCTCGCTGGCCAAACCGGTAGCCTTGAGTGTAAGGAAATCAGCATCATTAAGTGCAGAATAGATATGGAAGACCTTCTCAGTCTCATCAAAATCATTATCAAGAGTAACGAGTTTATCACACTCTGCCTTTGTAGGAAGTCTCCAACCATTGCCCCAGATCAGTGCAGCAGCATCGTGATCTGCACCGAGCTTGGTAGGATTTGAAGAACTGCCCTCATCAATAGCCACCGTCCAATCCCAGAACTGCTCATTGAACAAGAATCCACTGGTCTTTCCATTGAAGGCCTTTTCATTTCCATTCCAGATATAGCCGTCGGTGGCACCCCACATGAAATACATCGGCACTGAATTAACGTTGGTAGCGCCTATGAATCTGGTTGACCAGTACGGGCCGTTCTCCCAAAGCTGGATGCCTTCGTGCTCGTCGGAGCCAAGATCAGGAGTAAACTCAAGATGATAGATCTTGCTGCGCTCGATCACAGCCTCTTTTACAGCCTGGATGTTAGCTCTGATACCATCGTTTGAATCGATGAAGACCTTGAGCTTGGAATATGTACCTGCAGGGACGGCGATATAGAAAGTTACGCCTTCCGGAGTAAGTACGGTATTGCCGCAGTCCAGCTGGACGGATGTCTTGGAAGTAGGGTCCTTAAGGACAGCATTGCCTTCTGCATCAACGGTGAAAGCGCCGCTCATGCCAAGATTCTGATCACAAACCCTGATGCTGGAGACGGTCCTGGTACCCTTGAGGGTGATCTCAAGAAGACCGCAGATGTTCTTGAAGTTGAGTCCATTCTCAAGGTTGTCAGTCTCGGCATACATAGGGAAAACCTTTGCCATATCATTGTTCTGATACAGCTGGCCGGCGTTAAGAACAAGTTCTCCAGCGTCATTCTTGAGGTTGTATGGATAAACAGCTACGTATTTTCCATTCTCATCAGGGACTGCTGCGAGATTCTCTGCTGTGAATGTGGCAACTGTAGGATTGCCTGCATCCGGTGAGCACTTGTAAACTTCACCGTTGATCTTGATGGATTCGCCATCAACCCAAGCGATCTTGCCGCCTACGGTACCGCGGTCGAGGGTGGTCTTGGTCGCAGGTGCTTCGATAGTGGCCTTGACGACTCTTACGCCAGTGGTCTCGATGCCGGCTACCTGCTCCTTGTTACAGCCCGCGAAAAGTGTGAGGACTGCTGCTCCGAGCAGTGCTGATACTGTACTCTTTTTCATTTTCGTTTGTTTTGCTTTAGTGATTGAATAATGTTACTGGAGATTAAAACCACCCCGTGGTGTTGCCGTTGCCGAGGTTCTCCGTGCCGTCGAACCATCCGCCGGTCCCGTCCCCGAGACCTTCAGTGCCACCGCTCAAGCAGAGGATTTCCTCCGCACCGATTTCCATCACTTCCACCGCCGGTGAAGTGTAGCGGGCAGGTGACGTGCCCGAGAGTTTGTCATTAGATTTTACCATATTTTTATTGATTTGTGGTTTTTTGTTAGAAATATAACCATTAATTCTTGATTGTCAAAGGAACGATACGGTCCATTATCGAAGTATAGCCAGGGGTCTGGTTGATGATGCCACGGATGTTCTCGATGATGAACTGCTCCGGGACAGGCCAGAGAGCATGATGCACGCTCATCGAATATTTGGTATCATTGGATAATGCAGCTTCTTCAGCGCGGAGAGCGAGATGGTCGTACATCCAGTCATAATAGAAGTTGTACCCCTTCTCCTTGAGCATCTCGTTCTCGCCGCCGTTGCCGCTGAACTTCTCAAGGGTGTAGGTGTAAC
>JAZQNI010000022.1:0-48026 GCA_045627265.1 Candidatus Cryptobacteroides sp.
ATGCTCTACAGTGAGTTAGCCCCTTATGTGGACAAAATCACATCCATAGAAGTGAAGGATTCTGTTTTCATTGATGGGGGCAGCGTTGGAGGAAAAACAGTGCCGCATAAGGACGGAACCTATTCGATAGAAATCCGCAGACAGGAAAACATACCTTCAATAACATTTATGGCATATTTATATGAAGAACTTCTTCATGTTGTTCAATATTGCGAAGAGGACAAATCCTGGACATCCGGAGACATGGAATTCGAAGCCAAGGTGTATTTGAGTATTCTGTATTTCAAATATGGACTTTATTGGAGTGTTGATAAAAAGGATATTATGCCTTTTTTGCATTATTACATCAATCCCAACGATGATACATTTCGTGATGCGTTATACCTAATGTACAGTATGGGATATAAAGAAAAAACATATCCTCTCACTAAAGGGGTGGATAATAAGGAAAGGATGAAACATATAAAATATCATGTAAATATTAACGTAGATTAATGTGATTAAAACAATGAAAAAGATATGTATTATATTTTGCCTTGCGTTGTGTCATCTAGCGGCAAATGGTCAAGACTATTATTCAAATGTAACAACCATCAAAACAAATAATATCACATATTCTGTAGACAATTCTTTTGGCAGTATTCATTTGGAAAACGAGCGGAACACACTTCTAAGAGACATGCCTTTTGATAGAGACATGAATGAGTATTGTAGAATCGATGACCTTCCTAGTATATATTTTCCCAATGAATGGGCTTTATTTAAACAATTAGCCACATCCACACTTTTCCTAGACCACTATGAGTCGTACTTTTGCGGTTCCTGGATTTTAATTCACTGCGCAGTTAATCCAAAGACGGCTTTGATTGAAGAGTTGTTATTTGATATTCATCCAGGTGATAACAAAAGGCTGCTCTCCATTCCACCGGAAAGGTTCGCGGAACTGGAGAAAAAGCTGGTGGGGCATGATTTCGGGTTTAAGATTCCCGATAGATACAAGAACATGACCTACTGCATCAGCGGTGTTGTCTGCTCTTTCAAATAGACCTTGAGAACCGTTCTGGAAGGACGTGTCGCAACCCGGCTGTTGCCTAACTGGAAAGCCGGAAAGTGGAGACTACTTCAGTTTGAACTCGTATGGAATGCCGGCCTTGAACCTGACAGTCTTGAGCTTGTCGCCATATCTGACAGGATACTTCCCGGAATGATCCGGAGTGATGACCGCAGACACAAGCCTGCCAGCCGCCCACTCGATATCGACAGTATATCCGCCCCTGGCACGAAGCCCCTTGACAGAGCCATCAGCCCATTCAGAAGGCAGGGCCGGCAGAAGGTCGATCTGGCCGGCGTGTGACTGGAGCAGCATCTCAGCAATGCCTGCCGTACCACCGAAATTGCCGTCGATCTGGAACGGCGGATGATTGTCGAACATGTTCGGCAGAGTGGACTTGCCGAGAAGGGCGTTCACATTGGCCCCGGCCTCCTCGCCATCACGCAGACGAGCATAGAAATTGATCATCCACGCACGACTCCAGCCCGTGTACGAGCCGTTCGGATGGACAGGGTCCTCATTGAACCTGCGACGGCGCTCGATGGTCCGCTTGGCAGCGGCGAAAAGCTCCGGAGTATTGATGGAGATCGTGGTACCCGGATACAAGGCAAAAAGATGCGAGATGTGACGATGCCCCGGCTCGACCTCATAGTAGTCGTGGATCCACTCCTGGATGGTGCCGTACCTCTCCCCTATCTGGACAGGAGGAAGCTTGGCCTGGGCGGCCTTGACCTTGGCAGCAAAATCTGCGTCCAGGCCCAGGATACCGGCAGCCTTGAGGTATGCGCCGAAAAGCTCGTTTACAATCTCGATGTCCATGGTTGAACCGTAAGTAAGGCGGAAAGCCTGGCCGCCTTCTTCGATCCGGAATGAATTCTCCGGAGACTCGGAAGGACAGGTCACAAGATGGCCCTCGCCGTCATCCACCATGAAGGTCAGAAGGAACTGGACAGACTCCTTCATCGAAGGATAGGCATTGGTAAGCAGATATTCCTTGTCACAGGTGAACTGGTAATGCTCCCACTGATGCAGGGCGAGCCAAGGCCCGCCGATAGGGAATGTACCCCAGTCCACTCCGTCGCTGATGGACGTGTGGCCGAAAGGATTGGAGACATGGTTGACCGTCCATCCTTCAGCATTGTATGTCTTAGACGCCGTGACGCGGCCCGGTTCGCGGATGGCGTTGATCCAGTCGATGAACGGCATCACGGTTTCGGAGAGATTGCAGACTTCGGCCGGCCAATAATTCATCTGGATGTTGATGTTGGTATGGAAATCGGCATTCCAAGGAGCATCGAGGTCCTTGCACCATATACCCTGCAGGTTGGCAGGAAGCACCGCCGGACGGCGGGAAGAACTCATCAGAAGATATCTGCCATACTGGAAATACAACGCGGCGAGAGCCGGATCCGACCCGCCGTCGCGGACTGCATCGAGGCGTTCGGAAGTCGTGAGCCCGTTCTTGGAAGAGTCGCCGAGAGCGAGCTTCACGCGTCCCATCATGGCACCATGTTCAGCGACATGGCCATTCAGGACAGACTCGAAACCGGCGTTCTCTGCAGCGGCGATCTGCTCCTCGCATCTAGCCGCAGGATCGATGCTGCGGTCGAAACACAGTTTCTCGAGATTGTAGTCGGTGTTCATCGCGACGTAGAAGAGCACCTCGTCCGCATTCTGGACGAAAAGGGAATTGCCGGTCGCCTGGACCGAACCACCCTTGGCATAAGCCTTCACGAGACCGGCGAACTTCATATGAGCTCCAGGCTCACCTACCTCCAACGCAGGAAGGTCGATGATCTGGCCGCTGACCGCAAGCGCATTCCCGGCCACCGGAAAAGCAGCAGCGTCTGCGTCGCGTGAATATGAGAGTTTGAAAGTAAGCGCGCCAGGCTGGTCGGCCACCATCCTGATGACCAGGACATTCTCTTTCGCCGGGGCGAACACTTCGCGGCTGTAGTTCACTCCGTTCGCACTGAACTGAGTGGAAGCGATACCGGTCTCAAGGTCCAGCCCTCTATAGTAGTACGGCAGGGTCTTCGGCACCGGCCAGTTGCTGATCGAGCCGTTGGAACCGAAGAACTGGAATTTGAGCTCGCCGAAAGTCTGATACGACCTGATGCACTGAGGGTCACTCTTCAGATAGACCCCGGCCGTATCCTTGGCCTCAAGTATCTTACCATCGAAGATCAGCTGCTGTATCTGTTTCAAATGGTCACCTGTCACAGCATTGCAGTCCTGGGGCGCACCGGCCCAGAGGCTCTCTTCGTTAAGCTGGATGGTCTCGTCCCATGGTCTTCCGAATACCATCGCGCCTATCCTTCCGTTGCCGACAGGCAGGGCCTCATTCCAGTCGGAGGCCGGCTTGTCATACCAGATGGTGTTGTCTTTAGGTTGTCCGAAAGCGAAAGAGGACAAAAGAATCAGGGCTGCTATCAATCGTGATTTCATATGACGGTGTTTTAGAATTCTTGACATTACACAAATATAATACGAAAAAGACACACAAAACACTTAGAACCTGTTTTAAAACAAAACATTTCAAAACAGGTATCTTGGATACCATTTGGGCAGAATTGAGAAAAACATTACATTTGCCATAATGGACACCAACATGGAGACGGCAGGATCAAAGAGGACCATCATCCTGGCAGCGGCGACCCTGCTGCTGGCAGGTACCCTGTTCGCGACCTGCGGATCTTTCTTCCAAGGCGGGATGCTGACCAAATGGTACGCATTCTCGGCCGGGGGCACGCTGCTTGCGCTGGCCGCATGCATCGCCGGCAGGTTCAAGAGCCTGAAATTCAACAGCTTCACCATCGCGTTCCTGGTATTCATCGGCTATCTTGCCGCAAGGCAGGTCATTGACGGATGCGCCTATCTCCGCCCGGCATTGACAGCAGCAGCGGCCATACTGTTCCTGACATTCAGCAGCCTCGATGAAGACGACCGGCGGGCGGTCAAAAGCATCACCGTCATACTTTGTGCGGCGAACGCCTTGCTGATGCTGCTGCAATACGCCAGGATCGTGCCGACAACAGCAGGATTCAGGGTTACAGGAATGATGGACAATCCCGCAGGAGCAGCCCTGTGCACCGCAATCGGCCTGCCGTTCTGCATCTCGAAGGCAATGGAGGCTAAACAACGGGGGCTGAGGTCTGCATACGACGCCGCCTTCCTGCTGATGTCGGCCGCCATCATCCTTTCCGACTCCAGATGCGGCATGCTGTGCGTGATGGCCAGCATTTTCTGGGCAGTCCTCGTCCGCTGCCCCGCCGACCTGCGGAAAAAGCTGCTGCGTGCAGGAGCGGCCGTATGTCTGCTGGGATTCGTCATCCTCTGCTTCTACAAGAAAGACTCGACCAGCGGAAGGATGTTCATCTGGAAGAACTGCATCAGCCTCGCAGCGGAAAAACCGATGCTCGGCCATGGAGCAGGCTCATTCGGCCGCACATACATGCCGGAGCAGGCCGACTTCTTCGCCAAGCATCCGGACAGCGGATATGAGTCCGTCGCCGACAACACCAAGAAAGCATTCAACGAGATACTGCAGCTCCAGGTCGAATATGGACTGGCCGGCACTTTGCTGCTGCTGGTTGCATTGACCATCCTGATCAGGAGAGCGGACTGGAAGAAAGACGAATCAGCAGCCGCGGCCGCATTTGCGATTTTCGCCATGTTCTCATATCCGAGCTACTTCCCGTTCGCCACAACGATGCTGCTTTTCTGCATTTCGGATATCGGAGCAGAAGGCAGGACCGTCGGAAACAGCAAAGCCGTTGCAGCCGCAATATGCGCACTGACGCTGCTCTGCGCTGCATACACAGTCAAAGATGCAGCGTTCGAAACCAGGATGCACAGAGTCTGCCTGTCGGAAAGCGAAGGCAAGGACATGCAGATGAAGGAGCTGTACCGTCACTGGAACGGCAACCCTGAATTCATGAACCAGTTCGTCAGGGAATTCACGCGCCGCAAGGACTACGACGCCGTCAACGTCGCTTTCCAAAGGCTCAAGGAGAAAAGATACGACTACCAGATAGTCCTGATGGAAGCGGAGAACTTCCTCAGGCAGGGCATGGTGGCGGAAGCTGCTTCCTGCTATGCCGAAGCCCATCACATGATCCCATCCAGATTCGAGCCGCTCTATCATCTGATGATGTTGTTCGAGGGCATAGGACGGCACGGTGATGCATCGACGGTCGCCGATGAGATATTGCGCAAGCCGGTGAAGGTGCCTTCCGCGAAGGTGGATGCCATACGCAGCGAGGCTGCCAAAATAAAAGAAAATGGACATTCTGAATTCTGACATACAGTATCTGCCGGGAGTCGGGCCCAAGAGAGCCCAACTTCTGAAGAGCGAACTCGGGATCTCCACCTTCTCCGAGCTCATACATCTGTACCCTTTCCGATACATCGACAGGAGCAGTTTCACAAGGATTTCCGACATCCGCCCGGACCTGGCATACGTACAGATCAAGGCGAGGATCTTGAAATCGACGCTGTACGGCCCAGGAAGCTCCATTTTCTGGCAGAGCAGTTCTCCGACCGCCTCCCCTGCCACGATGCCGGACGGCAGACCGTTCAGGTTCAACGCAGTACAAAGACTCAGCCTCATAGTATCCGACGGCAGCGGAGAGATGGAGATGGTCTTTTTCAAAGGCATCAGATGGAACTTCGAGAGGCTGAGACCGGGCATGGTATGCATCTTCTTCGGCAAGCCGGCGGAGTTCAGGTCAAGCTTCAACATAGTCCATCCGGAGGCCGATCCGGTAGCGGCGGACGGCAGCACGCAATCGTTCAGCGGCACGCTGACCGGCGTGTACACTAGCACCGAGAAGCTGAAGAACAGCGGCATCACCGGTAAGGTGATGAGCAAGATGCAGAGCGCCGCCCTCGGTCAATGCCTTCCATACATCAAGGAAACCCTTCCGGAATACATCCTAAGGGAGAAGGGGCTCTGTCCGCTGAGATATGCGTTGCAGAATATCCATTTCCCGGAAAGCCAGGACGCGCTGGCAAAAGCGACCAGACGTCTGAAATTCGAGGAGCTGTTTTTCCTACAGCTCTCCCTGCTCAAGCAGAAATACATACGCAGCCGCGCTGACCGTGGCATACCGATGCCGCGGGTAGGCAGCGATTTCAACGCCTGCTACGAGGCACTGCCGTACGAATTGACAGGCGCCCAGAAACGCGTGATCAAGGAGATACGCTCAGACCTGATGAGCGGCAAACAGATGAACCGTCTGCTCCAGGGCGACGTCGGCTCGGGCAAGACGATGGTGGCGGTGCTCAGCGCCCTGATCGCAGTCGGCAACGGATTCCAGGCCTGCATGATGGCCCCGACCGAAGTCCTTGCGCAGCAGCACTATGCGAACATCTGCAAATACCTCAAGCCGACTTCTGTCAGATGCGCACTTCTGACCGGCAGCACCAGGACGAAGGAACGCCGGGAGATACACGAAGGTCTGGAGAACGGCAGCATAGGCATAATCGTCGGAACGCATGCCCTGATCGAGGACAATGTCATCTTCAAGCAGCTGGGACTCGCCATCATCGACGAGCAGCACCGCTTCGGAGTGGAGCAGCGCGCCAAGCTTTGGAGCAAGGGGCCTTCCATCCCAGGCAGGGCGGAGCCCGTCATCCCTCCGCACGTGCTCGTAATGACGGCCACCCCTATCCCGAGGACCCTCGCGATGACGCTCTACGGCGACCTCGACGTCTCCGTGATCGACGAGATGCCGCCGGGCAGAAAGCCTGTCCAGACCCTCCAGATAGGCCAGGGGAAGCGAATGCATCTCTACCATTTCATGAAATCCGAGATCGACAAGGGACGTCAGGTGTTTGTGGTGTACCCGCTCATATTCGAGAGCGAGAAAATGGATCTGAAGAACCTCGAGAAGGGTTACGAAGACATTGTCAACTACTTCAAATTCCCGCCGTACAAGGTCGCGATCGTCCACGGGCAGCAGAGCAACGAAGAGAAGAACTTCAACATGGATGCGTTCGCGGCCGGCCGTGCAAACATCCTCGTCTCAACTACTGTCATCGAGGTCGGGGTGGACGTGCCGAACGCCTCGGTGATGGTGATCGAGAGCGCTGAGAGATTCGGTCTGTCCCAGCTGCACCAGCTCAGGGGCAGGGTCGGCCGGGGCTCAGAACAGGCTTTCTGCATACTGGTCAAGGACGTCAAGGTCTCCAAGGAATCCCAGAAGAGGATAGACCTGCTCTGCTCAACGGAAAACGGATTCGAACTGGCGGAAGAGGACATGAAGATGCGCGGTCCCGGTGACCTGGAAGGCACACAGCAGAGCGGGCTGCCGATAGCCCTCAACATCGCCTCCCTTGCCAAGGACGGAATCCTGCTTTCGGAAGCAAGAGCCTATGCCGAGCAGGTGCTGGAGCGCGACCCGTCGCTTGAGGCGAAAGAAAACGCAGCCCTGATAGAAGAACTGCGCAAAGACAAATATTCCATCAAGGATTTCAGCAAGATATCCTAATCCTGCTGATCGTCCGGTCTGATGTCGTAATCCTCCGGATCGATGATTATCTCATTTTCGTTGTAGTTGCCGAACCACTCATGCAACTTGGCGTTGGCACGATCCTTCACGGCAGGTGTTATGCCCTTGGAAACCTTCACCATCGCGAAGATCAGAGCCGCAAGGTCATCGGAAAAACCTACTCCAGGAAGGAAGTCAGGGATGATATCCACAGGCAGGATGAAGTAGCCCAGGGCACCAAGTATGATTGCCTTGTCCTTAGATGAGACCCGGGGGTCCTGCAGTGCGTAATAAAGTACCAGAGCCACATAGATGACTTTGATTCCGGCTCTCTTGGCCGCTTTCTTCACTTTGTCCCAGAATCTGGAATCACTGAAGATGTCCGTGTATTTTTCAAGATTGTCAGGTGCTTTCATAGATACTTGCCAGACAGATGCTTGCGCACAGGCGCATCATAAAACTTCATACAGATCCATGCAAGCAGCAAACATCCTGCCACTGTCAATATGGCAACAGGCCAGGCCTGTGCGAAGTTCAGCCCGTTATTCCATACCCACGCGAAGAAGAGGTACATGAAAGGATAGTGGACCACATAGACAGGATAGGAAATGTCACCGAAGAACTTGCATATCTTCTTGGACGCAGGGCCTTCGCATGTGCCGCAGGCCCCGATGTAGAGAAGTGCAGGAAACAGCACCAGTATGCAGAACGAATCATATATGCCGTTCATCCAGAGTGAGTCCTCCCCTCCCACATGGGGAATGGAGAGAAAGACAAACAGCAGCAGGCTGCATATCAGGAACGAATGTTTCATGCCGACCGGCTTGAAGGTCCTGGCGATCAGCATTCCCATAGAGTATGAGAACAGCATCCTGAGCATACCGCCGGGGAAGTTCCATTCCGACAAGCTCCACCCGACCCCGAGATGTCCGAAGCCGGACATGTTGCCGACGGCGAATGCGGAAAGCAATGCTCCGCAGACCGCCACGAACACGGTAAGAGCCTTTGTGGACATCTTCCTGAGACAGAACGCATACAGGATATTGCCGATATACTCGAAAAAGAGCGACCAGTTCGGGCCATTGAGCGGGAACATCTCACCGTTTCCCCTGACCTCCGGACCGGTCCCTGGTATGGCCGGAAGCATCAGCAAGTTGAGAAGCATGGCCGCCAGGACCATCAGGAAAGGCACATGGGTGCCGTCCCATTGGACTGAGCCCTGGATCAGGAATGTCATGGCTCCAAGCAGCACACCGAGTACGACCATCGGATGCAGACGCACCAGACGGCGCTTGAAGAAATCCTTTACGCTCATCGTCCCCCATCTGTCATCGTAGGCATAGCCTATGACAAACCCGGACAATATGAAGAAAAAATCCACGGCCAGATAGCCGTGGTTGAAATGCTGGTCCACAGGTGAAGTCGCGAAGCCCTCGAAGACATGATAGCAGATGACCATCAATGCGGCAACGCCGCGAAGGCCGTCAAGCAACTCGAAATGTGGTTTGGTGCTATATGATGACATGCTACATCTCGTTGCCGACCTTGCGGGCTCTCTGAGGCTTGTCGAGGTTGATGCCTGTGCCCACACCGATCTCCACAAGGATGTTCCAGCCGGCGCAGAGGTCCACGTACTGCTGCATCTCACCTGCATCAGGGACAATCACCGTCGTGAAAGGAGTCTGCTTCGGAGCGATGGCCACAACATGTACGTTAGCTCCGTCGAAGACCTTCTTGTACTTCTCATATTCAGCCTCGAGAGGCTCCACGATGAAGACGATGTCTCCGTCCTGCATCACCTCCTCCGGTCCGTGGAGGGCGTATGTACCCTCGAGGAAGTCACTCTTGCGGCGGGTGATCTCGTTGGTCTTGAGGGTGAGCTCCTCAGCAACGCCATCGTTCATACCGGCGAAATAGATGGTATGCGCGCCCTTTACCCACTCGACGATCTCTGCCGGAACCTCGAGAGTCAGTGCCTGCTCGATGAGTTCAGGAAGGTTCTTGAGAGCCGGAGCCATGTCCTTGCCGGCAAGATGCCATACGATGGACTCGTTGCAGAGCACCTGTTCGACCACGCTCTTGGTGGCAGCGACGGCATTCTCCCAGCCACATTTGAGCACATAAGTCTGGTTGGCCTCAGCCTCGAGAGGAGTGTCCTCATTCGCGGTGACGGCGAAAGTCCTGGAGTTGCCGTCGGCCTTGAGCTTCTTGGCAAGTGTCAGGGTCTCCTTGGTGCGGCCGGAATTGGACGCGAGGACCACCGCATAGTTGTCAAGCGCATATTCGCAGCTCTGATGGGCGCCATCGGTGTGGATATTGACATCGACGCCCCAGCGCATGGCCTTGCGGATCGCGTTCTTGGCCGGCATGATACGGCTGGAACCTTCTCCGGAGAAGAGAAGATGGCCGCACTTGGCTGCCTCAGCCGCAAATCCGGCTGACACTGAAGGGTCAAACTTGCGTACAGCCTCGACCGTACCCATCATTTCCTGTACCAGATAAAACTGGGAATAGCGATTTTCTTTAAGATTCATATCTGTTTGATTTTGATTTTACCGTGTTTTGTTCCGAATTCCCAAATTTAAGCATTTTATGCAGAAAATGTCACTATTTTTGCAGCCTAATCAAAATCCAGCCATGAAAAGACACATCTGCATACTCTTACTGCTTGTTTCCAGCGTCATCTGCACCTACGCCCAGAATGCCAGGATCAGGGGCAATGTCAAGGATGCGGTGAGCGGAACTCCGATCGGATATGCAGACGTCATCGTAACCGGAAGCGACGGCAAGGTGGTGGCCGGAGGCATTGTCCTGGACGGGGAATTCCGCATCGAGGGCATCAAGGCAGGTGATTTCAAACTCGGCATCGAGCTGATAGGATACGAGCCTTTCGAGACCTCCGTCTCACTGACCGGAAACAGGACGACAGATCTCGGCGAAATCAGCCTCAAGCAATCTGCCGAGGGCATCGAGGGAGCTGTGTTCACCGGAGAGAAGAAACAGGTGGTATATAAGCTGGACCGGCAGGAGATCAACGCTTCCTCCGCTGTAGCGGCGGCCGGAGGAACTGCGCTCGACGTACTCTCGACCACTCCGTCAGTGCGCGTGGACGCCGACGGCACGGTGACTTTGCGCGGCAGCAGCGATTTCCTGGTCTATGTGGACGGTCAGCCAAGCCCGCTCGAAGGAGCTGAAGCGCTACAGAGCATTCCTGCGGCATCGGTCGACGATATCCAGATAATCACCACTCCATCAGCCAGATACAAGACCGACGGCAATGTCGGCATCATCAATATCACCACCAGGCGCAGCAAGGAAGCCGGACTCAGCGGCCTGCTGAACGCAAGCGGCAGCACGCTCGGATCATACAGCCTCGACGGAGTGCTGAACTACCAGACCGGCCACCACGATTTTTATTTCGGAGGCACGGCTCAGGAGATCAAGAGCCGCAGCGACTTCAACCAGCAGAAGACCACGGTCGTGGACGGCATCACCACCAGGTCACTCGCCGACGGAGAGAGAATGACAAACTTCCAGACAAGCACGCTCAAGGCCGGGTGGCAGTTCAACGACGGCAAGCGCAACAATCTGAACCTGGACTTCCTCTTCGGCCGTACGAAGAACAGCCGCGGCGGCGACATGACCTACATAGAGGAGCGCTCCGGAGATATGATGCAGGATGTGCTCAAGAACGAATACGACTCTCATGACAGATATTTCAACAGGAAATTCCTTTTTCAGGCATCTCAGAACTACGTCTTCACCATCGACAGCAAGAGTTCGCTGACGCTTGCCAACAGATTCCGCTACGACAGGTTCGCCCGGGAATACACGGAAAGCAACATGATAGCCCTGGATGGGGAAAGACACGAAGGAACGCGCGGATACGAGGACGAGCATCACTGGGACTGCGACGGAAGCCTGACCTACAAGCTGGCATACGGAGATGCCGGCAGATTCGAGTCCGGTTATCAGTACTCAACCTACAGCGAGCACGGAGATTTCAGCTTCCGGGCATGGGACAGAGACTTGAAGGAATTCATCTGGGATGACGATGCGTTCACAGACTTCTATTACAGGAGACAGATCCATTCGCTTTACGCCATGTCCGAGGACAAGATCGGCCGGTTCAGCTACGACGCAGGCCTCCGGGCAGACTATGTCCTCGACTACACGGACATCTCCATCGAAGGGAGTTCGAGGGACATCAAGAAATTCAACCTGTTCCCGTCAGCGCACCTGTCCTACGACAGCGGCGAGACCGGCATATTCGGCGCAGGCTACTCATACCGCGCCACAAGGCCGGGAATCTGGCAGCTGGAGCCTTACATCACCTACGAGGACTATTATACGCGCAAGATCGGCAACCCCGACATACGGCCGCAGTACACGAATTCGGCCGAATTGTCATGGAGGAAGACGTTCAGCGGGGATTTCAGCCTTTACGCGGCCGGATTCTTCCGCCACAACAGGGATGTCACTGATTGGGTGCGCCGCCCGTACGCCCCGGGAATCACGCTGGACATCATCACAAACGCCGGCGACCAGACGGACGAAGGGCTTGAATTCAGCGGAAGCTGGAAACCGGCCGCATGGTGGACATCGGTGCTGAACGGCTCCATCGTATTCATCGACTTCAAGGCGACAAGTCCGCTCTGCACGGACAGGAGCAGCTGGACATACCAGGCCAACTGGCTGAACACTTTCAGCCTGAAGAAAGACACGAAGATCCAGCTGGACTGGCATTTCGTCGGTCCGCAGATACTGACGCAGGGCACAGAGAAGGCATTCGCCTACGCCGACCTGGCTTTCCGCAAGACTTTGGCCGGCGGCAGACTGTCATTCTCCGCCGTGGCGCGCGACGTGTTCCGCACCGCAAGATATTACAATGTCAGGGAGATGGACGGACTGTCATCCATCACCAGGATACGTCCGAAATACCCGAACGTGCTCTTCAGCATCAACTACAACTTCAATTCATCGAAGCACAAATCGGCCGCGGTCGACAGCGGCTTGTTCGACGGCAAGGACTTCTAAGTCCGTCAGTCCTTGATCGGGCGGATGCAGCGGCCGTTGTCCCTGCCACCGCGATGACAGCCCTGATGAACCTGCTGGAAATAGAAATCCCAGGCGAAATACGGGTACTCCGGATCGATATCGGCCGTCCAGTAGTAGCCGAACCAGCCGCATTCCTTCAGGTATTCTCCTGAGTAATATCCGGTCGCAGGAAGGAATATACCGGCGCCGTCCTCCCCTTTCACCTTGTAGCCGTTCACGCCGTCCACTGTGGTCCATGTCCATTCGCAGCGCACTACAAGTTCCTCCCAGTCCGACTTGGAAGGCACCCTCCACCCGTCACCGAGCATGGTGGCGGCCGCATCATCGCCAGGCTCCAGACAGCTCAAGCCATCCACCTTGCCGTACGCCGGGCGCGTGCAGTACTTCTTGAGCGAGGTGCTTCCACCGCCGCAGAGTTTGTAACGGTTCCAGCCGAAATACGTCTTTGGACGTACCTCGCCCCAGGAGAAATATCCGCCGACCTCGGCAGGAGTGGACGCGCCCAGGTTGAATTCAGCCCAGAGAGGTCCTCCCTCCCAAAGCCTCACGCCTTCCGGCACGGCACAGTCGGCCGCACCGCTTTCAATCCATCCGAGCGAGACATTCTCGTACCATAGTTCGCGGCCGTCCATTCCCTTCTCGAAATAGATGCCGACGGTACCGTCCGGCAGCACGGTCATGGACGAATACATCGAATCGCCGTGGCAGATCACCTTGCCATCGGACCAGCTGCGGGTCTCGTCATGGCTCACGAACACGCTGATGTCGTGCCGCTCCTTGACCGGAGGCACACTCAGCAGGATGGTGTTCTCGTCGTACCGGATGATATCCCCGTTGCAGTTGGACACATCCAGGGCATCCCAATACCCGGGCTCGCCCCAGGTCTGGCCGCCGTCCTCGGATATGACATACGCCTTCGGACCTCTCTGGCGTATCGCCATGAGTATGCGGCCATCATTGAGCTGGATGAGCTTGGCCTCGTCGGCACCGCCTCCGAACGCCACGTCGGAGACATGCCAGGTCTTGCCGCAGTCATCGGAATAGACCGCGTGGTTGTATAGCGTGGACTCAGGACCGCATGCAGTCACGTTCGCGACCATCACCCTGCCCTTGTACGGACCGCTGGTTACCAGGAGGTCGTTGCCGCTGGTGAAGAACGAAGAATGATATCTCTTGCACACGGGGTTGTCCGGATTGTCGCCCCACATCAGGTCCGTGATCTCAACAGGTTCGCTCCAGCTGCGGCCGAAGTCCTTGCTCACAGAATAGTACGAGTGCTGGGGATTGTCCTTGCAGGAGCGCATGAAACGCTCCCCGCCGGCGAACATGCAGATCACGGTGCCATCCTCCGTTTCCACCAGGCTCGGGTCGCCGTATCCATGCATGGTGCCGCCGTTGCGGGCGATGTAGCATGGTTCGCTCCAGGTAAATCCGCCGTCGGTGCTGTAGCGGCTGACCACGTCGATGCGCTGCGGCAGGTCGAGCTCGGAATCGTTGCGCTGGTCGTTGACTATCAGCAGAGTACCGTCGGACAACTGTCTGATCGCGGGGATGCGCCAGTGCGTGGAGCCGAAATCGCCTGGTTTGTACACCAGTTTGCGGCAGAGGAGCACTTCCCTCGAGCCGGGAGCAGGCATCGCCGGCACAACAGATGTCCCTCTTGCGTTGACCGCACTCAATTCCGCGCCTATCCTGTCTCCTTCGGCGGAGCTCATCCTGACATCCGCGCACACGGTGAATTCGTCATTGCCGTACAGCTTGCGGCCGCAGCGGAGACGGTACGCTGTCTTGCCCGGACCGGTCTTGACCTTCCCGAGGATTTCGCCGTGGCAGATTACGCTCAAGGCGTCAATGTCCTCCACGTCGCCGGTCAAGGTAACGTCGAAAGACTTGATCCGGCAAGGTCCGGTCGGGGTCACGCTCACGTGGAGGAGCGGTTCGCCGCAGTTGCCGCGGCCTGTGAACTCGATCTCACGAGAGACCGCCACATCCAGATCTGCCGCCGGCACACATGCCAGCGCGGCGGCAAAAGGTATGAGAAGAAGGAGGAAACGTCTGAGTATCATATCTGTAATGTTGATGGACATCCGCGAATATAGCAAAACGGAACGAGATTTGCCACATCTCCGGCGGGCAAAAGGGGTCGCCCCACAAAAAGCAAAAACAGCCGGCATTTGCCGACTGTCCCTGTACCCCCTAGGCGAATCGAACGCCTATCGTCAGAACCGGAATCTGAAATTCTATCCATTAAACTAAGGAGGCATAAAACCCCGTCGAGGTGCATTCCACATGCATTTCTGACGTTGCCGATGCAAAAATACAAAAAATGTTCGTTTTGTCAGTTTTTTGAAGTAAATTTGTTTGATTAGACGAAATTGTATGAAGACAGCATATGTATTCCCCGGACAGGGGTCACAATTCTCAGGGATGGCCAAGGACCTGTACGACAGTTCGACCAAGGCCAGGCAGCTTCTCGAAGATGCCAACGACATCCTGGGATTCCGTATCACCGACATAATGTTCAACGGCAGCGACGAGGAGCTGAAGGCGACGAAAGTCACCCAGCCGGCAGTGTTCCTCCATTCGGTAGCAGCTGCGGCCGGCATCGAGGATTTCGCGCCTGACATGGTCGCAGGGCATTCGCTCGGCGAATTCTCGGCACTCACGGCGGCGGGAGCGATGGATTTCGCGGACGCGCTCAAGCTCGTATACATACGCGCCACCGAGATGCAGAAATGCTGCGAATCCGTGCCCGGCGCCATGGCGGCCGTGATCGGCCTGGACAATGAGACAGTCGAGCGCATCTGCGCATCGGCCGGAGGTCTCGTCATCGCCGCGAACTACAACTGCGACGGCCAGGTGGTCATCTCCGGAGAGAAAGAGGCTGTAGAAGGAGCTTGTGCGCTCATGAAGGAAGCCGGAGCCAGGCGAGCCCTGCCGCTTGCGGTCAGCGGAGCCTTCCACTCCCCTCTCATGGAGCCGGCCCGCATGGAGCTCGCCAAGGCCATCGCCGCCACAAGCTTCAAGTCTCCGGTCTGCCCGATTTACCAGAACGTGACGGCCGAAGCCGAAACCGAGCCGGAGAGGATCAAGGACAACCTCCTCGCCCAGCTGACATCCCCTGTCAGATGGACGCAGTCAGTCAAGAACATGCTCCGCGACGGAGCGGACGAGTTCGTCGAGCTCGGACCGGGCGCTGTACTCCAGGGCCTCATCAGACGTATTTCCAGATAAACTAAAACCCACATAATCATGAGCAACAAAAAGAATTTCTTTGCAGTCGACCTCGGCGCGACAAGCGGCAGGACCATCCTGGCAACATACGACGGCTGCAAAGTAGAGATGCGCGAGCTTACACGTTTCAAACACCCTATGGTCCCTATCGGCAATCATCTCTTCTGGGACCTTCCACATCTCTACAACGAGATTCTCGGCGGTTTGAAGAAAGTGGCGAACGAAGGCATCGAGATCGAATCGATCGGTATCGACACCTGGGGCGTCGACTTCGCTTTCTTCGGCAAGGACGGCCAGGTGATCGGCCTTCCTCACTGCTACCGTGACGAATACACCAACGGCGCGATGGAGAAATTCTTCGCAGAGAAGATGCCTTCCAAGGAGGTCTATTCACGCACCGGCATACAGTTCATGCAGTTCAACTCGCTCTTCCAGCTCGCCACCCAGCGCGCGGAAGGCAGCAGCGTGCTCGAAGCGGCAGACAAGATCCTCTTCATGCCCGACGCCCTGATCTACATGCTCACAGGCAAGGCGATATGCGAATACACCATCGCTTCCACATCCCAGATACTCAATCCGAACACCGGAGACCTCGACGAAGAGCTCCTCAAGACCATCGGACTGGACCGCAGCCGTTTCGGCGTGCTCACCCAGCCTGGCACGGTGGTCGGCACACTCACTGAAGATGTCCAGAAGGCTACCGGCCTCGGAGCGGTCAAGGTTGTGGCGGTCGCCGGACACGACACCGCATCCGCAGTTGCATCAGTCCCTGCCAAGGACGAGCATTTCGCATACCTCAGCTGCGGCACCTGGTCCCTCCTCGGCATCGAATCGCCGAAGCCTATCATCTCTGAAGAGAGCTTCAAGGAGAACTTCACCAACGAAGGCGGTGTGGACGGCACCACAAGATTCCTCAAGAACATCTGCGGCCTCTGGATCTTCGAGAAATGCCGCGACGACTTCTACAAGGACCCTGTACGCTTCCCTGGCGCTCCGGACAACGTCCCTGCCATGTCTGCGCTCAGCATCACATCCGACTACGCCGGACTCATCAATCCTGACGACGAGCTCTTCGCACATCCTGAGTCAATGACCGCAGCTATCTGCGAGTATTGCCACAGGACCGGGCAGAAGGAGCCTGTAACGGTAGCAGACTACATCAGGTGCATCTACCGCAGCCTCTCTGCACGCTACAAGGAGATCATCAGCCTCCTCAGCAAGATATGCGGCTATGAAATCAAGAGCCTCAACGTCATCGGCGGAGGTTCCCAGAATCCATACCTCATGCAGTTCGCATCCGACACCTGCGGCATCCCTGTGATCTGCGGGCCGACGGAAGGCACGGCGCTGGGCAACGCCCTCATGCAGCTTCGCGCCGCCGGGCAGGTGGACGACCTCGCCGGAATGCGCAAGATTTCCGCAAACTCAGTCGAACTCAAAGTTTATACACCACAGAAATAAAATAAGTCATGAACCTCATCATCGGACTCATCATCATCGCGATAGGAGCTTTCTGCCAATCCAGCAGCTACGTACCTATCAACAAGATACAGAAGTGGAGCTGGGAGTCATACTGGCTCATCCAGGGCGTCTTCGCCTGGCTCGTATTCCCGCTCGCGGGAGCATTGCTCGCAGTCCCTGCCGGCAACAGCCTCTTCGACATCTATGCGCAATTCCCTAAGGAGAGCCTGCTCACCATACTCTTCGGTGTACTCTGGGGTGTCGGAGGTCTGACATTCGGCCTCTCCATGCGTTATCTCGGAGTCGCGCTCGGCCAGTCCATCGCGCTCGGCACCTGCGCAGGTCTCGGCGCCATCCTCGGTCCGGTATTCACCGGCCATGCGCATGACCTCACGTCATCTGTAATCATCGGAGTCGTCGTCACACTTATCGGCATCGCCATCATAGGCGTCGCCGGAGCAATGAAGTCCGCCGCACTTCCTGAAGAAGAAAAGAAGAAGGCTGTCAAGGACTTCAATTTCCCTAAGGGTATCGCAGTGGCACTGCTCGCCGGTTTCATGAGCGCTTGCTTCAACATCGGCCTCAGTTTCGGAGAGCCGCTCCACTGGGCGGAGACCAAGGATATTTTCAAATCTCTTCCTGCGACCCTCCTCGTGACATTCGGCGGATTCATCACCAATGCTGCATACTGTCTGTTCCAGAACGCCAAGAACAAGACCTTCTCCGACTACAAGGAAGGCAAACTCTGGGGTAACAACATACTGTTCTGCGCACTCGCGGGACTGCTCTGGTACAGCCAGTTCTTCGGACTCAGCCTCGGCAAGGGCTTCCTCGCCGAGTTCCCTGTGCTCATCACATTCAGCTGGTGCATACTGATGGCGCTCAACGTCACGTTCTCGAACGTTTGGGGCATCATACTCAAAGAATGGAAAGGCGTTTCCAAGAAAACCATAATCGTGCTGGTGGCCGGTCTCGCCGTGCTCGTGTTCAGCACCTTCCTCCCACAGCTTATATAATTCAACAATTCATATCATGGCAAAAGAAAAGAAATTCATCACCTGTGATGGTAATCAGGCTGCTTCGAACATCGCATATCTGTTCAGTGAGCACGCCGCAATCTACCCTATCACACCGTCATCCACGATGGCAGAGAACATCGACGAATGGGCAGCTCACGGAAAGAAGAACCTTTGGGGCGAAACCGTGAAAGTCACTGAAATGCAAAGTGAGGCCGGTGCAGCCGGCGCTGTCCACGGTTCTCTTCAGGCTGGCGCGCTCACTTCGACATTCACTGCTTCACAGGGTCTTCTCCTGATGATCCCTAATATGTACAAGATCGCAGGCGAGATGCTCCCTGGTGTATTCCATGTATCAGCACGCGCACTCGCATCTCATGCCCTCTCCATCTTCGGCGACCATCAGGACGTGATGGCCTGCAGGCAGACAGGTTTCGTCATGCTCGCATCAGGATCAGTGCAGGAAGCACAGGACCTCGCGGCAGTCGCACACCTTTCCGCCATCAAGTCAAGCCTTCCTTTCCTTCACTTCTTCGACGGATTCCGTACATCTCACGAAATCCAGAAGATCGAGGCTCTCGATGAGGACGAGCTCCGCAAACTCGTCAGCGACAAGGCTCTCGAGGCATTCCGCAAGAACGCCCTCAACCCTGACGCTCCTGTAACCCGCGGTACAGCCCAGAACGGCGACGTCTATTTCCAGGCAGTCGAGTCAAGGAACAAGGTCTATGAAGCCGTCCCAGACATCGTTGCACGCTACATGGGCGAAATCGGAGAGATCTCAGGCAGACAGTATCGTCCGTTCGAGTACTATGGTGCAGAGAACGCAGAATGCGTGATCGTTGCCATGGGCTCCGTCACCGAGACCATCAAGGAAACTATCGACTATCTCGCAAAGCACGGCCGCAAGTACGGTCTTATCACCGTCCACCTCTACAGACCGTTCTCAGAGAAATACCTTCTCAGAGTGCTGCCTAAGTCAGTCCGCAAGATTGCTGTGCTCGACCGCACCAAGGAGCCTGGAGCACTCGGAGAGCCTCTCTACCAGGATATCAAGACCGTATTCCAGGGCGAGCATCACGCTCCGCTCATCGTCGGAGGACGCTACGGTCTTTCATCAAAGGACACATCCCCTGCACAGATCATTGCAGTATATGACAACCTCGAGCTCAAGGAGCCTAAGAACGGATTCACCATCGGCATCGTCGATGACGTGACCTTCAAGAGCCTCAGCATCAAGAGCGAGATATCCATCGTGAAGCCGGGCACCACGGAGTGCAAGTTCTACGGCCTCGGTTCCGACGGTACCGTCGGTGCCAACAAGAACACCATCAAGATTATCGGCACACACACCGACAAGTACTGCCAGGCATACTTCGACTATGATTCAAAGAAGTCCGGCGGCTACACCTGCTCGCACCTCCGTTTCGGCGACGCCCCTATCAAGGCTCCATACCTTGTCTCAACTCCTGATTTCGTAGCATGCCACGTACCTTCATACCTCGAGAAGTATGACGTGCTCAAGGGCATCAAGGAAGGCGGAAGCCTTCTTCTGAACAGCATCTGGGACGAGGAAGAGACTCTCAAGAGAATTCCAGACAACGTAAAGGCGACCATCGCCCGCAAGCATGTCAGCCTCTATATCATCAACGCTACCAAGATAGCGGCTGAGATCGGTCTCGGCGGACGTACCAACACCATCCTCCAGAGCGCATTCTTCCGCATTTCCGGCATCATCCCTGCCGATGACGCAGTCAAGTACATGAAGGACGCAGCTCTCAAGAGCTACGGCAAGAAGGGTGAGAGCGTCGTCAACATGAACTACGCGGCAATCGACCGCGGCGGTGAATACACCAAGGTCGAGATTCCTGCCGAGTGGGAGAAGATCAGCGCCAAGTTCGTCAATCCGAACGCAAGCCGCCTCGCAACTCCGTTCGTCAAGGACATCGCCGACGTCGTCAACGCACAGTGCGGCGACACACTTCCTGTCAGCTCCTTCCTTCCTTACCAGGATGGTACGATGCCTGCCGGCACCGCCGCTTATGAGAAGCGCGGCGTTGCAGTGACCGTGCCGGTATGGGATGCAGACAAGTGTATCCAGTGCAACTCCTGCGCATTCGTATGTCCTCACGCAGCCATCCGTCCGTTCCTCCTCACAGCCGAAGAGGCAGCCAATGCTCCTGAGGGCGTGAAGATGGTCGACGGCAAGGCCAACCTCAAGGACTACAAGTTCGCACTCGCAATATCAGTCGCTGACTGTACAGGTTGCGGCAACTGCGTCGATGTATGTCTCAGCAAGGAGAAATCACTCGCAATGGCTCCATACCAGGACAACCAGGAAGAGCAGGCTTCATTCGACTGGCTCAATTCCAAGGTCGGCTACAAGCAGGTGCTCGATCCTAAGTCCAACATGAAGAACGCCCAGTTCGCACAGCCTCTGTTCGAATACTCAGGTGCTTGCGCAGGCTGCGGCGAGACCCCATACATCAAGAACATCACCCAGCTCTTCGGTGACCACATGATGATCGCCAACGCTACGGGATGCTCTTCAATCTATGGAGCTTCATTCCCTGCTTCACCATATTGCACCAACGCACAGGGCCACGGTCCTGCATGGCAGAACTCACTGTTCGAGGACTTCTGCGAATTCGGCCTCGGCATGCACCTCGGTTCCGAAAGGATACGCGAGACAGTCGCAAGCTGGATGCAGAAGGGTCTCGAGTGCACCAAGTGCACACCTGAGATGAAGGCTCTCTACCAGCAGTGGCTCGACAACCGCAACGATTACGCAAACACCCGCGAAGTTGCCGACAAGCTCGTGCCTATGATGGAAGAATGCGGATGCGAGGTCTGCAACGCCCTCCTCACTCTCAAGCACTTCATCCCATCACGCAGCCAGTGGATCTTCGGCGGTGACGGTGCCAGCTACGACATCGGTTACGGCGGACTCGACCACGTGCTCGCGAGCGGCGAGAATGTCAACATCCTCGTCCTTGACACCGAGGTATATTCCAACACCGGCGGACAGTCTTCAAAGGCTACCCCTGTCGGCGCTATCGCCAAGTTCGCCGCTTCAGGAAAGAAGATCCGCAAGAAGGATCTCGGAATGATGGCAATGAGCTATGGTTATGTATATGTAGCCCAGGTTGCCATGGGTGCAAGCCCTGTCCAGTACATGAACGCCATCAAGGAGGCTGAAGCATACGACGGACCATCCCTGATCATCGCATACGCTCCTTGTATCAACCATGGTCTGAAGGCAGGAATGGGCCTCAGCCAGAAGGAGGAGAAACTCGCAGTCGACTGCGGATACTGGCATCTGTACCGCTACAATCCGCTTCTCGAGGAGCAGGGCAAGAATCCGTTCTCGCTCGACTCCAAGGAGCCTGATTGGAGCAAGTTCCAGGACTTCCTCAAGGGTGAGGTGCGTTTCGCTTCTCTCTACAAGCTCTTCCCTGAGCAGGCGGACGAGCTTCTCCAGAAGACAGAGGAATTTGCAAAGGTACGCCTTAACACTTACAAGCGTCTCGCTGGCAAGGAGTAGGCTGCAATCCCGGATGACACAACGAAGTCGTGCTGTTTTCAGCAACAGCACGACTTTTTTTATTCAAGCATGGTTCCGGAATTCAATTACTGAAAAACTGATATCCGCCGCAGGTCCGAGCTCCGTCAGTCCGTCTCCGGAGACCTTCGCTGCGCTCATCCCTCCCGCTGCGCTGACGCTTGCGGGCCCCTCCCATTCATGTGGCCATGGGCGGCCACAGGTCCCGGAGACGGACTGGCATCCGCTCTAACTGCAGCGGACAACAAATAATATTAAACTACATATTATTGATTTGCAACAATATGACTAAAACAAACAGAATATCGATAATTGCAGCGGCGGCTGTGATGCTTGCGTCCTGCGGCTCATCGAAAGAAGTCGTGTACAACTGGGACAAGATGGCCAAGCCGACTGAGACCGTCTATCTGTATCCCGAGGGGCAGAAAGTCGACAAGGGCATCATCGAGGATGGTGTCACGGTGACCCTGGGACCAGGGATGGACAACGAGTTCCGTGGTGGCGAGACAGTCACCGAAAAAGGCAACTGCAAAGGCACAGGAGACGAGGCAAGGATGATACTCTACATCCCGAAGAAATGCAACGGACAGATGGTGATAATCTGCCCGGGCGGAGGATATTCCAACACTTCAGCCAAGAATGAAGGCACCAAGGTAGCGCAATGGCTCTGCGAGAGAGGCATAGCCGCATGCAACCTGATCTACCGCATGCCATACAAGACTCATCCCGTCGTGCCGCTGACTGACGTGCAGAACGCATTCCGCTACTGCCGCTTCCATGCAGAAGAATGGGGCGTATCCCAGATCGGAGTGATGGGCTTCTCCGCCGGAGGACACCTGGCGGCCAGCGCCTCGACCCTGTACAGCGACGCCATCACAAGACCGGACTTCTCGATCCTGGTGTATCCTGTGATAAGCATGGAGGACGGTGTGACCCATCAGGGCACAAAGAACAACCTCACCAACGACGGCAAGGACAAGAATCTCGTGGAACATTTCACACTGGAGAACAGGGTGAACGCACAGACTCCGCCGGCCATCCTCCTGTTGAGCGGAGACGACAAAGCAGTCCCGCCTGAGAACAGCATCCGCTACTTCAAGAAACTTCGAGAAAACGGAGTGCAGGGTGAGATGTACGTACTGCCTTTCGGCGGTCACGGATGGGGATTCAGGACAGACGACAACGAGAAACTCACCGACGGCACCAGGGAGCTCTTCTTCCACGCCCTCGACAATTTCCTCTACAGGATGTCCTTGAACAAATGATAGAGCGGATCCGAAGATAATTCGGCCGCTTTTGCAGAAACACTTTCGAAGGCCTCGAAATCGCTCATCACGGTATTGAGGTCTTCGTAGTTTTTCATGATCCTCGATGCGAAAAGCTTGAAGATCTCGCCGCGCGGAGTAAGAGTCACCTCTCCCCTGTTGCGCTCGAACAATGCAGTGCCGGCCTGCCTCTCGAGCTCGGCAATATTCTGACTCACAGCCGGCTGTGAGACATTGAGCTCCTTGGCCGCAGCCGTGAAATTCTTCAACCGTGCGACAGTAAGGAACATTTTCAATCTGCTATCTTCCAACATGATCAAGCCTCGGGTCTTAATGATTCGAGAAAAGCGAACAAAGCATCGAAAAAGGCCTGTCTGTAAGGCCCAAGTTTGTCTTCCTCGGCCAGATCCGGGGTGGAGAAGCCCCATCCATGGCCTCCTGAAGGATATATGTGCATCTGCACAGGGACACCGTTGGCACGGCAAACACGATAATACTCGATACTGTACTCAGGCGACACGGTCTTGTCGTCCGCGCTGAGTGCGAGGAAGGTCGGAGGTGTGTCCGGGGTGACATTCCTGGTGCAGGAATACCTCTGGACGAGGGATTCCTCGTCATCCTGACGGGTCGTCAGACGGCGGCGGGTTCCGCCACCCATTCCGGCCACGTCGAACGATAGCACGCCATAAAGAAGTATCGAGAAATCAGGTCTCGTCACCTCATCTTCATAAAGGGTGGAGGCGCATGCTGCCAGATGCGCTCCCGCAGAACCGCCGAAAATGCCTATCTGATCCACTCCCCAGTCAGCCGCATGATAACGACAGTAACGGAAAGCGTTCTGCACGTCAGTGAGAGGAAGCTGATGATGGTAGTTCGGCATACGGTACACAACAACACATGCCGCATATCCACGCTGCGTGAGATGATATGCCACATGCGTACCCTCATTGTAATAAGAAATGGTATTATACCCACCTCCTGGGCAGACAACGACCATCTGACCATTGCATTTTTCCGGGATGTACAACTCGATCCAGGCATTGTCCCCTATCTTCGCCCAGCTGTCTTCTGTGACTAGGGTGTCGATATGGTTGTTGCAGACAGGTCCTGATGTGATCTGGACGCCATCTTCGACTATGCCCATATCCACGTCCTGCCCCTCCGGATAAAGACGGATCTTCGCGGTAGGCTCGGTCATCCCCGCGACAGTTTCCCGGTCTTCACCACAGGAAACTAAAAAGGCTGACACCATAAGCATCAGCCCGATCGATGATCGAAATTTCATTAGATTATTCTGCGATGATAGAACCTGTAGGGCAAGCTGCTTCGCAAGCACCGCAATCGATGCATACTTCAGGATCGATAGAATATACGTCTCCCTCGAGGATAGCTCCTGTAGGGCACTCTCCCTGGCATGCGCCGCATGCTACACAGGTATCAGGTGAAATTTTGTGTGCCATAATCGTAAATATTGGTTAATAGTAATATCCTTTGCAAATACTGTGCAAATATAAAACTCTGTTTTGACTAAAGCAAATCAATTCTTTTTCTGAAACAGTTTTGAATTGGATGGCAAAATCACTGAAGGTATTGAAAAAGAATTTGTAACTTTGAAGGATATTTGTCACGGACAGTAAAAAACTGCTGGTATGCTTGACACTATGAGGAAATTGTTCACGGCCATATTGATTGCCTGTATCTTTGCAGGCAATGCTTCAGCGCAGACCAAACTGGGCGATGTCGCCACAATCGACCGCACCGTGTATGATTTCGGAGACATACAGATGTCCCAGGGGCCTGTGAGCTGCTCATTCAAGGTGACCAACACTTCCCGCAAGGACATCACCATCATGAACGTGGTTTCGTCCTGCGGCTGCACAGACGTGAGCTGGAGCCGCGAAAGCATCAAGCCTGGAGCCTCAGGCACCATATCCGCGACATACAAGAACGACGAAGGCCCGTACCCTTTCGACAAGACTCTCACTGCGTACATCACCGAAACCAAGCAGCCGGTGATCCTCCACTTGAGAGGCGTAGTGCTGGAGAAGAAACTGCCGCTGGGCGAGACATACCCGGTCCATTTCGGAGCCTTGGGCATGCGCAGCGCCGAGATCAAGGCCGGGAACGTGCTTCAGGGACAGCAGAAGAGCGGCGAGATGAAGATTGCCAATCTGTCATCTAGTCCTGCCAGGATCACCTTTGACAACGTCTCCGACGGCCTGGTCATCAAGCTTGACCAGAATCCTGTTCCGGCCGGTCAGACCACGACCCTGACATACACCATCACCACCGACAGGGGCCATTGGGGCAAGAACTGGTACTATGCTACGCCGGTGATAAACGGCAAGTCCTACGCGGCGGAAATCATCAAACAAAAAGAAACGAAACCCGAGAGAGGTGCGGAAGCGATAGTTTCCGAGCCGAACCCTGAGATCGGAGCGGGAAAGAGCCGCATAGGTTTCTATGCGTTCACCAAGGAAGATTTCAGCGCCCTCAGCAAAGAGCAGAGATCGGCCGGTCCGAACCCTATGTTCACGTCCAGCACATTCACCTTCAACCAGGTCAAGGCCGGGACGAAGGTGGAGGTCGCATTCGACTGCAAGAACATAGGCAAGGACGTGCTTAAGGTCTACAAAGCAGATTCCGACAGCCGCAGGGTCGTGGTCGAGGATATCAAGGACATCAGATCCGGCGGTTCCGGCAAGATCAAGGCAGTGCTCGACACCAAGGGTCTCCCTTCAGGCGAAGTGCTGTTCATCGTGACACTCACGACCAACTCCCCTCTCAGACCGATGGTCAACCTTTACATCAACGGATACATCAAATGACAATAGACTGGCTTGACATAATCAAAGAATCGATCACCATAACCCTGGTGGTCACGGCATTGATGCTTGCAATCGAAGCTCTGGACTTCCTGCTCAAGGGCAAGGTCCAGGACTCGCTCAGGAAGACGAGAGCCGGGCAGATCATAGGATCGGCCGTCCTCGGAGCCATTCCCGGATGTGCGGGAGGCTATTTCAGCGTATCGATGTATTCCAGAGGGATGTTCTCGTTCGGAGCACTGCTGGCCATGATGGTGGCGACTGCCGGCGACGAGGCCTTCCTGATGCTGGCGTTGTTCCCTGGGAAGGCGGTGGCCATCATCGCAGTCCTGCTGGTACTCGGCATCGCGGCCGGATTCGTCACGGACGCCGTGACCAAGGCGCACAAAGGTGAAGTATCGTACCTTTCGGCCGAAATCCCGGGAGCGGGGCACGACCACGGTGACAGCATGAAAGAGCATCTGCTGCACATCCTGCCGCATTCGCTCAAAGTGTTCGCATGGACATTCGGCGTACTGCTCGCCGTTGCGGTCCTCGAGCAATACGTGGATCTGGGCCAGTGGATCAAGGACAACACGATAATCAGCATACTGATCGCCATCGTGGTCGGATTCATACCTCAATCCGGTCCCCATATGGTTTTCGTGACGATGTTTGCGGACGGGTTGCTCCCGCTTCCTGTACTCATCGCGAACTGCATCATGCAGGAAGGCCACGCCGGGCTGCCGCTGCTGTCGGTGAGCAAGTCTTCCTGGGTCAAGGGCAAATTGATCAAGCTGGCATTGGCTGTCGCTGCGGCAGGCATCACCGCTTTGTTATAATAGAAGATTAGAGACTGATATAATGGCAGAAACCAACTACACAGACGCAAATATCCGCACGCTGGAAGGTGTCGAGCACGTACGAATGCGCCCGGGTATGTACATCGGCCGGCTCGGCAACGGAAGCAACCCGGGAGATGGCATCTATGTCCTCCTCAAGGAAATCATCGACAACTCGGTGGACGAGTTTTCGATGGGATTCGGCAAACAGGTGACAATCGATATAACTGATAACCACGCCGTCAAGGTCAGGGACTACGGCCGCGGCATTCCGCTTAAATCAGTGGTCAAGGCGGTCAGCATCCTCAACACCGGAGGTAAGTTCGATACCAAGGGATACAAGAAATCCGTGGGCTTGAACGGCGTCGGCACCAAGGCGGTCAACGCCTTGTCCGAGACCTTCTATGTCTGCTCACATCAGAACGGCCAGTGCTCATGGGCACGTTTCGAACGCGGCGAGCTGAAGGAAAGCGGTGAGGGTGAGACCAAGGAGAAGAACGGAACGCTCGTGGAGTTCGTGCCGGACAATTTCATGTTCGCCTACTTCTCATACAATCTCGACTATGTCGTGCCGATGATCAAGAACTACTCCTACCTCAAGAAAGGGCTCACGCTCGTGTTCAACGGCGTTTCATACAAGTCTGAGAACGGATTGCTCGATCTCGTGAACGAGAATCTCTCCGAGGAGCCTCTCTATCCGCCGATCCACCTCGAGGGCGAAGACATCGAGATCGTGCTCTCGCACGGCAATGCCTACGGCGAGAACATCGCATCGTTCGTCAACGGCCAGAACACCAGGGACGGAGGAACCCATCTGGCCGCATACCGTGAAGCCATTGCAAAGACCCTCAAGGACTTCTTCAAGAAGAATTACGCCCCTGAAGACTGCCGTCAGGGCATCGTGGGAGCAATCAGCATCCAGATCCAGGAGCCTAACTTCGAAGGACAGACCAAGACCAAGCTCGGGTCCAACTACATGTGGGAGAAGCAGGAGAAGGACGAGCATGGCGGCATCAAGGCGGACATCGGCCCGACCATCCGCAGCTTTGTGAACGACTTCGTCGCCAAGAACCTTGACAACTACCTCCACATGCATATGGACATCGTCTCCAGGATCGAGGAGAAGATCAAGGACTCGCAGAAGGAGAGAGAAGAGATCCAGGGCATACAGAAAAAGACCAGGGAGAAGAACAAGAAGGCCAACGTCTATAACAAGAAACTCCGCGACTGCAGGTTCCATTACAACGACAAGGCCAACGGCAAGAACCAGGACGACATCGAGCGTTCCAGCATATTCATAACCGAGGGTGATTCCGCGAGCGGAACCATCACGAAAGTGCGCAACGCCAACAACCAGGCGGTGTTCTCTCTCCGTGGAAAGCCTATCAACTGCTACAAGGAAAGCCGCAAGAAAGTCGCCGAGAACGAAGAGCTCAACCTGCTCATTTCCGCTCTCGGAGTGGAGGACGACCTCGAAAACCTGAGATACAACAACATCATCGTGGCAACCGATGCCGATGATGATGGTATGCACATCAGGATGCTCGTGCTCACATTCTTCATGAAATACTATCCGGACCTCATCCGAAGAGGCCATGTGCATATACTCCAGACCCCTCTGTTCCGCGTCCGCAACAAGAAGGCGACAAGGTACTGCTACTCGATCGACGAGAAAGAGGCGGCCATGAACGAGCTCAAGAGCGGCATAGAGATCACACGATTCAAAGGTCTCGGAGAGATCTCCTCCAATGAATTCGTAGATTTCATAGGCGAAAACATGAGACTCGACCTCGTGAAACTGTCAGATGAGGAGTCCATCTCCAACATCATGGAGTTCTACATGGGTGACAACACCATCGACAGACAGAACTTCATCAGGGAAAACCTGAGGAGCGAGGAAGAACTCGAGGACGTAAACATCTAGGCTATGCTTTCCAATTGGTCAAAATTCTGCGGCTGGATCCTGAAACGGCTGGGCTGGACCATCGACGGCGGCGCGGCTCCAGAGAAGGAGTGCGTCATCCTTGGTGTCCCGCATACCTGCATAGGTGATTTCTTCGTTTCCTACCTCTTCTACACAAGCATAGGGCATACTGCGCACATTATGATAAAGCAGGAGTTCTTCAAATGGCCTATCGCCGGTCTCATGAAGAAGGTCGGATGCATTCCTGTCGACAGGAGCAACGGAGCGACCATCGTCCGGAGCGTGATCAGCCAGATGGAGAAGGCGGAAGGAGAATTCCATCTTTGCATCGCCCCCGAGGGTACAAGAAAAGCCGTGCACAAATGGAAGATGGGCTATCACATGATTGCCAAGGCCATGAATTGTCCGGTCTATCTCGGCTTCTTCGACTGGAAGACCAAGCACATCGGCATCGGTCAGAGATTTGAGATCACCGACAACGCCCGCCAGGACACTGACCGTATCCAGGAAATGTACGAGGCGCTCCACCTTACGGCGAAGCACCCCGAGAAATACGTTACGAAATAAAATCCCCCGATCAGAGCTTGTCACTGTAGACCGCCTGCGGGATGTCGTGGAGGTTGTACCTCGAAGCCATCGACATTCCGTATGCTCCAGTTGTCTTGATGGTCAGCAGGTCACCTCTTGCGGTGAGCGGAAGTGTGATGTTCTCATCGAAGACATCCGTCGATTCGCAAGCTGTCCCCACGATGGTGTACCTCTCGTGACGATCGGAATGGGAGGTGATGTTCTCGATATTGTGGTATGAGCCGTACAACGCCGGACGTATCAACTCCGTCATGCTGGAATCGACAATCACCAGTTTCCTGCCGGTTGCAGTGGTCTTGTTGAACAGGACCTTTGTGATGAGTTCACCGCACTCGGCAACGATTGCGCGACCGAATTCGAAGTGGATCTTGCGGTCACCGACCTTGAGGTGAGAGTTTATGATGGAGAAAACCGAAGCGAAATTAGGCACAGGCTCGTTCTCTGGCACGTCATAGTTGACGCCGAGGCCGCCGCCGACATCCACGAAATCCAGATTGAAACCGTGTTCTGTGAGGCAGTCGACTATGGCGTTCACCTTGTTGCAGAGATACTCGAACACATGCAGTTCCCTGATCTGCGAACCGATATGCAGATGCATTCCTCTGACATCGACGTTTTTCAAAGCCTTGATTTCCTCGCTGAGCGAAAGCACCTCCTCATAGGAGATGCCGAACTTGCTGTCCGCCTGGCCGGTATCGATGCAATGGTTGGTCTTCGGATCGATGTCCGGATTGATGCGTAAGGCCACCTGCACGACTTTGCCGGCCTCAGCCGCGAACTGGTCGACGACCTTCAACTCCTCGATGGATTCGCAGTTGATGGCGAAAATTCCGGTCTCGATGGCATAGCGTATCTCATGGTCACGCTTCCCCACCCCGGCGTATACGATCTTCTTGGGATCGAAGCCGGCCTCGATCGCGCACCGCACTTCATTGCCGCTGGCACAATCGATACCCAGACCGAAACTGCGTATGATCTGCAGGATGTACGGGTCATAATTGGCCTTGATGGCATAATGCACGATATAGCCGTATCTGTCGGCCATGGACACCATGCTCTGAAGTGTCTGTTTCAGCAAATCGATATCGTAAAGATAAAACGGAGTCTGGATAGTTCTAAGTTTGTCTACGATCTGTCGGCTAAGCATACTGTCTCGGTTTTATCTGATATTGCCACATGAAATAAGGTACTCGGCGATCTGGACGGCATTGAGAGCCGCACCCTTCTTGATCTGATCGCCGGAAAGCCACAAGGTGAGACCGTTCTCGCAAGAGATATCCTTGCGGATACGGCCCACGAAAACATCATCCTTGCCTCCGGTGAAGAGCGGCATAGGATAAGTCTTGGTCGCAGGGTCATCCTGAAGCGTGAGTCCTGGTGCAGCGGCAATCGCCTTCTGCACGGTCTCGACGTCAAGAGGCTTTTCGGTCTCGACCCACACAGCCTCGGAATGAGAGCGGAGAGAAGAGATGCGGACGCACATCGCAGAGCATTTCACGTCGGAGTGAAGGATCTTGCGGGTCTCGTTGAACATCTTCATCTCCTCCTTGGTATATCCGTTGTCGGTAAACACGTCGATCTGCGGAATCACATTGTAGGCCAGCTGATAAGCGAATTTTTCTGTCTTTACAGGATTGCCGGCCACGATGTCCGCATATTGCTGCTGAAGTTCGGCCATGGCCTGCGCTCCGGCTCCCGACGCTGACTGATAGCTGGCGACATGTATCCTGGTGATATGGGAGAGTTCCTCGATAGGCTTGAGGACGACCACCATCATGATCGTGGTGCAGTTCGGATTGGCAATGATGCCGCGTGGACGCACGAGTGCATCCTCGGCATTGCATTCAGGAACGACCAGAGGCACATCCTCGTCCATACGGAACGCACTCGAATTGTCGATCATCACTGTACCGAACTTTGTGATGGTCTCGGCAAATTCCTTGGAAGTACCGGCGCCGGCCGAGGTGAAAGCGATATCCACGCCTTTGAAATCATCGTTGTGCTGGAGCAGTTTGACCTCGACGTCCTTGCCACGGAACTTGTACTTGCGGCCGGCACTGCGACCCGAACCGAAAAGAAGAAGTTCATCGACAGGAAAATTTCTTTCCTCCAAAACCTTCAGGAATTCCTGACCTACGGCGCCACTGGCACCAACAATCGCGACTCTCATGATTGAATAAATTAATAATAATACACTAAAACAACCAATTCGAGACCAATATATGAAAAAAAAGCCGCGGAATAAAATATACCGCGGCTTTTCTTCACTTATTTCGATTTATTCCCACTCGATCGTTGCCGGTGGTTTCGGTGTGACATCGTAAACTACGCGGTTGACGCCGTCGACCTGGGCGACGATATCCTGGGCTGTCTTGACGAGCAGTTCAAATGGAATCTTGACCACGTCGGCGGTCACTGCATCGATCGAATTGACGGCACGGAGAGCTACCACGTTGTCGAACGTACGATGACCGTCGGTGATACCGGTGCTGCGGACAGGGAGAAGGACGACGGCAGCCTGCCAGATCTGGTCATAAAGACCTGCCTCGCGAAGATTGTTGATGAACACGGCATCCGCCTCCTGAAGGATATGGACGCGCTCAGGAGTAAGTTCTCCAAGGCAGCGTACTCCAAGGCCCGGACCCGGGAAAGGATGACGTCCGAGGAACAGATGATCGAGACCGAGAGCTGCTCCAACCTCACGTACTTCAAACTTGTAAAGATACTTGAGAGGCTCTACGAGGCCGAAATGAAGGTCCTCAGGAAGTCCACCCACATTATGATGGCTCTTGATGACGCCCTTGTCGGAATGAGACTCGGCGATATCCGGCCAGATGGTGCCCTGAGCAAGCCACTTGGCATCCTTGACCTTGCGGGCTTCGTCGGCGAAGACATCGATGAAGGTCTTGCCGATAGCCTTGCGCTTCAGTTCCGGATCAGTGATGCCCTTGCATGCAGCAAAGAACCTGTCGGCGGCGCGGACACCGACTACGTTAAGTCCAAGACTCTCATAATTCTTGAGCACATCCTCGAACTCATTCTTCCTGAGAAGACCATGGTCGACGAAAATGCAGACGAGCTGATGTCCGACAGCCTTGTCGATAAGAAGGGCGGTGACAGTAGAATCGACACCACCAGAAAGTCCCAGCACGACAGTATCGCTGCCTACCTGGTTCTTGATCTCTACGATAGCGTCCTCGATGAACTGCTTCGTATTCAGTTTTTCACCATTGTACATATATTACTCTCCTCTTGTATAATTAGGGGTTTCTTTTGTGATTGTCACATCATGAGGATGGCTCTCGGTCATGCCGCTTGCAGTCACCTTGGTGAACTTCGCATTCTTCAACTCGGCAAGGTTGTGCGCACCGCAATAGCCCATACCTGAGCGGAGACCGCCGATCAGCTGGTATACCGTCTCCTCCAGGGTGCCCTTGTAAGGCACGCGACCTACAATTCCTTCCGGAACGAGCTTCTTGGTCTCGGTTTCCTTGTCCTGGAAATATCTGTCCTTGGATCCGGCCGCCATTGCGTCGAGCGAACCCATTCCTCTGTATGTCTTGAACTTACGACCGTTGTAGATGATGGTCTCGCCTGGAGCCTCCTCTGTGCCGGCGAACATCGAGCCGCACATCACGCAGTCTCCACCGGCGGCGAGTGCCTTGACCACGTCACCTGAATAACGCAGGCCACCATCAGCAATCACCGGCACACCAGCCTCCCTGGCCACGCATGCGCAGTTGTAGATGGCAGTAAGCTGAGGGACACCGACACCGGCCACGATCCTGGTGGTGCAGATAGAGCCAGGTCCGATACCGACCTTGATACCGTCAGCTCCTGCAGCGACGAGATCCTTCGCAGCCTCTGCTGTCGCGATGTTGCCTACGACAACGTCGAGATGAGGGAATATGGATTTTATCTCCTTGAGCTTGTCAAGAACGCCCTTGCTATGTCCGTGGGCACTGTCAAGGACGACAGCATCCACTCCTTCAGCAACGAGGGCCTTGACTCTCTCCACAGCGTCAGCCGTGATACCGATACCGGCGGCGACCCTGAGACGTCCCTTGGAATCCTTGCATGCGTTTGGATGGATCTGCTCCTTGGTTATGTCCTTGAAAGTGATGAGACCAACGATCTTGCCATCCTGGTCCACAACAGGAAGTTTCTCTATCTTGTTTTCCTGCAGTATGTTGCGGACATACTCCCTGTCGCGTTTGTCCTCGGTGATGGTGATAAGTCCCTTGGAGGTCATCACTTCCGCGATCTTACGGGAATTGTCATTCTGGAAACGGAGATCCCTGTTGGTCACGATACCGACAAGACGTCCGTCATCCTCGACTACAGGAATGCCTCCGATGCGGTTCTCCGCCATCAGGTTGAGGGCGTCACCGACAGTGCTGTCGGCAGAGATGGTGACAGGGCTGTCGATCATGCCGTTCTCGGCTCTCTTGACCTTGCGGACCTCAGCTGCCTGAGCCTGGATGGACATGTTCTTGTGGATGACACCTATGCCTCCCTGCCTCGCAAGAGCGATAGCCATGGTGGCTTCGGTGACAGTGTCCATGGCTGCGGACACGATAGGGATGTTGAGTTCGATGTTCTTTGAAAAACGTGTACGGAGATTGACTTCGCGTGGAAGGACCTCCGAATATGCCGGAATCAGCAATACATCGTCAAAAGTCAGACCGTCAATGGCGATTCTTTCATCAATAAATGACATAGCAAAATAATTTGCCTGCAAATTTAATCATATAAAGTCGGTTTCGCATCAAACGGAACCGACTTTTTCAACTTTTTTTCAACGAATTCCAGATCAGCAATCCAGTTGGGCCAGTTTTTCCAGATAAGGCCTCAGATCGGTCCACCTGTAATAAGGGCCATAGCACGGAGCGACCTCAGCGAGAGTGGTCTCACGCTCATTGTGGAGGAACTTCACCAGCACATCACCCTTTCTGTTCTTGTAGAAGATCATCTGGATGTTAGTGCACATCGGAATGTACTGGAATCCGTACCATCCGTACTCCCATTCAGTGCCGAGGCGATATGCCGTCTCATGTTTCTCAAGTTTGAGGTAAAACGCCAGCGGAAGCACTCCCCCGTCGTGGCTGAACCTGAAGTCAGCGACCTTTCCGCTCCCTTCCCGGAGGGCATCATCGGCCTTTTCGAGAATGTCGGAAACGATGAACTTGCCGCATCTGCGCAGGACCTCGCGATTCTCGTAGCTGAATCCATGCGCGTTCAACGCCATGGCGTTCTTGACCCGCCAGAACGCATAGAGCTCATCCATGGTGAAATAGCCATAAACATGAGGCATCTGTTCATCCAGACATTGGTCGATGCTGCCCAGGTCGAGCGCATGGAAGAAAAAGTTGACAAGGTCATGTCCCTTGACCAGACCAGCGGCCCGGGAAGTGTCAGTAAACATTTCCATGGCCACGCGGTCGATCCGGAAAAGAGCGCGCTTGAGGGAATCTATGACCGCCAGGCCGTTGTCCGGATCCTCACGGACAGGCTTGCCACCTGCGACCCGTGTCAGGTTTTCATCCGTGCGACCATTGGTATAATAGGCGATATCCAGATCCGGAGCCTTGCCTTTCAGAGCTGTGCAGAAGTTCATCATGCTCTGGTTGCAGCGGACCACGGTACTGGAGACAGCCAGCACTTCCTTCCTGTCCTTCTGCTTGAACATCTTCGGGCACCTCTCGTACAGCCTCGTAGCGACCCCCTGGTGCTCCTTGCTGCCACGCTGTGTGAGATATCCGCCCATGCCCTGATGAGCAGCATCGAAAGCCTCCATGTCCCGGAGGAAACTCTTGCCAGTGTCCGTCAGCAAGCCCTGCCCATCCATGGCGCGGAGCTCCTTGACTGTCCCGGCAAAAGCTCGGTCCGAGGTATGATAGCGGCTGCCGTGCCTGCCGAAATGACTCACATAGAAAGGTTTGTAACCGGCCGGAGCCTTTGTGTCAAGGAAATCGGGCACCTCATAATGGTGCAGCTGGCATGCGATGCGGCTGGTATCCTGCTCGATCAGTTCACGCGCGCTCTGCGCCCTTGCGGCCAAGGCGACCGACAGGAGCGCAGAGACGAGCAATATCTTCTTTGCCTTCATAGACTATTTTTCGAGGAGAGCCTGGCTTCTGGCGATGAAATCGTTCAAGGCCTTGCCCTTGAGCAGGCCGCATGAAAGGAGCGCCAGATCGGCCGCCTGCTTCAGCAGATCGTTGTCCTTTGCGAATTCGGCCGACTCACGGCTGTCCTCCTTATGGGCATTCCATATCTTGGCGATGACCGGGTTCTCCATATTTACGATGATGTTGTACGCCTCAGGCATCTGGCCGTAGAAATTCATGCCGCCTCCGATTGCGCTCATCTCGCGGTAACGGCGGAGGAACTCACTCTGGGTGATGACGACAGGAGCGTTGTTCTCGCCAAGGTTCTGAGCCTCGACCTGATACTCATACTCCCCAGGAAGCACGGCCTTGAAAATCTCCGTAAGCGCCTTGCTGTCATCCTCCGACATCTCCGGTCTGGCCTTGTCCTCCTTCGGGATGAGGTTGCCGATGCTGTCGGAATCCACGCGTGCGAAGCGAACGTTCTCGAGCTTCTGCTCCAGGAGGTTCACGAAATGCGAATCAAGCTCGCAGTCCATCAGGAGCACATCGTAGCCCATGTTCTTGGCCTGCTCGATGAACGAATACTGCTTCTCACAGTCGGTCGCATAGAGCATGACGACCTTCTTGTCCTTGTCGGTCTGGGCAGGCTCGACGGCGGTCTTGTATTCGTCGAACGAGAAATACTTGGCGTCGGTGTTCTTCAGGAGGGCGAACTTCATCGCACGCTCGCAGAACTTCTCATCGGTGAGCATGCCGTATTCGATGAAAAGCTTGATGTTGTCCCATTTCTCTTCAAGCTGGCTTCTCTGCTCCTTGAATATGTCCTCGAGGCGGTCTGCCACCTTCTTGGTGATGTAGGTGCTGATCTTCTTGACATTGGAGTCGCTCTGGAGGTAGCTTCTGCTGACATTGAGCGGGATATCCGGAGAATCGATGACGCCATGGAGAAGTGTAAGGAAGTCCGGCACTATGTTGTCCACGTGGTCCGTGACGAACATCTGGTTGCAGTACAGCTGGATCTTGTTCTTGGAGATGGACATGTGCTCCTTGATCTTCGGGAAATACAGGATGCCCGTGAGCGTGAAAGGATAGTCCACATTGAGATGGATGTGGAACATCGGTTCTTCCTCCATAGGATAGAGGTCCTTATAGAAACCGAGATAGTCCTCGTCCTTGAGGTCTGCCGGGCTCTTGGTCCAGAGGGGCTCGACATTGTTTATGACGTTGTCCTTGTCCGTATCCTCATATTTGCCGTCCTTCCACTCCTGCTGCTTGCCGAAGATGACCGGCACGGGCATGAACTTGCAATACTTGCCGAGCAGACGGGAGATGGCCTGCTTCTCTGCATACTCCTTGGAGTCATCAGAGATATAAAGGGTGATGACAGTTCCTCTGTCTGCCTTGTCAGAAGCCTCGATGGAATATTCAGGAGAGCCGTCACAGCTCCACCTGACAGCCTCGGAACCGTCCTTCCAGCTCAAAGTGTCGATTGTCACTTTGTCAGCGACCATGAAGGCGGAATAGAAACCGAGGCCGAAGTGGCCGATGATGTTGCCGATGCGGTCCTTGTACTTCTCAAGGAACTCGCCGGCGGACGAGAAAGCGATCTGGTTGATGTACTTGTCCACTTCTTCGGCCGTCATACCGATACCGCGGTCGATTATCCTGAGGGTGTGGGCCGCTTCGTCGAGCTCGATCGAAACGGCGAGTTCGCCGAGTTCACCACTGAAATCGCCGCATGATGCCAGAGCCTTGAGCTTCTGCGTGGCATCGACCGCATTTGCGACCAGCTCGCGAAGGAATATTTCTTTGTCCGAATAAAGGAACTGCTTGATCACCGGGAAGATGTTCTCGGTGGTTACTCCGATTTTGCCTTTGTTTTCCATATCTGTTTCGTTTGATTTCAAAAAAAAGGAACGTGATTCCTCACGCTCCTCAACATCAATTTGCATTCCAAAGCGACCGACCTGCCATTTTGTCAATGACTATTTGTACAGGAAGCGCTTGATGCTCATCTTCGGTGTCTTCTCGAACGGGGCAGTCATGACCTCGACCTTGGTGATCTGGCTGTAATTCGGCAGAAGCCTGTTGGATGAGACACGGATGTTCTCCGGGATGTCGGATATGGTTTCATTGTCCAGGCCATCCCTCTTGATAGCATCGGCATCGAGGTAGATCAGGGCAACAAGCTTTGATGAGCGGTCGACAACCACCGACTCTGACACATAGCTCTGGCTGTTGATTACGGCCTCGACCTCCTCCGGGTAGATGTTCTGTCCGTTGGCAGAAAGGATCATGTTCTTGCTGCGTCCCTTGATGAACACATTGCCGTCCTTGTCCATTATGCCCAGATCGCCGGTGCGGAAGAAACCGTCTTCCGTAAATGCGTTGGCGCTGGCCTCCTCATTCTTGAAATAGCCGCTGCAGATGTTCGTCCCCTTGGCCTGGATCTCCCCGGCGATGTGCTGAGGATCCTCAGAATCGATGCGGAGCTGACAGCACGCGACAGGTTTGCCGCAGGAGCCCGGGACGTATGATTTCCAGTCCTCATACGCAAGCAGAGGGGCTGCCTCGGTCATTCCATAGCCGACCGTGTAAGGCAGGCCGATGCGCTTGAAGCATTTCTCGACATCAGGATTCAAGGCTGCACCTCCAAGGATGAAATGGCGCACATTGCCACCGAACGCAAGTTTGACCTTGTCTCCTATGCTCTTGTAGATGAAACGGTTGACAAGAGGAGTATGGAGCAGGACCTTCATGTACCACCTGCTGATGACAGGCTTGATGCTCGACTTATAGACTTTCTCCATCACGAGAGGTACGGCCACCACCATGAACGGTTTGACATCGTCCATCGCCTTGAGCAGAAGGGTCGGCGACGGTGTCTTGCCGAGGTAGCATATCCTGGCGCCGAATGTCAGAGGGAAGAGGAATTCGAACGACAATCCGTAGATATGTCCCATAGGGAGCATGGACACGACGGACAGTCCCGGGCCTGGCTTGACTCTGGTTATGGCGTAGTTGACCATGGCGCTGAAACACTCGTAGCGGAGGATCACGCCTTTCGGTGCGCTCGTTGTTCCGGATGTATAGTTGATGACAGCGACTGATTTCTCGTCATCGACGCCGTAGGACACGTTCTCGCGTGTGAATCCCATCGGGTACTTGCTGTCGAACGCATCCGGAAGTGTCTCGAAAGCGGACGTGATGGACTGGTCGGCGCTGTACAGAAGGGTGAAGTCGTTGACGCAGATGACAGCCTTGACATTCTGCAGCTGGCTCTGGTCCATCTTCTTCCATATGTCACGGTCGGTGAAGAGCATCACGCTCTCGGAATGGTTCACGAGGTGGAGTATGCTGTCCGGGAGGAAATCGCAGAGGATAGGCACGGCGACTGCTCCGTATGTGTTGATCGACAGGAAGGACAAAGCCCAGCGGGCATTGTTCTTGGCGCATATACTTATATGGTCACCCTTCGCAACACCGGCCTTCTCGAAGAAGAGGTGGAATTTTTCGATATTTGATGCAAGCTCGCCGAACTTGAACTGTTCGCCGCGATAGTTTTCCAATGCAACGGCATCCCAGTTCGCTTTGACGGTGGATTCCAGAATTTTCAGGTATTGGTCCATATGTATCACGATTTTGCTTTCACAAAATTAGGAAAGGAAAAGCAATCTTGATAGCCTTTTTTAATTATATTTGTGAAAACGCCGAGAGTGTGGCAGGTTGATGTCTTCTGTGACGAAAAACTTGCATTCCGGTGGTGAAATCCATATAAAAGTGGCGAAAAAATGGCGAAAAGACCGATTGTAGCACTCATTTATGACTTCGACGGGACGCTTTCCCCGGGAAACATGCAGGAATTCGGCTTCATCCAGGCGGTGGGCAAGACTCCGGAGGAGTTCTGGACCCTGTCCGACAACATAGCCATCGGGCAGGACGCGTCAAATGTCCTGGCGTACATGAAGCTTATGTTCGACGAGGCCAGGAAGAACGGCATAGCACTCAGGCATGAGGATTTCAAGCGCTTCGGGGCCAACATCAAGCTCTACGACGGAGTCCGCGAGTGGTTCAAGATGATCAACGACTACGGCAGGAAGCACGGCGTGGTCATCGAGCATTACATCAATTCGAGCGGTCTGAAGGAGATCATCGAAGGAAGCGAGATCTCCGGCGAGTTCAAGCACATATTCGCCGGTTCGTTCATCTACAGCGAAGACGGCATGGCGGAATGGCCGGGCATAGCGGTCGACTTCACGGCCAAGACCCAGTTCCTTTTCAAGATAAGCAAGGGCATATTCTCGTCCCGCGATGCCAAGAAGGTCAATTCATCGATGTCGGACGACAAGAAGCGCATCCCGTTCTCGCACATGATCTATTTCGGCGATGGAGACACGGACGTGCCTTGCATGAAGATCGTGGGCATGTTCGGCGGCCATTCGATAGCTGTTTATGACCCGTCGAACGACAAGAAGAAGGCCGCGGCGATGAAGCTCAAGCGCCAAGGCCGTGTCGCATTCGCGGCTCCGGCAGTGTATACGGAAAAATCGCGCGCATACAAGGTCGTCTGCGCAATCATCGACAAGATCAAGGCTGATTACGAATTGAAGCTCCTGTCCCGCTGACGGGCTTATCGGCCGAACTCCGGGAAGCGAGCTAACGCTTGATAAGGTTCAGGAACTCGTTCCTGGTGCGTTCGTCGCTCAGGAATATTCCGCTGAAGGCGGATGTTGTGGTCAGGGAGTTGGCTTTCTCAACGCCGCGCAGGACCATGCAGCTATGCGTGGCCTCGATCACGACGGCGACTCCGAGTGGATGCAGGGCCTCCTGGATACAGTCGCGGATCTGCACTGTCAGCCTTTCCTGCACCTGAAGTCTTCTGGCGAAGGTCTCGACCACCCTTGCAATCTTGCTGAGACCGGTGATCTTGCCGTTTGGGATATACGCGACATGGCACTTGCCGATGAACGGAAGCATATGATGCTCGCACATGCTGTACATGTCGATATCCTTGACCAGCACCATCTGCTGGTACTGCTCGTCGAACATCGCGCTCTGGATGATGGCCACGCCGTCTTCCTCATAACCCTTGGTCAGAAACTGCAAGGACTTCGCAACCCTCTCCGGGGTCTTTACCAGGCCTTCCCTGCCGCTGTCTTCCCCGAGGAGCCTCAGGACCTCCTTGACGTGGGCGGCGATTTCCGCTGTGGTATCGACATCGTACTGATCAATTCTCTTGTATGCCATATTGTCACATTATTTTGCGATTGACGGAACAGTCGGGAAAAGACACAATTCGGCCGATTCCGGCGTTCCAACCGCAAAATTAGCAATTTTATCGCAGTAAAAGACATCCACGCCGTCAAAAAGATCGACCGGGGCCGCCGTCGGGTACGATTATTGGAGAATGGATTGCCGTATGACAGATGGCAGTCCGGACGGCGTTGTCTGTCAGCATTTCCGGAGTTATAAACAAGTTTTCAAGTTTATTCCGGACAAATGATAATATTTTGTTTTTTTATATATATTTGCCGCCGGAACACTAAAAGATTTAGACTATGTACTGGACACTGGAACTTGCAAGCAGTCTCGACGATGCACCATGGCCTGCAACCAAAGACGAACTGATAGATTACGCGAACCGCTCCGGTTCCCCGGAAGAAGTGATGGAGAACCTCCAGGAGCTTGAGGACGATGGCGAGATATACGAGAGCATCGAAGACATCTGGCCAGACTACCCTACCAAAGACGACTTCTTTTTCAACGAGGAGGAATACTAAGCGCCTGCGAAAGGCTTAAATATCTAATAATCAATCGGATGAACAAAGATATTTTGTTTGTCCGATTGTTGTTTTTGCTGAATTTGGATAAAAATGCAATGCTTGTACATCCCAATGGATAATAATATGGGAGATAATCAAGTTGAAAGGAATAACTCATTCAATAATTTTTCAAATATTTGTTTTATTTTTAGAAACGTAATGTAAGAAGGATTATTGGTAATTAAGAAAAAAGAAGATATGCCTATTAGTACTGAAGCAGAAAAAATCTTAATAAAGTGCAGTTCTTTATGTGATATCAAGAATCTTACTGTCAAAGAAAAAGATATATTGCTAAAAGTGGTAAAAGGAACTGCCAGATTAAAAAGCAACAATTTATTTCTTGGGAGGAAGAAACCTGTTAGAGAGGAACCAGGGGTTAAATTCTTTACATTCAGTTTGCCTAGAAAGCTAACTTGCCCAGGGGGAACTGGAATATGTCGACAATATTGTTACCAAAAAGCACCAGAGAAAAGGCATACGCAAAATGGTCGGGAATCTGCTGTCGTCTATTTCAGGAAGTTGAATTGGTTCTTATCGGTTCAAGATGGTTTTGTCGGGCGGATGGTTGATGAGATTATTAATAAAAGACCTAAGCAGAATGAAAGAGTGATAATTAGAATTCATCCAAGCGGAGATTTTTATTCGGAGGAATATTTGAAAAAATGGTTGAGAATCGCATTGATAACAAAATTCTTCGGGAAACAATATGAATTTGTCGCTTATACAAAATCCTTTTCAATATTGGATAATGTATTAAGTGACCAAGAGGGGCTTAAGGAAATATATGATTATGCATGTGAATATTATCACAAACATACTGAAGAGATCGTAGATTATGTGGGTAATAGAGATAATCTTCAATTGTCGGATTTTAATATTCATATTATCGCCAGCTATATGGATGATACTGCTGATGACGCAAAAGATATCGCTAAAAAATGGAGTTTGCCAGTATATTATGCGACAGAAAACAACGAGCCAGGTCTCGAAGATTGTGAAGGAAAATCTTGTGCGAATTGCATGAAATGCTATCAATTCCCAATGAAAGATGTAACTACCAAACTAAGGTAAAAACCACCAAGGTCATGTATGGAACGATTGGATGAATTATCAGCAAGAATAAAGAGATTCAATGAAGAAAGAGAGTGGGATCAATTTCATTCTCCTTCAAATCTGGCAAAGTCTATTTCTATCGAAGCAGGAGAGCTGCTTGAGTGTTTTCAGTGGAATGATAACTATGACATTGAAGATGTCCTTGAAGAACTGGCCGACGTGACAAATTATTGCCTACAGATGGCACATGTACTCAATGTAGACATTATTGATGTCGTTAACAGGAAGATTGACATCTCAGAGAAGAAGTACCCCATCGACAAGGCGAAGGGTGTATCAACGAAATACAATAAGTTATAAAGATATAGAAGAGTATGCCAACATCTATCAAACCAATTTTTTACAAGACACAGGAGGTTCCAGGCTATCTTGACACTTTGGTTGATGACATCAAGGCAACAAAAGGAGCGGACGCAGATTTGCTCCTTAGCCATCCTGCAATTTATATTCATGTCTGGAGAAACAACTTTGACATAATAAATGGAACTTGGAGTATCTATGTTGGAGAGACGAATGATATTGTTGCCAGGACCAAAGAGCATTGGGCTGCTGCTAGAGTTCCAAAGGAGAAAAGGAAAGTCGGAAACTGGCAGTACCATATGCTTGAAGATCTCGATGACAAAGGTAATCCAGTGATACCGACCGTTTATTTCTTCGGCCATAAGTTGTTTCATAAATCACTGACACTCGATATAGAGAATAAGCTGATCGACTTCTGCCTCGCGATGGAAACCGCGCATACTCATAATGGTCGTACCAATGCACAAGGCTTTTATTCTGGAGATGACAATTTTGATGATATCTTCAGTATGATATGGAAAAAGTTAAGAAAAGATAACCCAGATTTATTTATCTCAGAGGCATCAATTCAAAAATCAGCTATCTATAAGGCTTCCCCTAATCATAAGCTTACTGATGATCAGAAAAGAGCAAAGCAGCTGATAATCGACAGGACGGTAGATGCTATCCTTAATGAAAAGGAAAACCAACTTGTTTTTGTTGAAGGTGAAGCTGGCACCGGCAAGACGGTATTGACGAGCAGTACGTTTTATGAGATTATGGAAAATGTACTATTAAAGAGTTTGGGGGTATCTGGTTATCTACTAATAAATCATGATGAACAAAGAGGCCTTTATAAGAATATGGCCAGAAAACTTGGTTACTCTGATGATATAGTTCAAGTTCCAACGAAATTTATTAAGGATCGTTCCGTGATGAATAGTTCAGGTGACGAGTATTTGCCAGACACTAAAAAGATTGTTGACTTGGTTTTTGTGGATGAGGCTCATCTGCTATGGAATCAGACCAATCAAGCTTTTGACAAGAAATTTAAAGATCCTCAATTGGATGAGATAATGAAGAGAGCCAGGGTCACGGTGATAATGTTCGACGAAAACCAGATTCTTCATAAGGGCCAGATTTCCACTATGGATTATATGGTTAAGAAGCGAGAGCTGGCAAAGAATCAAGGACCCGATCCAGCGGCAGGCAAATACAATTATATCCAGTTGGTCAATCAGCTGAGGATGAATTGCTCTACAGAGACTATGGAATGGGTGGATGCTTTTTCTAAGACCTTAGAAATAAAGGATTTGACATTAAATGCAAAGAGTCAGGATGATATTGGTTATGAAGTAAAGATCTTCGATTCCCCGGTTGCTCTTCACGATGCTATTAAAGCCAAGGCCTCTAAGGATGAAACTCAGCTATCGAGGATTATTGCATCATATGATTGGGAATATATCGACAAGAAGCCTGCGCCCGCCTCACAGAAGTATTGGCAGGTTGAATATAACGGGTGGACTCTTCCTTGGAATGAACAGATATATCATGTTGACATGCAACCGACGCTGAAAAAAAGACAGAAGCGTAGATATGATGCTTTGGACTGGGCGGAAAAAGATTATTCGATAAATGAGGCTGGGTCAACATTTACAATTCAAGGATTTGATCTGGCTTTTGCCGGGGTAATACTCGGTCCATCTATACGTTACAATAAAGTGACGAAAAAGATTTGGTTTGATGAAAAGAAGCGTGCTTGGGATAAAATGACTGGCAATCGGACATTGCAAGATGGAACGATTGTAAATGTGACCGATGTTATCTCACAACACGAATTAAGAGTACTTTTGACTAGAGGTACCAAAGGCCTTTATATTTTTGCGTGTGACAAAGATCTACGAGAAAAATTGAAAGGAGCTATCAAATAAGGAGGCGTCAGCAGAACTGTACCGGAGTGGTTACTCCAATGGACATTTGTGGACATAAGATGGCAGTAGTATTTTCCTCAAAAAAGCATTCGATAGCAATTTCGCCTTTGTAATAAATTGTCAATCAACAAAAGCGCATGATCTTCAACGAGGAAAGTACTTAACTGCCGATGCCATAACCAGCCTTGATGACGGAGCGCCAGTCAGGAACAAGTTTCCTGATATCCAAAAGTTCTTCAGGCAGGTCGAAGAGCTCCGGATCCCGGGTCTCGCGGTGGTACACATCCTCGCCGCTCTTGTGAAGACGCCGCCTCGTCACTTCGACCATGTTCCGCCTGAGGGCCAGGTGATACAGTTTCATCCTGACCCTCGGCATGCACTTGCGAAGCAGGACGTCCGGATCATGGTTGCAGCGTTCCTCCTTCGGGATGCTTGCAAGTCTGACTGCAGCTGCCTCTGCGAGGTACTTCCGTGCTTCGGCACGGTATGCGTCGTCGATAGGTTTTCTGAGATTGATATTCTTCATGTCTTGTATTATTATATATCCTTGATAAATAGCATCTTCCTAAGCTCAGCCGCCATCTCTTCGTCCCCGATTTCCTCCCTGACTGCCTTCAACATGATGTCCGTCGCCTCCCACCAGCGGCGGGATATCTGCTCCATCATGAAGGGCGAGTGCCAGCGGTCCTTCTCGAAGAAGGAAGGGTTTCTCTTCAGAAACTCCAAGAGCAGCGGGTGTACTCTCGGGCGTTTCTGACCGCCTTCCCATCTTCATGTGTCCTCCGCCCAGTCGGCGAACTTCCCGAAAGCCTGCTGGCAGTCCACCGGGATGACCTTGCCCTCGAATTGCTTCCATACAGGGTCGGTCTCATCGGCGACCGGTGTGCTGACGATGACCGGGATGCCGAAGCGGGCCTGGAACGCTATCACCGAGCCGAGGTCCAGCCTCACCCTGTCCGGGTCCAGGGTGTGCACAAGGGCCACGTCGACATCATCCACATCGACAGAATCGCTGTCCAGCAAGCTCCAGAGCTCCCTGTGCCTCAGGCACATCGAGCATAGAGTTTTTTTTATGACCTCCGTCTTGCCCATTCCGGGCTTCCCGGCGAGCACCAGAGGCATCGTGACCCCCGGGTTGGAAAGATAGGCGGTGATGGTCTCACCGAGTTTTCCCAAACATACTTTTTCCATAGCGTTTGCATTTGTATTGTTCAACTTTCTCAATCGTCTTCATGCGGATCTTCAGCAGGGGCCTCCTCCTGTACAGCGCGGCAAGGCTCCCGCAAGCACTGACACTGCCGTGATAGTCGGCCATCCTGTACCAACGGGCCGCATCCCTGACGTTCCTTTTCAAACCGCCAAGACCCTTCTCACAGCATACGCCGAGGTAGAACATCGCGTCGGAGTTGTCCCTGTCCGCAGCCTCATGCCACAACTCCACGGCTGCCTCCTCGTCCTCGGCCATCCCCTCACCACGGAAGCGCATCAGTCCCAGGAACGTCATGCATGACGAATCCCCGGCCTGTACGCCGCGGTTGAACCACGCTGCCGCCTCAGTGAAATCCCTCTCCACCCCGAGGCCTTCGCGATATGCGTTCCCCATTTCCCAAAAGGCCGGCACGTATCCCTGCTCCGCAGCCTTGCGGAACCAGCATACCGACTTTTCAAGCCTCTGGGAGCATGCCTTCCCTTCGCCGCACAGCAGCAGGCCGAGGTTGTACTGCGCCTGTGCGTTACCCATCCGTGCCGCCTTGAGGAAATGCACCGCAGCCTTGTGACGGTCCTTCTCCACGCCCTGGCCGAGGAAGTATGCCATCCCCACCATGTTGATGCCGTCGGCATCGCCTTGTGAGGCCGCCTCGCTGAAGAGCGCAAATGCCCTGGAATAGTCGCGCCTGTAGAGTGTCTCCCTCCAAAGTCTCTGTCCCTCCGTAACGAGAGGGTTATTCGTCGTATTCGAGTACTTCATAGTCTTCTTCGTTATTGTCAGTGAATAATCCGTCAATGTTCAGCGGGTGCTGCCTGAAATACCTGGCCTTCTTGAAGCCCAGGAAGTCGAAAGGCTTCTTCGGAGCGTCAAGGCCGTTCCCGGCAATGTGGTCGATGGTGTACCTGACCAGCAGGAAAGCGTACCTGAGCGACATGGGCAGCAGCCAGAGAAGGTTCAGAGCGGAAATTGTCTGCCACACGGCAAGGAAGGAGGGATATCGCCACCCGAAAATGCGGCAGGAGGCGGCAACTGCTGCGGGAAGGGCCACGAAGAGCCCCAGACCTGCCAGCAGGACGATGAACCGGATGCGCTCCTCCGATCCGCTGCGTCCCTTGATGAATTGCCTCCAACTGCGGACTTCGGCCCTGATGACCCTGTCCCTGCACCACTGTCTGTTCATATCTTTCTTGATTCCTGCGGCAAAAGTACACCCTTCACTATGACAAAATGCGTCATAGAAAAGTTTTTTCTTTATTTTTGCAGAAAACGGAAATTCACCATGGATACAGCAGCCAACCTCCTTGAACGATACACCTTCCTTCTGTCGATACTCAACAATGCCGGTGACACCGGTCTCACCCTGGCCCAGATAGAGAATAAGTGGAACGCACGCTTCGGGTCGTTCCAGGCCCGCACCTTCCATCGCCAGCGTGAAGCGATAGGAGAAGTCTTCCCGGTGGAGATAGAATGCACGAAGGAGAGCGGTGCGCCGCGCTACCGTCTGCGGGCGTCCAAGGAGACGTCCCCGGCGCGGAAGATCGCCTTCGCCAGTCTGAACTCATTCCTGCTGGGTAGCGAACTCTCGCATGACAGGCTTCCTATGGACCTGATGTACATGGGGGCCGCCTACGGCAACCGTTTCGCCACCGTCTTCGCTGAGGGGATAAGCAGCTCCTGCACGGTCAAGTTCCGCTACTTCAGGGACCGCTCGGCATTCCGCAAGATCGTCCTGGAGAACCCCGGCATGCCATATGACCCGAAAGAGCTGGAGGACACCGACAGGGAGGTGGAGCTGTGCCCCTACGCCCTTGCCTTCGAGACATGGTGGTTCGTCATAGGCGTACTTCCGGGGACGACAAGGCTTGTTGTCTATGCTCTCGATCGAATCAAGTCTGCGGAGGTGACGCAGGACTCCTTCAACCCCGACCCGGAGTTCGACTACACAGCGATAAGCGGCAGCATGAAGTCGAGGTACTCCGCATGGCCATCAAAAGGCGGAGGAAGGGATGACGATGACCGAATGCTTTATCTGACGGCCTTGAAGAACCTGGATTTGGTCTCTCTACTTTAAGGACAAATCGTTAATGGTACTCGCAGAGCCACTTTCTAGAGGAACATCAATCACGGCTTCCTGGTCTGTCCGCAGCCGTCGATCAGCCATTTGTATGTGGTGATCTCGCACAGGCCCATAGGGCCGCACGCTCCAAGTTTCTGGGTGCTGATGCCGATCTCCGCTCCGAGCCCGAACTGCGCACCGTC
>JAZQNI010000023.1:0-9200 GCA_045627265.1 Candidatus Cryptobacteroides sp.
GGCGAGAGCATGCGAAAGGCTTTCCTCAAAGCGCCGCTCAATTTCACCCGCATCAGTTCCGGCTTCTCCTATCACAGGAAGCATCCTGTCACCGGCAAGGTGAAGCCGCATACGGCAGTCGACTATGCCGCTCCTACAGGCACTCCTGTAATGAGCATCGGCGACGGTACCGTACTCAGCGCCGGTTGGGCAGGTGGCGGCGGAAACACCGTCAAGGTCCGCCACAACGCCACCTACACCACATCGTACATGCATCTGTCCAAATATGCAAAGGGTATCAAGGCCGGCACACATGTCAAGCAGGGGCAGGTGATAGGCTATGTCGGAGCAACCGGCACCGCCACCGGCCCTCATCTCGATTTCCGTGTGTACAAGAACGGATCTCCGATCAACCCGCTCACCATGGAGTCTCCTTCCGAGGATCCGATCCGCCCGGAGAATCTTCCGGCACTGGATTCCATGCGCGTCGTATATGAGTCTATGATAGCAGAACTGACGGCAGGTGAGTGACAGTCGTGACATATTGCAACTCCGGCCGGTTGCGTATTTCAAGTCGCCCTTCGGCAGCAAGTTTGCAGTGCCGCGTCAGAGCGGGCTTGCGTCTTCCGTGATCGGCGAGATCCGTTTCGTGGATGAGTTCCGCAATCCGGACGCCTTGCGGGGGATCGACGGCTTCGATTTCCTCTGGCTTCTTTGGGGTTTTTCTGCAAACGAGCGCAGGGGAGTGAAGGAGGAACAGATGCCGTCCGGCTCTCAAGCATCAGATGCCTGCCGCTCATGGCAGCCGACGGTCCGACCTCCGCGTCTGGGCGGCAACAAGCAGATGGGCGTCTTCGCCACCCGTTCTCCGTTCAGACCCAATCCGGTGGGACTCTCTTCTGTCAAGGTCGAGGCGGTGGACTTCGAGAAGATGCTCATACGGGTCAGCGGAGCGGACCTGATGGATGGTACACCCATCTATGATATCAAACCTTATGTGACATACACAGACAGCCATCCTGAGGCAGCTTCCGGTTTCGTCGATTCCTGCGGTTGGGAGACTCTGGCTGTCGTTATCCCGGATGATCTGGCGCAGGCCCTTCCGGAAGACCTGATTCAGTCCCTGAAGGAAGTCCTTTCCCTCGACCCTCGTCCGGCCTACAAGCGCGACTCGTCCAAGGAGTACGGCTTCAGTTTCTGCGGCAAGGAAATCCGCTTCTCCGTCTCGGACCGCACCCTCACCGTATTGGAAATAAAATAAAGAAAGACCGTCCCTGTGGGCGGTCTTTCTTGAAAATTTATTCCGAAGGAACTATTTCTTGACGTAAGGAATGAAGGACATAGGATTGAATGTGACACCTTCACGAGGATTGGTGCACCTGATGCTGACGCTGTGATGCCCATCCTCCAGACCATAATTGTACCAGATCTGCTCCAGTCTGTCATGACCATTCGCCGGGATCTCGACAATGCTCGTCTGCCCGTCGCATATGACCTCCACCTCGGCCACATAATCAGCAAAATCCCTCCAGTTCTTCATCTTGAGATTGCCGCCTACCACAACTCCACAACCATCGAACTCGAAGCTGACAGCATTGTCCTCGACAGTCAGATGCTGCTTCTCAGGAGCAGGTACAATGCCCTCGAAACTCTGCTCGAGACGAACAGGCACAGGCTTGTCCACCTTGATCTTGACCTTGTTCTTACGCACCTTGCCACCATTCTGTGCAATCACCTGGAGAGCCTGGTCGTAAGAGAGCTGGTAAGTCTTGTTGAGCGAGAATGTGGTGTAAGCGAAATTGATATCCTCGGCGTCCTTGAGAGGGGAGAGGAACTTCTCCGGGATATTGCTGTATCCCATCATGGTCGCCAGGATGCCTCCAGCGGAAGCCGGGTTGCAATCAGAATCCTGCCCGCATCTCATCGAGATGTCGATAGTCTTCTCGAAATCTCCCTCACCGTACAACAGACCGATGAGAATGTATGCGCTGTTGATCACTGCGTCGATGTTGTATGTACTGTGGACGCCCGACGGACATCCGACGTCGAATCCATGCTTGTCCTCGACAAGCTGCCATGTCGCCTTCCAGTCGTCAGGATTCTCCTCATGCCAGCTGATCACGTCACTCATCGCCTGATAGAACCTGCTTTCGGCCGGAATCACCTTGAGCGCCTCTTTGACCACGGTCTCGACATCATCGCAGATGAAAGCCAGGGAATACATGGCCGCGACATACACGCCACCATACCATCCGTCACCGTAGTTCATCATGTGGCCGATCTCATCCGAATAATGGCAGGCAGCCGCAGTCATGCCCGGTGACATGAGACCTGCGTAGTCAGCCTCGATCTGGAAATCGATGTCGTCGGCGTGAGGATTGTTCATCCAATGTCCGGACATCGGCGGCATGATGCCGTGCAGAATGTTGTACCTGGCCTGCTGGTTGGCGTGCCAGAGCATATATTCTGCATTGGCAAAAGCGGTCGCGAACGATTCCACAGGCGCATCGAGACCTTCCTTGTCAAATACGTTGACGAAGGTGAGATCCATATAGACGTCATCGTACAGGTGCTTGTTGTGCGTCATCGTACGGCTGACAATCTCGGAGTCCCAGCCTATCTTTATGCTGTCCGGAATCATGCACTGACGGTATCTGAACTCTGTCGGACCACCATAGGTACAACCGATGGTCTGGCCGGCCCAGCCGCCCTTGATCTTGTCCATCAATGTGTCCTTGTCGATCCTTGCACGCCTAGGCAGTCCATAGGATACGGTGCAGAGGAGAATGAGGGCAGCAACAGCAAAATACTTTCTTGTCATCTCCGGGAGTTTAGAAGCAGAGCTTTATTCCAAGACCGAAGTCAGAAAGCCTGAAGTTGAAAGTCCTGAGCTCGAACATCGGACGATAATCGATGGAGAATGCGAGCGGGGCATATCTGAGTTTGTACTCGAGACCTGCTACACCGTCGACTCCTGCTAGAAGCCTGCTTTTCAGCACATCTTCACCTTCCTTCTGGACAGATGCTGCACCTGCGTGTCCTCCGAATCCGAAATAGAATATGAGGCTTTCGTTGACGATAGGGGTGTTCCACTCATAGATGGCACTCAGCACCTCTCCTGCCTTCTGCCTGTTCTCATTTCTCTGAGTGTAAGGGTAGAGGTAGTTGACTCCGATCTCGAATGCATTGGAATCAGAAAGAATGTGCTTGAGGTAAACACCGGACTGGAGCTGGCCTCCGCGGACGCCGAGAGCCCAGTTATAGTCCTGCGCTTTTGCGAACAATGATGAAAGGCAAAGAATGGAAATCAATACGATTCTTTTCATAAAGCTTTTATTTTAAAATTATTTGAAGACAAAATTGTTTCGAGCATCTGTCTGCTGTGGATGTCGCCGCCTGCCATGTCGTATAGCCCTTCTTTCTGGAGGAAAGATGCTCTGGACTGCGCGTCCTGGCCGTATATCCCGGCCATGGATCCAAGGTTCATCTGGAACAGGACACCTCTGTCGTGAATCTCTGCATACTCCTCGAGCCTCATGTATGCGTAGCGCTCGGGATGTGCAAGGATCGGGTAATAGCCTTTCGACTTTATCTCGTCGAACAAGGTCTCGAACTTGATCGGCTTGTTGAAATATGATGTCTCGACAAGGATGAAACCGCCATCCTCCCCATGTGGGAGCAGGTCATTCTTTCCAAGCCGCTCGTCAAGCAGGCTGTCCATCATATATTCGGCCGCCAGATGCAATTTCACCGGTCCGTCGTAGGTCTTGGTGAAATCATCGAATCTCCGCCTGAGGTCCTCCGTCGTATTTGGAATGTCCTCCATGATATGCGGAGTGAGCCACAGGTCGCTGATGCCGAGATCCTCATACTTCGCTAGTATGGCCAGGGACTCCCGGAGCGTCTTTACTCCATCGTCCACTCCAGGCAGGATGTGGCTGTGGCAATCGGTGAATCCGCGCAGGGTTCCGCTTTGCTCGAGACTGATCTTTTTCCGTTTGAAAGGCCACATACACGGGAAATCATCAATAAGCTACATCTTCTGATTTCTTGCCGTAGTAGTAGGTCTTGCCGTATGGCTTGCCATAGCCCTTGCCGTAACCCTTGCCGTATGCGTATGCACCTGTCATTTCAGTGCCATTGAGTATCACGGACATTGTCTTGTATTTGTTGCTGGTATAGGCTTTTTCGAGTTCTGGAAGCATGCTGCGGTCGAACAGGCCGGCCCTCATCACGAACAAGGTCCTGTCGCATCTCTCGATGATAAGCTGTGCGTCTGCCATGATCTCTGCTGGAGGACAGTCGACGAAAATGTATGCGTACTGGCTCTTCAGTGATTCGATGGCTGCCGTGAATCTGTCGCTTGAAACAAGTTCGGTCGGGTTCGGAGGGATTGTTCCAACCGGAAGGACGAACAGGTTCTTCTGCTTGTCGTGTTCGATGATCAGTGAATTGATATCATTCTCTTTCTCTGCGAGATAGTCACTCAGACCCTTGGCAGGAGAGTTTACCAGTTCTGATGTAGAGGCATGTCTGAGGTCGCCGTCTATGATGAGGACCTTCAGCCCCTTGATGGCCAGACTGGCTCCCAGATTGGCACTGATGAACGATTTTCCGGAGCCTATGTTGTACGAGGTCACTGCAATGACGTTGTGGTCGTTGCCTTTTGACATGAATTCCATGTTGGCGCGAAGTACTCGGAAGGCCTCGTTGATCATGTCTCTGTTGCCTTGCTTGACAACCATGACGTCGGCATTCTCTCCCTTCTTGAACGTCTTGGTCGGAATCTCGCCGATTACAGGACAGGTGAGTTTCTTTAGATCGGATTTGCCGCGGACCTTGGTGTTGAGCAGCTCCTTGATGTAGATGTATGCTGCCGGAAGCATAAGGCCGAGGAGGAATGCTATGAGCAGGATCTGTTTCTTGTTCGGGGCTACCGGTGCCGAACTGCCTGTCGGAGGATCGATGACGCGTGTGTTGTACGCGGTGAATGCCTGGCTGAGTTCATTCTCCTCACGCTTCTGGAGCAGGTATAGGTACAGGGACTCCATAACTTTCTGACGGCGCTCGACTGTGAGCAGGTACTTGGCCTGGGTAGGATTCTCTGCGATGCTGCTGTTTGTCTTGCGTCCTGTCTTCTGGAGCTGGGATATCTGTGCGTCGATGGAGTTGATCTCGTTGTCGATGGATGCGATGATGGTATAACGCATCGCCTGAAGTGTCTCGTCGAGATCTATGACGATAGGGTTCTTCTCGGAAGAATTGGCCACGAGGTTGTTCCTCTTGAGGAGGGTCTCGTTGTATGAGCGTATCTGGCCGGCGATTTCGCCGCTGAGAGTGCTTGAAGAAGCAGGGATCAGTTCGTCCTTGCTCACGGAGTTCGTGAGGTAGTTCCTGACATATTTGGCCATGTACAGCTGGTTGTCAAGCTGCTGTATCTGAGCGTCGATCTCCTGGCTCTGGGCCATGTACATCGTAGATGCGGCGGCGATGTCCGGGATGAGGTTCTTGCTCTTGAAGGAAGAAATGTTGTCGTCCACGTTGCCGAGGTCCTTCTCGATGGTCTCGAGACGGTCGTTGATGAACATGGTCGTGCTGACGGAAATCCTGTTCCTGTCTTCGACCCAGTTTTCATTGTAGACGGCGACCAATGTGTTGAGCACATCTTCAGCCCTTGCAGTCGAGAGGTCCTGGAACGATATCTTGATGATATCCGCATTGTTCTTGGTGTCGACCGCGCCGACGGAAAGCCGCCTGAGGTATGAATCGGTTGCGGATTTCACAGACCTGTGAGAAACATAGACAGGTTTGCTGAAGTCGCCTGCATAGACTTCTGATTTGTCGATCACGATGGCTCCGATGGCGGTGTGCAGGGTGTCTCCAGGGGTGAATTTCACTGTGCCGCTCTCCTTTACTGTCTCTCCGTTGGCGGAATACTGCATGCCGCTGATCTCGAGCATGTCGTCCTTGCCCTTGGAGATGACGAACGATGCCGGGATGTTCTGATCTTCAAAAGATATAGAATAAGGCACCTGGCTGCCGTAGATGACATTCTTGTGGAAACGTCCGTCCACCTGGCATTCCGTGTCCAGATGAAGCCTCTTGACAACCTCCTTCATCAGGGAATTGGACTCGAAGGTCACGATCTCGTTTGCAACCTTGCTGCTGATGGTTGACATCATGGTGCCGCTCATGAGGGCCTCGAGTTCGTTGGACGAAGTTCTTCTGGTGTTGTTCTCCTTGATCATCACGGTCGTCGACCTGGTGAAGGTCGGGGCGGTCCTCATTATCTTGATCGCCGCTATTCCTACGCAGATGACGACGGAAATGACGAACCAATACCACTTGGACAAGCACAACGAGAGTATGTCCTTGATGTTGACCTGCTCTTCAGGAGCATTTTGAAAATCTCTGTTCTGAATTTCTTCCATATCCAAATGAAAATTATCTCAAGAAAATCAATGAAATCGATGTCGCAAGCGAAGCAAGTGAAATCCAGAATGACGTGCTTCTGACGTTGTTGCCGTTGACTGTGGACTGTCTTGCGCGTACCTCGTTAGGCTTGACGTAGATAAGGTCGTTCTGCTTGATGTAGAAGGCAGGAGAGCTCGTGATGTCAGATGCTGAACAGAGGTTGAGGTGGTAGATGCAGTCCTTGCCGTTCTCTTTTCTGATGACCGAGATATCGTCGCGTATGCCGTAGATGGTGAGGTCGCCTGCCATTGAAAGTGCGTCGAGTATGGTCGTGCAGTCCTTCTGGATGTTGTACATGCCTCCGCGGTTGACTTCACCGAGGACGGAATAAGTCAGGTTGAGGTACTCGACGGTGACTACAGCGTCCTTGACGAGCTCGTTCTTGATCAGTTCCTCTTTGATATACTCCGCCACTTCAGCGCGGGTCATCCCTTCGATATGCAACTTGCCCAGGACCGGGAAATCTATGTCACCGAACGCGTCGATGGTGTAGCCGCATACCCCCTGGTTGCTGCTGCCGCTCATAAGAGTGGTCTGACCGATGTATCTTCCGACATACGGCAGGTTGAACAGGTTGGAAAGCTCCACGTCCTTGGTGTTGACGATGATGTTGATCTTGTCGTCAGGGAGGAGCTTGATCTTGGCCTGCTGAACCTTGAACGCGTCAACGTTGCCTTGAGTAGCGTCCTGGAAATATGTGATGTTCTTCGGAGTGGCGCAGGATGCGGCCATAAGTGCTATTGCGCAAATGAAAAGATGACAAGTTTTATTCATGGCATATATTTTATATATCCTACAAATTTAATCAAAAAAATTGGATTATTTCAAATTTCCCGCATGCTTGCTGGCTGATTCCGCGCAAATGTATCCGGTCGTCCATGCCGCCTGCAGGTTGAATCCTCCTGTTATGGCGTCGATGTCCAGCACTTCGCCTGCGAAGAAAAGCCCCGGATATGCCTTCGATTCCAGCGTGGATGGGTCGATGCAGTCGAGCGAAACGCCTCCGCATGTGACGAATTCATCCTTGAATGCGGCTCTTCCTGCAATTGCGTAAGTATCATTGCACAAGGTGCTTGCGAGGCGGTTGGCTCCCTTCGAACCGAGCTCTGCCCAACGCATGTCCGTCCTGATGCCCGCTCTGTGCAGGACGTGCTCCCAGAGCCTGGCCGTCAGTCCCTCCGGCGAAGTGCCGGCAAGCATCTTCTTCGGGCAGGAAGACGTCATCTCCGCCATCCATCCGCGTACCATCTGCTCGTTGCGTCCGTCGAGCCAGTTTACTGAAACCGGGGCCTTATATGCATTCTCCGCGAGGAATCTTGCACCGTACGACGACAGTTTGAGCGCGGCCGGACCGCTCATCCCCCAGTCGGTCAGCAGCAGTGTGCCGGATGCGCGTATCTTGCTGCCAGGAATGCTTAGTTCAGCCTCCTGCACGACCGTCCCCATGAGGCTCCTGATGCCCTCGTCATCCACTCTGAAGGTGAAAAGCGACGGCACCGGCCGGACGATTTCCAGCCCGTCCGGCAAGAATGACAGCTTGTCCGCCGAATGGCTTCCTCCAGTGGTGATGACGACCATCCCGGCCGGCATCGACAGCGTCCGGCCACCTTCCTGATACGTGACGATGAAGCCTTCGCCGTCGGCTCCGGATTCCGTTGCGAGGACACTTCCGCCGGCTGTTTCGGATTTGGTTGCGTTGAAGCTTTCTCCGGCTGATTCGATCTTCGTGACGCGGCAGCCCGTGCGTACCGTCACGCCGAGCCTGCGCATACCCCTCTGAAGGCTCCTTACGACCTCCATCGCGTCCATCGACTTCGGGAAATAGCATCCGTCATCCATACAGACGAGCTGGACTTCCTCACGTGCGAACCAGCGAATGGTATCTTCCGGACCGAAGCGCTTCAGCGCACGCTTCATCAACTGCGTCCCGCGTGGGTACGCCTCCTTGATGTCCTTGATGAACTGGAACGAGTTGGTGATGTTGCAGCGTCCGCCTCCGGTGACGGCGACCTTGGCCAGAGGCCTGGCTCCGGCCTCGAGTACTGTAACTCTGGCGCCAGGCATCCTGCGCTTCAGTTCGATGGCGCAGAGGCATCCCGCCGCGCCGGCTCCTATGACGATGATTTCCATTGTTTCTTTTTTGCAAAAATAAGAATCTGTTTTGAAATAGACACTGTGCCAGGCTCTGACGAAGATGAAAGATGTTGCTGCGGTGATGGAGACTGAATAGGGCGGTGACGGGAATTTTGGGATAGTAGCGTAGATTGTATTGTTGCTGTGACGGATACCGTTTCGGGGCTGTGGCTGAGACTACATTGGGCTGTGGTGGATAATATACTGGTAATCAATAAGATGGATGCCATGAGGTTTTTGGGAACTCCCCGTGGAAGGTTAAGTCATTGATTGATAGTCGGTTGTCCGCCACTGTCTGTGCGCCCTGGGAGGAGCTCCGTCTGCTTTTCGTTCCGGCATAGTTTTTTCTGCGCCCGGTTTTCGCGTTCCGCAAAACCTCTTCTTCCTGGGCCCGGTTTTCCCGTTCCGCAAGTGTTTTGCTTGCCCCGGCTTCTCCGTTCCGCAAAAGCATCCTTGTCATGCCCGGCCGTTGCCGTTCCGCAAAAGCTTTTGGACTCGGCTTCACGCGGCTGCGCTGCTGCCAGAAGGGCGCAAAAGTTTTTGCCCATCGCTCCGCTCGGGAATGCGCCCTTCTGTCACAGCTCCGCCTTCGTTCCGCCGTGAGTCTGTCTCCG
>JAZQNI010000024.1:0-3872 GCA_045627265.1 Candidatus Cryptobacteroides sp.
AGGCTCGCTGTACATCTACGGCCTCCTGACCCCCGACGGGGTCGCCAGGAAGCAATTCGCTGCGGCAGGTCTCGAAACAGGCGACATCATAACGGTCAAAGGCAGCCGGACCAACTACAACGGCACCATCGAGATGAAGAACGCCATCTATGTATCCCACAGCAAGCCTGAGATCGGCGAAGCATTCCTCAGCGAGACATTGTGCGGAGTATACAGATACAACGGCAGCTCGGCCGTCACGCGCATTTTCGGGTATGATGAGGACACGGACCAGATCAGCCGCGGATATCTCAACGGACTGACGTTCAGAGTCATGAATCCAGGAGTGGCCAAATTCCTCGAGCTGTCCGGCATCCCCGAGACCCTGAAAGCCGGAGACAAGATCACGGTCACAGTGCGGGACAACTACGTCAACAGCCTGGACTCAAGCTACAGCATGACAGTGAAGAAAGTCCAGGACGGTCTCATCTGGCTGACGGCAGGAAGTCTCGGATTCATCGTCAAACAATAGAATGCAATGAGAAAGAACATCATACAGATAATGGCCGCGGCCACGTTCTTGTGCCTTGCGACCAACGCAGCAGCAATCCCGGCGAGGAAAAAACCGATCCAGGTCACACAGCCGGACGGAAGCATCATCACAGTCATCAAGCAAGGTGACGAATTCTCGCACAAAGTTACGGACATGAACGGCAACCTGCTAGTCAAGGACACGGACGGCTTCTACAGGGCAGCTTCGGAAAGCCCGTACACAACCACGTCCAAGAGAAGCATGGTGAAGGCGAAAAGACAAGCCACCGGCAAGATACGCCACAACAGCCGGATATCGCTGGGAAGCAGCCGGTTCCTTGTCGTGCTGGTCGAATTCGACGATCTGAGATTCAGCGAAACTGACCCGACGGCGGGATTCAGGGATCTGATGAACAAGAAAGGATATTCCTCAACCAGGAGCACCGGCTCGGCACTCGACTATTATTCCGAGAATTCCAGCGACAGATTCAACCCGACGTTCGACATCGTCGGTCCGGTCACATTGAGCAAGGGTTATAAGTATTACGGAGAAAACGACATTTACGATGAGGACATGGACCCTGACGGCGCGTTCTTCGAAGCCTGTCAGATGCTCGACGCTTCTGTGGATTTCAGGCAGTACGACCACGACGGAGACGGCTATGTCGACAACATTTTCTTCTTCTACGCAGGCCACAACGAGTCTGAATACGACGATGAGGATACCATATGGCCGCACGCATGGACCTTCCAGGCCAACTTCGAAAGCAAGAAACTGGATGGAGTCTATCTGGACTCGTATGCATGCACGTCCGAACTCAGCGAGATATACGATGACAACGGCAGCCACCAGGGCAGCGAGTTATGCGGCATCGGCGCGTTCTGCCATGAGTTCTGCCATGTCCTCGGTCTGCCGGACTTCTATGACATCAACTACGACGATGACAACTCATACTACGAAGGTCCGCAGGAATACTACGACATAATGCAGTCCGGCAGCTTCAACGCCAACGGCAAGACACCTCCATATCTCAGCGCGCTCGAGAGAATCATGCTCGGCTGGATGGACGAGCCGCAGGAATGGGTCAAGAGCGGCAGCTACACGATCCGTCCGGTGGAAGAGAACGTAGCATTCAAGACAAGCACCACCAACAACGGCGAATACTTCCTTTACGAGGCCAGATCCGGCAAGAGATGGGATTCGGAGCTGGAGCCAGGTCTCCTGATATACCATATAGACAAGTCTTCCAACAAGGTAGGCAAATACACCGCAAAGTACCTCTGGGACAATTGGGAGGAAATGGAAGACGCAGGTATCAATTCGAAGAAGGATCACCCTTGCATGCTGATTGTCAATTCCATCGAAGACGCATACTACATCGATGACGTGCCATTCCCGGGATACAACAAGGTGACCTCGTTCACTGACAAGACCAAGCCTGCCGCCAAGATGTGGAACGGCAAGGCCACCGGTTTCAATCTCAGCGAGATCAAGGAGTCAAACGGCATAGTCACGCTCAAGTTCTCCAACGAAAACGACAAGTCTCTCGACGACTACGGCATCTGCTACATCTCATCCCCGGCTTCAGGGACAGTCAGCGCAGGGCAAAGCATCACCCTTGAGATCGGAGGATTGACCGACGGCCTCACCGGGACGGTCTGGAAAGTGGATGGTGCAAGCGTCAGCGGCAGCTGGACTGCGACAGCCGGCTCCCACATCATCGAGGCGCACAACACTTATTCAAGCGGCAAGACAGAAATAATAGAAAAGAAGGTGACGGTCAAATAGAACCGTCACCTCCCCTATTTCATCCTATAAGGCGCATCGTCATACAAGACGAAGCGCTTTGCTTTTCTTATCCACTTCTGCTCCTCGAGCTTGACGTGCTCCTGGACAATATCGTAGGTGATCTCCTCCTGGAGATACGCCTTGATAACAGGATCGGCAAGTTTCTGCCAGAACAGATCGTCGAACTCGAACTGTGAATACCTGGACTTGAAGCTCCTCATCAGAAGAACGGTATGGAGCAGGGAATGATACTCCACGCCCGGAGCGAGCATTATCTGGAAACCGGAGCATTTCTCGCCGGCATAACGTCCAGCAGATGGCGTAAAAGTGCACGGGCGAAGCATGACACCCTCCGGAGAAGGCAAGGTGGACATGTCGTCCAGATGCAGGAAAGGAGCGCCGATGTACTCATACGGACGAGCCGTACCGATGGCTGGAGTAATGTTGGTGTTGTTCCACAGGGCTCCGCCGCTGTACATGTAGCAGGTGAACATCCCCGGGATATCGGATGCCGGAGCTATGGTCCAAGGCATCAGGACCTTGTTGGAAGACCCAGCCATGGCCGAGATGATGTGCAGGGCGTACCTGGCTCCTATCTCGTTGTAATACAAGTGGCACAGTTCTCCGAGCGTCAGTCCGTGACGGTGCGCGACCTTGGGCACCCAGGAGTCGGACTCGATGGCCGGGATCGTGCCCTCGACGACTCTTCCCGCAGGATTGATGTGGTCCACGACATACAGGGACGGAGCTTCCTCCATCTCGGCGAGGACCGACATCAGGTGGAATACGTCGCGGGTGTAGTTGAAATAACGCGAACCGACATCCTGGATCTCCACCACGACCGCATTAAGGCCTTCCAGCTGCTCACGGCTGAACTCGATATGGTTGGTGCCAGGCGTGAGTTCGGTCTCACGAGGACCGAAATACGCAGCGAGATTGCCTCTCTCGCGGAACACATCAGCCAGATAGCGCTTGCGGTCTATGCTCCAGCTGTTCTGAGTGGAGAATACGGCCACCTTGCCATCCTGCAAGCCCTTGTCCATCTGGTCCTCGATGGGTGTGGTCCGGAATGAGAACATATCAGCCTTCGATTATGCGTTCAGCGATTGCAATGACTTCTTCAGCAAGCTTCTGGGCATCAGCCTCGGTCGGAGCCTCGGAATAAATCCTGATGATAGGCTCGGTGTTGGACCTGCGCAGGTGCACCCAGCTCCTGGTCGACTCGAAATCGATCTTGACGCCGTCGATATCGTTTATCTTCTCGGAAGCGAAATGCTTCTTCATCTCGCAGAGTATCTTGTCAATCAATGCCTTGTCGGAAAGTTCGATCCTGTTCTTGGCGATGAAATACTGCGGGTAGGTCTTTTTCAACTCGCTGACTTTCATACCTTTGTGGGCGAGATTGCTCAGGAAAAGCGCCACTCCGACCATGGCATCACGACCGCAATGGATGGAAGGATAGATGACACCTCCGTTGCCTTCGCCGCCGATCATGGCGCCGAGCTCGTGCATCTTGGTCGTCACGTTCACCTCTCCGACCGCAGATGCGCAATACACGCCTCCGTGCTTCTCG
>JAZQNI010000025.1:0-29208 GCA_045627265.1 Candidatus Cryptobacteroides sp.
CAAAGGTGATGCTGTGCGCAACGGACCAGCTGCTTGGAACCGGGTTCCAGGATGGATGGGACAGCCATACGCGGCGGTGGGCCAGGTTGTTCACGTATCTCTTTCTTACCGAAAGTAACCGCCCTCTGAGATATTTTGCGAAGTTCGCCTTCCTGCCTCTCAGGCCTTCGGAAATACTCCGGATATGGTATGAGAAAGCCTTGCACATGCTGTCAAGAAATAACTGAATTCTTTTTGTTTATAAAGCACAGATAGTCCGTCCGCAAAATCGTCTGCAAGGGGATGATGCATTGTGGGGGAGATTGGGTCATGATTGTCTAGCAGATCCAGCAATTTCCCGAGGTCTGCGAGCAGAGGCCTAATTCTGAGGTCTGTAGTGACATCTGCCCTCGCAGACGATTTTGCGGACGGCATGCCAATCGTTTACGTAGCCAGACTTATTGGAAATTCACGCGGATGGACCTGACCATGGTGCGCATAGAGTGTGGTGTCATCCGCGTCAACGCCCCAAAATCGTGCTTGACGCGGATGCCGTCTGCCCCAAGTCTCATAAAAGGCATTTTCGTCCGCGTCAGATCTGTTTAAGGAGTCCGCTACGATAATCGGGAAACAATTCGGTCTTTTGTTGCCGAGCTGAGGCCAAACCGGAAATAATTTCAGCGATTTCATTCCTGATCGGCCGGTTGATGCAAGTGGAAGAGTTTTCGTCGCGGCGGTGTTTGCGGCTGCGCTGCTGACCTCTGGGATCAGGGAATCTCCTCCTCGCTCCCGCTCGGGAATGCTCCCTTCGGCCACAGCTCCACCGCATTTTTCCGCCGACGGACGAGATAAACTGTGGAATTTGATTCAAGGTAAATAGCTTAGTGTATTGGCAATCAGATGATTAGCTGCTTGATCGCCGGGCTGTCCGTTAGCTGCAAGTGGAGACAAAAATTTGCCGGAGACAGACTAGCCGCCCTCGGCTCTAGAGGGAGGGACCCACGAAGTGGGAGGGCCTGGTCTGTCTCCGGCAAAGCTTTTGCGGAACGAGAAAGCCGATCTGCGAGGGCTTCAGCCCGCCGGCAACTCGGGGGCCAGCAGCGCAGCCTCGTGAAGTCAGGCCCACAAAGCTTATACAGAGCGGATATGTAATCCCAGAATGGGGGGGGGCAAACGGGTATCAGAGTTGAAGAATAGCGGTCCGGAGCCCTTCAGAAGATACAGAAACCGCAGTGGAGGCTGCACCTGACACGCGGATCCGTGCCACGCCATTGCATACCTGTACCACGCTGCTGCCGGACGAAGTACCCAGATTCGTCAGAAGACGTCCGTCACCGGCAAGAGCGAATCTGACAACCCTCCTGCAATCCAGGCAAAGCACACCGGCCTCGTCCTCAACCCTGACGGAAACTTCCACGTTGCCGTCATCGAGCAATCTGGACGAAAGCTTCAAGACAGCCTCACTCCCCCATTTTTCAGTCTGGTAAACCTGACTGATGCTGTCCTCAACGACTATACCGTCCTTGAATCCCACGACTCGGAGTTCATTCTCCCCTGGCCTGTATTCACAATTCCAACGCAAACCGGCTGCAGGGAAATCCTGGGAATCACGGACACGCACGCCCTGGCTCTCACCATTGACGAACAGCTCAGCCCTGTCACAATTCGAATACACAAGGACCTCCTTCCTGTCGCCGGCATCACCCCAGCGCACAGGCCAGCTGTGACCGTATATATGGATCATCGGCTTCTCCGTCCAATAAGACTGGAACACATAATAACTCTCCTTGGGCGTAAAATCACGCTCTATCACACCTTTCTGGTTGACATACGGCACAGGATTCTCCGGACGGACCGGAGTCGAGAAGTCCTTGAACGGCCAATAAGCCGCACCTGTCAGCCAAGGCATGGTCTCCTGCTCCTTGAGATGCCAGTCTATCAATCTGACGATATAACTCTCCGACCAGTTACCATCCTTGGAAACCCGCTTTTTCCCTCCGTGCAGACTGGCATCGCCCGCACGCTCGTCAGCGGCGCCACCTCCCTGCACATCCTTGATGTTCTCGAAAATGTCCTCGGAATGACGCCCGGCATGACTGTCACCTCCCCACTCCACGTGAAGGAAATGACTGACCTTGCCCATCTCGTCCTCGGAAACCCTCTTGTAGTCCGTATAGACACCTCTGTACCATCCTGCCCAGATAGACGGAGAATAGACATCCACTATATCCTTGCAGAACTCACATCTGCGAATGGCAGTGCGTCTGGACGGATCCATCTCATGTGCCAGGTCATTGAGAACCGACATGAACTCACGTACCGCCGTCTTGTCAAATTCAGGGAAGTCACCCGGCCAGTCGTTTTCATTGCCGAGCCCCCATATTATCACTGAAGGATGGTTGTAATGCTGCTCGATCATGTTCGACAACATGGTACAAGCCTGGGCACGGTACTTTTCGCCACCAAGCCCACCACGGCACCAAGGGATTTCCTCCCATACCAGGATACCAAGTTCGTCGCACAGATCAAGTATGATTTCCGACTGCTGGTAATGCGCCAGGCGGATGAAATTAACCCCCATATCCTTCAGCATGCGCATCTCCGTACGCATCATGTCCTCTGTCATGGCGGCACCGGTCCCGGCATGATCTTCATGTCTGTGGGAGCCTCTCAGCAGCAACCTTTCTCCATTCAGCATGAAAGGTCCGTGATCCAGGAACTCGAAAGACCTCAATCCGAAACGCTCGGAAGCGGAATATTCCACGCCGTCCCGGCGCAATGTGAGGACGCAGGTATAAAGCTCAGGATTATCAGTGCTCCATATCCGAGGATCACTGATACCGAATCCGAACGCACACGTATCGCCGGAGACAGGAATGACATCGGACGCCACTTGGGTGCCCTGAGGATCTAGAATCGAAACGGAAAGTTCAGCCTCGCCGTCTTCAAGGGGAATGTCCTCAGGATTGTACAGGGAGACTTCGATGGAGACTTCCCATCTCGCACGTTTCCTTCCCCGGGCAGGTTTCGCATGCTGGACCACCACCGGCTTTGCTGATATCTTCACCTTGTCGAACGACAGGGCGGGAGCATATACGAGGTTGACATAGCGGTACAATCCGCCATAGAGATTGAAATCCGAAAGGTCGGACGGTATCATCTCCGTATCACGTGAATTGTCGCAACGGACACTGAGCCGGACATTGTCAGGATCATCTACTGCATCGGTGATGTCGACGCTCCATTCATCATATCCGCCCACGTGGGTGCCGACCTTCTGCATACCCACATAAACTTCCGTTTTCTGTCCGGCTCCTTCGAACTCCAGCAGGACACGGCCTCCTGGATATGGATTCGCCAGTTTCAATGTATTCCTGTACCACCCGGGACCCTGATAGTAATTTACATCAGGATCGACAGCGTCATACGCATTGAAGCAATGCGGCAATGAAACGTTTTCCCATACGGGGACACTCTCAGAACTGCCCGGAGATGCGGGCCGGACCGCTTCCCAGATGCTGCCAAGGTCTCCTTTCAGATACTGCCAACCGTCGTTGAGACGGATCTTTTCGGAAGAAGGCACTTCCGTCGCGGCAACGGTCAAGCATGACAAGACAAAGCAAACAAGGGATACGATTCTTTTCATCTGGTAAATGTGTTTCATCAAACTAAAAAGAGGCTGACCAATATCAGGCCAGCCTCCTTATTTTACGATAAGACTGAAGACTAGTATCTGTCTTCTGAAGAAACAGTCAATTTCTTGCGTCCATGACGACGGCGTGAAGCGAGGACCCTGCGTCCGTTTGCTGAACTCATACGCTCGCGGAAACCATGCTTGTTGACGCGCTTGCGATTTGAAGGTTGGTATGTTCTTTTCATTATCTTTTATTTTATATTATTCAGATTTGGGAGTGCAAAGATAGTTTTTTTCGATGTGAATCACAAATTTTTCCGAAAAATAATCATCCTTTATCACAGAATCGATTCTCCACGTGTGGATTTTGGACGGTTTCAGTTTGGAAACCTTGAGCAAATCCGATATTTCAGAATTGACATCTCCCCCTTTGAGGTAGAAAATTGCCGTCTTGTATTTATCCTTGACCCACGGATAGAAGTTGCCAAGAGAAGTCACGGCGCGTGAAACCACGAAATCGAACTGTTCCTCCAGGGATTCGGCCCTGCAGTTCACCACACGCACATTGTCCAACGACACAGCCTGTCTTACAGCCTCCGCCACGATGGTCTTTTTGCCTACACTGTCGCACAAGGTGAACTGCCACTGAGGGAATATTATGGCAAGAGGGATACCTGGGAAACCGCCTCCGGTACCAAGATCAAGTACCGTATGATGCTCCGACGGCGCAAAACCGGCACCGAGAGACTCCACGTACTTTGCGATTGCAAGGGAATGCAGGACATGATGGTCGTAAAGGGAATCCATATCCTTCCGGGATATGACATTGATCTTCTCGTTCCAGCCGGCATACAACGCTCCCAAGGCCTCGAAACGGCCGATCTGGTCTTCTGTCACCTCCGGGAACAATTCACGAAGGCATATCAGGAATTCATCGAACTTCATTCTCAGCCTCCTTGCTCATCTGGTCAATCATGTTCTTGGCTCTGCGTATCCTGGTCCGGACAGTGTTCAGCTCCATGTCCATGGCTTCGGCGATCTCCTTGTACTGCATACCTTCGACAAGCCTCTTGCGGGCGATCTCACGATATAGCTCAGGCAATGATTCGATATATTTCTCCGTGGCCGCCATATTCTCCGTCTTGATAATATACTCGAGCGGAGTGTCTACATCGTCCGGGAGGAAATCGGACACAGCCGCCTGATGCTTTTCATCATCGAGATAGACAGTCTGGTTCTTGGGATGGATACGGTTCTCCTGATGCAGGAGATCCAGGGCAGTATTGTGCGCAATGGTCTTGAGCCACGTGAAGAAAGAACTCTTGGACGGGTCGAAAGTGCCGATCTGGCGGAATGCTTTCTCGAAGCTCCGGCTGCAGATATCATCCACATAGAGGTCATCGAGGTTCTTCAGCCAACCCCTGACATACTGGCGCAGCTGTGCGATGTACTCATCCCACAGCGCGGTGAAAGCCTTGCCATTGCCGGCGATGGCAAGGGCTACAAGTTCATCAATGGGCTTCAAGCCAATTCTTTCCATAATTGCATTCGACGGTTAGCGGGATTGACAATTCCATTACATTCTCCATCTCTTCGACAACTATCTTCCGGAGAGTCTCCACCTCCGATGCCGGCACTTCGAACACGAGTTCGTCGTGGATCTGGAGCACCATCCTGGACGCGAGTCCGAGTTCGCGCAGCCTCTTGTCCACACGTATCATCGCTATCTTGATGATGTCGGCCGCGGTCCCCTGGATCGGCGCATTGACGGCATTACGCTCAGCAAGCGCACGGACGGTGGCATTCTTCGAGTTGATATCAGGCAGATACCTGCGTCTGCCGAACAGCGTCTCGACATAGCCGCATTCCCTCGCCTTGGCAACGGCGTCCTTGATGAAGGAATCGATTGCAGGGAAGGACTTGAAATAGTCATCAATGATGCGCTTGGCATCCGAACGCGATATCCTCAGCCTCTGCGCCAGGCCAAAGGCCGAAATGCCATACATGATGCCGAAATTGGCCGTCTTGGCGATGCGGCGCTGCTCGGCTGTCACGTCAGCGACCGGCACGCCGAAAATCTTGGCGGCTGTCGCGGAGTGTACGTCCAGGCCATCCCTGAACGCCTGCACAAGATGTTCGTCCTTGCACAGATGGGCCATGATCCTCAACTCGATCTGCGAATAGTCGGCCGACATGATCAGCGAGCCTTCGTCCTGGGGCACGAACGCCGTACGGATGGAGCGGCCGCGCTCGGTGCGTATCGGGATGTTCTGAAGGTTCGGGTTGGAGGACGAAAGCCTTCCCGTAGAGGTCAGAGCCTGGTTGAATGTTGTATGTATGCGGCCGGTCAGAGGCGAGATATACCTCGGGAACGGCTCGATATATGTCGAAAGAAGTTTACGCGCGGCGCGATAGTCGAGGATAGCATCGATGACCGGATTCTCGTCCGCAAGCTCGAGGAGGGTGTCCTCATCCGTGCTCCAGCCGCCCTTGGCGCTCTTTTTCGCCTTCGGGTCAAGTTTCAGCTTCTCGAACAGCAGCTCCCCTATCTGTTTCGGTGAGGCGACATTCAAGCCCGGATCCCCGGCGATCTGACGGACAACCGACTCATTCTCGGCGATCTCGGTCCTCAGCCCATCCGCAAACTCCTTCAACGAAGCGACGTCCACCTTGACTCCGTTGCATTCGACTCTGGAAAGAACCCGGATGAGAGGCTCCTCTATCTCCTCATAAAGAGAAATGACGCCGGCCTCCTGCATCTCCGACCAGATCTTGGTACCGATCAGGATGATGGCGGCAGCCTCGCTGAACCTGTTTCGTTCCTTCGGAGCAGCATCTTCCTCGATCTCATCGAACAACGAAGCCACCTCGGCCGCGGCTGCAGGAGCGGAGATGTCGACTCCCAGATAGTGCTTGGACAGGATATCGAGTTTATGGGTCTTCTCCGGGTCGAGAAGATAGTGCATCAGCTCGACATCGCGGAGCCGGCCGGTAACCGCAATCCCCTCATTGGCGAGCAGGTCGATCTGGGACTTGATATCATAGCCGAATTTGGTTATGGTCGGGTCTTCGAGTATTGCCTTGAACATGCCGGCAGGTCCCTCAGCCGCGATGCAGCCGGACTTGGTCACGGCAGCGACGGTGATCTTCCGGACCGGGGCGAAGATGCCGCTTCCGTCCGCATCCACGATGAATGCGCACCGGCCGGCGGAGCAGACGGCCGTGCTCACCTGGACCGCGGTCGTCTCTTCGACTTCCAGTTTCTCTGCCGGCACCTGCTCTTTCGGGTTGGCGGCCGCGATATGGGAGATGTACTTCCTCAAAGAATTGAACTCGTATTTCTCGAACAGGTCAGCGATCGACGGATTGAAATCCATGTCGAGCTTCATCTGCGCGATATCGGTCTTGAGGGGCACGTCGGTCTTGATCGTGACGAGTTTCTTGCTCAGGTCGATGTATGGTCTCGAAGCGACGAACATGTCGCTCTGTTTGCGTGTGAGGCTGTCTATGTTGGCATAAATGCCCTCCAGCGAGCCGTACTGGGAGACGAGTTTCCCGGCCCAGACCTCACCTATGCCCTTGACTCCCGGGACATTGTCGGCGGCATCTCCGCAGATGGTCAGCATGTCGATCACCTGTCCAGGCTTCTCGATGCCGTATCTCTCGCATATCTCCGGCACGCCGATGACCTCGTCATCCCCGCCCTGACGGCCAGGCTTGTACTGCCATACATGCTCACGGATGAGTTGCCCGTAGTCTTTGTCCGGGGTCACCATATAGACATCCATGCCCTCTGCGGCGGCCTTGAGAGCCATCGTGCCGATGACATCATCAGCCTCGAATCCCATCTCCATCAGCACGGGGATGTTCATGGCCTTGCAAAGCTCGGTCAGAGGCTCCAGGGCATCAATCACAAGCTGCGGGGTCGGAGGCCGGTTGGCCTTGTACTGGGCGTACATCTGGTTGCGGAAAGTGCCTCCTGGAGGGTCGAAGGCAACCGCCAGATGGGTAGGTTTCTCACGTTCTATCAGCTCCAGAACATACTTCGTGAAGCCGAACAATATCGAAGTGTCCGCGCCCTTCGAATTGATCATAGGACGCCTCAGGAAGGCGTAGTACATCTTGAAGATGAGCGCGTGACCGTCTATTATAAAAAGTCTGCCTGGCATAACTTTCAAATATACGGAAATAATGATTTAATTTGCAGAAAAAAGCAAGCATTACTTTCAACACGTTTTCAACATTTCAATGATGGAACAGGATCTCAGATTCATGCAGGAAGCCCTCTCGGAGGCCAGACAGGCGGCCAGGGAAGATGAAGTTCCTATCGGGGCGGTGATAGTGTCAAAAGGCAGGATCATCGCCAAGGGGCACAACATGACCGAATGTCTCCACGACCCGACGGCCCACGCGGAGATGATCGCCATCACCGCGGCGACCGAAGCGCTGGGTGGAAAATATCTCAATGACTGCACCCTGTATGTGACCGTCGAGCCATGTCCGATGTGCGCCGCCGCCCTGTGCTGGGCGCAGATCGGCCGCATCGTGTTCGGCGCCACGGACCCAAAGCGCGGGTTTTCGCTTTATGAGCCGAGCCTGCTGCACCCGAAGACGGAAACTGTATCTGGTGTGATGGCCGACGAATGCGGGGCCATAGTCTCGGACTATTTCAAATCCAAAAGGTAGAATTAACAAAAAAGATATTATCTTTGCACTCTGGAACTGGGGTATGGTGTAATGGCAGCACTCAAGTTTTTGGCACTTGCAGTTCAAGTTCGAATCTTGATATCCCAACCATCAGCCGGAACGGCCCGCTGCTATTCAGCCGGCCGTTTCTTTTTATTTCCAGCCGCATCCGACGTCCAATCTGCTACGTGATCGGGCATATATTCCGTATTGTTTTTATATTTGTATGTAATAAATCTTTCTCCTGCATGATCCGTCATTCCGCAAAGTTCCTGCTGCCACTTGCACTTCTGGCCGCCACGTTTGTCTCCAACGCGGCCGATTACTCCTTCAACACGCCACAGGGGCACGTCATCAACGTCGAATGCTGTACCGAAGACATTTTCCGAATCAACATAACCCCCGGTCAGAGTGCGCCGGAATCCCTTATGGAACGCTATGGCCTGATACGGAAGGACTGGAAGGAGAACGATACGGAGTGCACGGAAACCGCGGAGCTCGCGGTCATCAGGAACGGCAGGTTCATATTGACCGTGGACAAGGCGGAAGCCGCAATCAGCGTGCGGGACACGGCCGGGAATACGGTTGTCAAGTCGGTCTGCTATCTGCCTTCCGAGGCGGGGCTTGTCAAGGAAATGGGTGATTCGCTCGACAGGAGATATGAATGGTGCAAGGCCCAGGAGGCGATCATCGGAAACGGGAAGAAGGCCAGGACGCGACAGGTCAACGACGTAGGAGATACAGGCAGGAACAGCATGCTGGGATTCGAGCTGGAGCCGGATGAGCGGTTCTACGGAGGAGGAGGCGCCAGCAAAGAGCACATCCAGCACAGAGGCGAGATACTCAGGATCTGGCCGAGATATCCGGATGCGGGGATGACAGTCCCGTTCATGATGAGTTCGAAAGGGTGGGCGGTCTATAACAACGCGACCGTACGCAACTATTTCGACATTGGCGCCACGGACAAGGACAGGATGTGGATATACAACACGCAGCCCTTCTTCGACTTCTACCTTCTGCTCGGGGACGACATGCTCGATGCGCTCGACCTGTACACCCAGGTGACGGGAAGGGCCACCCTGATGCCGGAATGGGCATACGGAGCATCGTTCGCCGGAATCATCATGGAGGACATGCTGGACATAATGTATGATGCCGTGCGCTTCAGGGACGAAAACATACCGATGGATCTGATATGGATAGAGCCGCAGTGGATGTCCAAGCATTATGACTGGAGCACGGCAAAAGACTGGGACTACGACAAGGTCTTCGCCGTGCCGTTCTACCGGTCTGAAGACAGAGTCGAGCACAAGGAGCTGCTGACAGGAAGGCTCCACGACATGGGCTACAAAGTAGCCCTGTGGCTCTGCGTGGACACAGACCACAGCGTCGATGAAGAAGACGACATCGCCGCGGAAAACGGAGGTACGATGTCCGGACGCGAACATTGGTTCGACCATCTGATGCGCTTCGTCGACCAAGGCGTGGACGGATTCAAGCTGGATCCGGGAGACACCCAGGAGGAGCATGTGACAAGACAGTACTACAACGGCAGAAGCGACAGGGAGATGCACTCCATCAATCAGGTCCTCATGCCCAAGCGCATGCTGAAGACATTCCGCGAGCATACGGGACGCAGGTCATATCACCATTTCTGCGGAGCATGGGCAGGAACCCAGCACTGGACCGCCCAGACATGCGGCGACATAGGAGGAGGACCCGGAGCGCTGTTCGACCAGGTCAATCTCAGCTGCAGCGGCTTCGTGAACACCTCCTGTGATGCATACGTGGTCGACAAGCCATCTCTCCATTTCGGCTCCCTCCTGCCATGGATGGAAATCAACAGCTGGATGGCGCTGATGCAGCCTTGGTACATGAACGACCACGACAAGGCCATGTTCACAGACTACCTCAAGCTCAGGAACACGCTTCACCCGTATATCTACTCCGCCGCAATCCGGGGCTCGCTCACAGGCCGGCCGATGCTCATGGCGATGCCTCTCGCATTTCCGGACGACCGCAACGTCGACGACATGAGCAAGGAATACATGCTCGGCGACAACCTGCTGGTCAGCGCATTCTCCGAGGACATCTATCTTCCTGAAGGGAAATGGATCGACTACTGGACCGGAGAGGAGTTCGAAGGAGACGGGACAACACGCGCAATAGCCATCCCCGACAACCGCGGTGGCCATCTCTTCATCCGCAAGGGAGCCATAATCCCCTGTCAGCGTCAGACCAAGTACATCGGGCAGCACCCTCTCGACACACTCATGATGCACGTCTATCCTGAAGGAGAGAGCAGCTACACCCTGTATGAGGATGACGGCACCTCATATGGATATGAGGACGGCAAGGTCGCAGCAACACGCTTCGGCTGCACCCGTGACGGCAGGACAATCAAGTTCGAGGTCAGTCCTGCGGAGGGCGGCTATGAAGGCATGTACAAGTCCAGGACCTACGAAATGACGTTCCACGATATCGCCAAGCCTTCTTCCGTCAAGGTCGGAGGGACCAAGGTCAAAGGATGGAAGTATGGGGACCGGACTCTGAGTTTCACTGCGGAACACCCAGATACAGAGGCTGCCCTGTCGATCGTGATCAGGTAGCCGCACCAGAAGGCCGGCCCGCGGATGCCAACATTATTTGCAATTGCCAGGACTCTTGGCTATATTGCAGCATTATGGCAGACGAAAAAATCATATTCTCGATGTGCGGGGTCGGCAAGACTCTCCCCCACAACAACAAGGTCATCCTCAAGGACATCTATCTATCTTTCTTCTACGGAGCCAAGATCGGCATCATCGGCCTGAACGGTTCCGGAAAGTCCACGCTCATGAAGATCATAGCCGGAGTGGAGAAATCCTACAAAGGCGAAGTCGTATGGGCCCCGGGCTATTCTGTCGGCTACCTGGAGCAGGAGCCGCAGATGGATCCGGACAAGACCGTCCTCGAGGTCGTGCAGGAAGGCGTGCAGGAGACCATGGACCTGCTCAAGGAATATGAGGAGATCAACCTGAAATTCTGCGAACCGATGTCGGACGAGGAGATGGCCGCGCTGATTGAGCGCCAGGGCGAACTCACCGAGAAGATAGACCATTGCGACGGCTGGGAAATCGACGCCAAGCTCGAACGTGCGATGGACGCCCTCCAGTGTCCGCCAACAGACGCCAAGGTCGCCACTCTCTCGGGAGGTGAACGCAGGCGTGTGGCACTCTGCCGGCTCCTGCTGCGCCAACCGGACGTGCTGCTGCTTGACGAGCCGACCAACCACCTCGACACCGAGAGCATACAGTGGCTCGAAGCACATCTCCAGCAATACAAGGGCACGGTCATCGCCGTCACCCACGACCGCTACTTCCTCGACAACGTGGCCGGATGGATACTTGAGCTCGACAGGGGCGAGGGCATTCCTTGGAAGGGCAACTACAGCTCTTGGCTCGAGCAGAAGAGCAGACGCCTCGAGATGGAGGAGAAGCAGGAGAGCAAACGCAGAAAGACCCTCGAGCGCGAGCTCGAATGGGTCAGAATGGCCCCGAAGGCCCGCCAGGCCAAGCAGAAGGCACGTCTTGGAGCATACGAGAAACTGGCATCGGCCGACTCCCGCGAGAAGGAGGCCAATCTCGAGATCTTCATCCCGAACGGCCCGCGCCTCGGCAACCAGGTCATCGAATTCCACGACGTCTCCAAGTCATATGGTGACAAAGTCCTCTTCGAACATCTCGACTTCGTCCTCCCTCCTGCCGGCATAGTCGGCGTGATCGGTCCGAACGGTGCGGGCAAGACCACGCTCTTCCGCCTGATCATGGGACTTGAGACGCCTGATACCGGCGAGATCGTGATCGGCGAGACGGCCAAGATATCGTATGTCGACCAGCAGCACAAGAGCATCGACCCGGACAAGACGGTGTTCGAGACCATCGCCGGCAATTCGGAGTGGGTGCGCCTGGGCAACCGTGACATCAATGCACGCAGCTATGTCTCACGCTTCAATTTCTCCGGGGCCGACCAGGAAAAGCTCTGCGGCATACTTTCCGGAGGCGAAAGGAACAGGCTGCATCTGGCCCTGACGCTCAAGGATGAAGGCAACGTGCTGCTGCTTGACGAGCCGACCAACGACGTGGATGTCAACACAATCAGGGCACTCGAGGAAGGTCTCGACAATTTCGCCGGCTGCGCCGTGGTCGTTTCGCACGACAGATGGTTCCTCGACAGGATCGCAACCCATATCCTCGCGTTCGAGGGTGATTCCCAGGTATATTTCTTCGAAGGCAACTACGCGGAGTACGAAGAGAACAAGAAAATGCGCCTAGGCTCCGAAGAACCTAAGCGCTTCAAATACAAGAAACTGATGGAGTAAGCTCCTACAGTGTTCTCTTGATCTCCACAATCTGGAAGGCCTCGATCACGTCGCCTTCCTTGATGTCGTTGTACCCGGCGATACCCATACCGCACTCCATGCCTGCAGGCACTTCCTTGGCGGCATCCTTACCTCTCTGGAGAGATGAAAGCTCTCCAGTGTAGATCACGATGCCGTCGCGGATGAGGCGGACCTGAGCCTTGGCAACCATCTTGCCGTCGCGGATGATACATCCAGCGATCGTACCGACCTTGCTGATCTTGAAGGTCTGCTTGACCTCTGCGGTAGCGATGACCTCTTCCTTCTTCTCAGGCTCGAGCATACCCTCGATACCATCCTTGACCTCGTTGATACAGTCGTAGATGACTGAGTAGAGACGGATTTCGATGCCTTCCTTCTCAGCAGCCTTGCGGGCCTCCACAGAAGGGCGTACCTGGAATCCAACGATGACGGCATCGGATGCCTGTGCGAGCAGGATATCAGACTCAGAGATGGCTCCGACCGCCTTGTGGATGACATTGACCTTGACTTCTTCGGTGGAGAGCTTGATGAGGGAATCCGAGAGAGCTTCCACAGAACCGTCCACGTCACCCTTGACGATGATGTTGAGTTCCTTGAAGTTGCCGATGGCGATACGGCGGCCGATTTCCTCGAGGGTCATATGCTTCTGGGTCTTGATACCCTGGATACGGATGAGCTGCTCACGCTTGTTGGCGATGGACTTGGCTTCCTTCTCATCGGCCATGACGATGAACTTCTCACCTGCGGCCGGTGCACCGTTGAGTCCGAGCACTGATACAGGGGTGGACGGACCGGCCTCCTTGACCTTCTGTCCGCGCTCGTTGAACATGCTCTTGACCCTGCCGTAGTAGCTTCCGCAAAGGATGCAGTCTCCGGTCTTGAGAGTACCTTCCTGGACGAGGATTGTAGCCAGATAGCCACGGCCCTTGTCGAGTGAAGACTCGATCACCGCACCTGATGCAAGCTTGTTCGGATTGGCCTTGAGTTCGAGAATGTCTGCTTCGAGGAGCACCTTCTCAAGAAGGAGATCCACGTTGAGACCTTTCTTGGCGGAGATTTCCTGGCACTGGTACTTTCCTCCCCAGTCCTCTACGAGTATGTTCATCTCGGAAAGCTGGCGACGTATGGTGTCAGGCATTGCGCCCGGCTTATCTATCTTATTGATAGCAAATATCATAGGCACGTTGGCGGCCTGAGCGTGGTTGATGGCCTCACGGGTCTGAGGCATCACGGCGTCGTCGGCAGCCACGATGATGATGGCAAGGTCTGTCATCTGAGCTCCACGTGCACGCATGGCGGTGAAGGCCTCATGTCCAGGAGTATCGAGGAAGGTGATGTGGCGGCCGTCATCCAGGGTCACGCTGTACGCACCTATGTGCTGTGTGATACCTCCGGCCTCACCTGCAATCACATTGGACTTGCGGATATAGTCGAGCAGGGATGTCTTACCATGGTCGACGTGTCCCATGACAGTGATGATCGGTGGACGTGGCACGAGATCTTCCGGATTGTCCTCCTGGTCATTGTTGCTGATCTCCTCGGAGATCTCAGCAGTGACGAACTCTACCTTGTATCCGAACTCCTCGGCGACAAGCACCAAGGTCTCGGCATCGAGACGCTGGTTGATGGACACCATCAGACCAAGGCTCATGCATGCTCCGATGACCTTCACGACAGGAGTGTTGTTCATCAATGTCGCCAGGTCGTTGACAGTCACGAACTCGGTAACCTTGAGGACCTTCTTCTCGGCTGCCTCGAGCTCCATCTCCTCCATGGCCTTCTGGGCCACGGCATCACGTTTTTCCTTACGATATTTGGCTCCGAAGTTATTCTTCTTGCCCTCGTTCATCTTGGCATATGTCTCCTTGACCTGCTTCTGGATCTGCTTCTGCATCTCCTCCTGCTCGGCCTCGGTCATCACCGGCTTGAAGCGGTCAGCTCCCTTCTTGCGGTCCTTCTTGCCATTCTGGCCAGCCGCATTCTTGGCATGATCCTTCTTGTCGCGATGTACGTTGTTGTCTGCCTCGACCTTTGTCACATCGACCTTCTCCTTGCCTTTGGTTATCCTCTCACGCTTCTTGCCCTTCTTCTTCTCGAACTGGGAAACGTCGATCTTTCCGACAATCTTCAAGCCTCCGGTGGACTCGGCCGGTGTTTCGGCAGCCGGCTTGGACTCCTCTGCAGCCTGTTCCTGAGAAGGGGTTGGCTCAGGTTCTGGCTCAGGTTCGGCCACCTTCGGCTCCTCCACCGCTTCCGGTTCGGGAGTTTCGGCTTCTTTCTGTCCTGCAACGGCTTCAGGCATCACAACCGGCTCCGGCTCGCCTGCTGGCTCCGGTTCGGCGACCGGTTCCGGCTCAGGCTCCTGAACCGGCTCCACAACCGGCTCCGGCTCTGGTTCTGCGACCGGCTCTGCGGCTGGCTCGGGCTTTGGTTCAGCCTTCTGGAAGAGAGAGCTCTTGATCACGGTTTCACGCGCGACTTCCTCTTCTTCCACTTCCTTGTCCTGCTTCTTGCCGGACTTCTCGAGGATTTCAGTCAGCTTGATGTCGACCTTCTCTGAAGCTTCCTTCATCTCAAGGTCCTTGCCGAACTGCTTGGCGATGGATGGAAGGTACTCGTCCGAAATCTTCGCATTCGGATTCTCTTCCACCTCGGCGCCCTGCTTGTTCAGGAAAGCAACCAGGTCCTGCAAGCCGATGTTGTATTGTCTGATTATCTTGTTTAATCTGATTTCTGCCATATTTACCCCTTTATGATTTCACAATTTAGTCTTCAAATTCAGAGCGGAGGATAGCGATGACTTCTTCCACTGTCTCATCCTCGAGGTCTGCCCTCTTGGCTATGTCCTCAGGATCGAGAGCAAGCACGCTCTTGGCCGTGTCGCAGCCGATGGACTCAAGCTTGTCGATGACCCACTGGTCGATCTCGTTGGCGAACTCGGACAGGAGAACGTCTTCCTCCTCGTTGTCGATCTCGTCTTTCGGAAGCTCTCTCCAGACTTCGATCTCACGATCGACGAGCATGCCGGCGAGCTGGATGTTGCAGCCGTTGCGACCGATACCCTTCTTGACCTCGTCAGGATGCATGAACACCTTGACCTTGTCTGCGGCGGATGCGCCCATGTCGACTGAAGACACCCTCGCTGGAGTAAGGGCCCTCTGGATGAGGAGCTGAGGATTCGAGGTCCACTGGAGGACGTCGATGTTCTCGTTGCGGAGCTCGCGGACGATGCCGAGGATACGGCTTCCCTTGACTCCGATACATGCTCCGATAGGGTCGATGCGCTCATCGTATGATTCTACGGCCACCTTGGCACGCTCGCCAGGTACACGCACGACCTTCTTGATGGTGATGAGGCCGTCCACAATCTCCGGAACCTCCTGTTCGAAGAGTCTCTCGAGGAACACGTTCGATGTACGGGAAAGGATGATGTACGGTGTGGTGTTGTTCTTGAGTTCCACGCTCTTGATGATGGCGCGGACAGTGTCACCCTTCTTGAAATGCTCTCCAGGTATCTGCTCATTTCTAGGGATATGGAGTTCGTTGCCGTCTTCGTCGAGGATGAGGACCTCCTTGGCCCAGGTCTGATATACCTCACCGGTGAATATCTCGCCTGTCTTCTCGGAATACTTCTTGAATACGTTGGCCTTCTCGATGTCCATGATCCTTCCCTGAAGATTCTGGCGGATATTGAGGATGCCACGGCGGCCGAATGCCTGAAGAGGGAATTTCTTGGAATAGGTGTCGCCGATCTCGTAATCGTCGTCACCTGTCTCCGCAGCCACCTGCTCCACTGTCATCTCTGCGTTCGGATCCATCACTTCCTCCACGATCTCGAAGTTCTGATAGATCTCGCAAGTACCCTTGTCGACATTGACGATCACGTCGAAATTGTCAGAAGAGCCGAATGTCTTCGCAATCTGAGTGAGGAACACGTCCTTGAGAACGCCCATCATGACCGGGCGGTCGATGTTCTTCTCCTCCTTGAAATCCTTGAAAGCGTCAATGAGAGTAACTACTTGTTCTTTTTCCATTTTTATTTGAATTCTATATAATATTTCACTGAATTGATCTTTTCCTTGAGGATGGTCTCGGCCTTGTCGACGAGTTCCTTCTTTTTCTTGCCTTCGACGGCCTCCTTGACCTGATAAGCGACATCGATGGAGCTTTCATCAGCTACCATAAGGGTGCAGACCAGGCGTCTGCCGTCCTTGACCTTGACCTCCACCTTGCTGCCGACCGCTTTCTCGAACTGGCGCTGGACGGCGAACGGCTGGTCGAGTCCCGCCGAAGTCACGGTAAGCGAATAATCCTCTTCATCGCGGTCGAAAGCAGCGAGAACGGCATCATTCACCGCCACGCAATCATCCATATCCACCGATCCGGCGGCGCTTTCGATGGTCACAGTGACATCGTTGTCCGGAGTCACGGCAACTCCCACGAGGAAACACCCGCGTCCTTCGACAACGGGAGTGACAGTCTTGATCAGCAAATCCTTATCCATCTTGTCCAAAATCTATCGGGCCATAAAACAAAAGAAAGGAACCGTCCGGCCCCCATCTCATTCACTTTTGCAAATATAGCCAACTTCTTCCGCAAAAGCAAAATTTGTTGTATTTTTGTAACGAAAAAGACTTGAAAACATGAAATTTACAGCCGAAGAACTGGCCAGGATGCTGAAAGGCACCGTCGATGGGAATCCACAGGCCACGGTATCATCACCCGCCAAGATAGAACACGGAAAAGAAGGCCAGATCTGCTTCTACGCCAATCCCAAGTACGAGCAGTACGTCTACACAAGCAAGGCAAGCATAATCATCGTCAATAAGGACTTCGAGCCGAAGGAGCCTGTCACACCTACGCTTATCCGCGTGGACAACGCATACAGCGCGGTCGCCCAACTGCTCAAGTTCCTCTCCGACCAGAAGAAGCGCTACCGCTGGCACAGAGGTCTATGCTCTTCCATTGCATTCAGCGCAAAACTCGGGAAGAAGGTCTATGTCGGCGATTTCACACATATCGGCCGGAAGTGCGTCATCGGAGACTTCTGCAAGATCTATGAGAATGTCTACATCGGCGAGAACACCACCATCGGCAAGAACTGCATACTGTACCCAGGCGTGCGCATCTACCCAGGCATGGTTATCGGTGACAACGTCATCCTGCACGCCAACTGCGTGATCGGCAGCGACGGATTCGGCAATGCCCCGCAGCCTGACGGCTCCTGGGAGAAGATAGAGCACCTCGGCAACGTGATCATAGGCAACAATGTCGAAATCGGGGCCAACACCACCGTCGACCGCGCCGAGATGGAGTCCACCATCATAGGCAACGGCGTCAAGCTGGACAACCTCTGCCAGATCGCACATAACGTGCAGATTGGCGACAACACGGTCATGGCAGCACAATGCGGAGTGGCCGGTTCTGCAAAAATCGGCAAGAACTGCATCATCGCAGGGCAGGTCGGCATCGTAGGCCATCTCACCATCGCCGACAACACAACCATCGGCGCTCAGTCCGGAGTCATCGGCAACATCCGCAAGAGCGGCCAGACCTACCTGGGCACCCCGGCATTCGAGCACAAGCAGTTCCTGCGCAGCTACGCCATCTTCAAACAGGCCGGCGCAGACAAATAATTGCTATATCGCAAAATAGTTATTATCTTTGCAGGCTTGAATTTTGCTTGCAGAGGTGATAATGAAACAGCAGACACTTAAAAAGACATATTCTTTCGAAGGCAAGGGCTTGCACACTGGCCGTTTCGCACATATGACGGTCGGCCCGGCAGCTCCTTCCACGGGGATTGTGTTCGTCCGTACGGACATTTCGTCCGACGCGGTCGTCGAGGCGCTCGCTGAAAACGTCACCGACACATCCAGAAGCACCACCATCAGTCGTGGTGAAGTTTCAGTCCACACCGTGGAGCACATCTTGTCCGCACTCACAGGCCTCGGCGTCGACAACGCCAGGATCGAGATCGACAACATCGAAGTGCCCATACTCGACGGCAGCGCAAGATTCTACGCCGAGAGCATCATCAATGACGGACTGGAAATCCAAGATGCTGAGAGACAGTACATAGGAATCCCTGAAGCCGTGGAGGTCCGTGACGAGAAGAGCGGTTCATTCATCCGCATCGCTCCCGCGTCCGCACCGTCGACCGATGTCAAGATCGACTTCAATTCGTCGGTCCTCGGCGTACAGGAGGCACACTGGGATGAGGGCACAGACTACGCCGCGGAGATCGCCCCTTGCCGGACATTCGTATTCCTGCACGAAATCGAGTTCCTGTACAAGAACGGACTCGTCAAGGGCGGAGACGTCGACAACGCGATAGTCATCGTGGAGAAACCTGTTTCCGACGAGCAGCTGGACAGCCTCTGCGCCCTCTTCAACAAAGAAAAACTCAGCATCACCGAAAACGGGTACCTAAACAACCTGAGCCTGAATTTTAATAACGAGTGCGGAAGGCACAAGATGCTCGACCTCCTCGGAGACCTGCGTCTGTGCGGCGGATTCCTAAACGCGGAGATTACCGCATACAAGCCTGGCCACACAATCAACACACAAGCTGCAAAAGCTTTCAGAGAGGCTCTAAAAAAACTTTGAAATATGGCAAAGATCGATCCAATGGCCATCGTCAGCCCCAATGCCAAAATCGGGGAGAACGTTGAAATCGGGCCATTCGCCTTCATCGACGACAATGTCGAGATAGGCAACAATTGCAAGATACATCCGCATGCTGTCATCTACTCCTATGTCAAGATGGGAGACAACTGCGAGGTATTCCCGGGTGCCGTCGTGGGCGCCATCCCGCAGGATCTCAAGTTCGACGGAGAAATCACCTACGTCGAGATAGGCAACAATGTAACGATCCGCGAGTGTGCCACCATCAACAGAGGCACAAAGGCAAGCGGAAAGGGTGTGACCAAGGTCGGAGACAACACGCTGATCATGTCATATGTGCACATCGCGCATGACTGCAAGGTCGGCAACCACTGCATACTCACCAGCTATGTCGGCATCGCCGGCGAGACAGACGTGGACGACTGGGCGATCCTCGGAGGAGGCACCAAAGTACACCAGTTCACCCATATCGGCTCACATGCCATGGTCGGAGGCGGCAGCAAGGTCAACAAGGACATCCCTCCTTACTCCATCTGCGGACGCGACCCTATCTGCTATGCAGGAGTCAACATCGTCGGTCTCCGCAGGCGCGGTTTCAGCTCCGACGTCATCAGGAACATCAAGGACATCTACGACACCATCTACTTCCAGGGATACAACATCTCCGACGGATGCGCCAAGGTGGATGCCGGATTCCCTATGTCAGAAGAGAAGGACACCATCCTCAACTTCATCAGGAACTCCAAGAGAGGAATCGTCAGAGGCAATGACACCTCCGAGAAAGGCGTTATCGACTAGTGTTACTTAGTACAGCCTACTTCCCCCCTGTCGAATATTTTGCCGCAATGGCAAAAGGAATGACCCTGTCCGCGGACAGGGTCATTCCCTCTATAGTATATATCGAAGCCTGCGAGCACTATCAGAAACAGAGCTACCGCAACCGCTGCAAGTTCTATGCGGAAAACGGTGTCCAGACCCTCAGCGTGCCGGTGGTGCATGAAAACGGCACTCACGAGCTGCCAATTGCCGAGATCAAGGTAGATTACTCGACGCCGTGGCTGATACGCACGGAAAGGGCCATCGAATCTGCCTATTACTCTTCCCCTTATTTCGAGTACTACAGGGACGAGCTTTTCAGCATTCTCGACTCCAGACCGGAGACACTGTTCGCCCTTAACACAGCGATCACGCAGTTCTTCATAGACAAGACGCACCTGCCGGTGAAAATGGAATTCACCACGGACTTCGAACCGGAAGGTTCTTCAGTCCATGGTGAAGATCTAAGAAACGTCATCCATCCGAAAAAAGCGAATGACCTTCTGGAACGATATGGTCTCAGCAAGCCGTACTATCAGGTATTCGCATCGAAATCCGGTTTCATCCCCAATCTTTCGATAATGGACCTTCTCTTCAACGAAGGTCCTGACAGCTTGCTCTACCTGGTCAAGTAGTCTCCTGCATCAGAATCTCCATCCCACAGTGACGGCGATGTCCATGATGTTCTTCTTCAGATTGATCTCAGGAGAAGCGGTATCCGCATAATCCTCGTAAGGATAATACCATCTCTCCGGGTAAGTGGTATGCCTGAAGGCAAAGTCAGCGAAGAAAGAACCAGGAGAAGAATATCCGATACCTGCGGAAACAGTGTTAGTCACATCATTGAAAACGACATCGTCATACATCTTGCAGCAGAAACCTCCCCTGAAAGAGAAGTATGGCAGAGGTCTGATTTCAAGCCCGGCCCTGAACTGGTTGGAAGCGCCGGCATTGTTCCTGATATCATAGTTCGCGTCAGCATAGTCATCAAGTCCGAACTCGCTGTCAACGCTGCTGAATGCCATCGACCTGAAGTTCGTGCGCTCCCAGTCGAAGCTGAGCATCGCGAAAGTGTCGAAGGTGTAAGCAGCACCGAGGGTGAACTGGAATGGAGAATGGATGTCATAGGTATAGTCTCCGTCTGGCGTATCATACCATTCAGGTTTGATGCCGTCACGCTCGCAGATACCCTTATAACGATAGTGCTCCGTGACCGTCATCAAGGTAGGGGTCTTCACGCTCGCTCCGAGCCTGAGTCCCGCGACAGGAAGCCAGATTGCGCCCGCGCTGGCATAGATGCCCGTACCGTTGGCAGAATAGAATTCTTCCATGCAAGCATGCTGGAGACGGGTTGTCACACCGTCAAGTTCATACTCGAACTTCGAAGGATCTACAGGAGTCTCGGAACGGGAGACGAACTCATTGTAAGAGAAGGTCGGTATGCCCAGGTTGAATCCGACGAACAGCTTGTCGGACGCGTTGAACGCAAAGTTGAAGAGAAGGTCCTGCTTGGAACCGTAATGACGTACATTGTATGCCTGCTTCAGGACACCTCCGTCAGGAAGTCCGATAGTACCGTCCCTGTGCTCGAGCTCGGAAGCTCCGATATAGTGGGATCCGTCACTCAGGCTTGACACCATGCCGCACTTCCTGGCAAGAACGTCACGCCAGTTGTACCCCATGTAGAAAGCGTCATCAGTCCAATATCCGCGATTGTCGAAGAAATCCGAATCCGGAATGCCGTCAAGGAAGGCTGCATGCTCTCCCATCATGGAAGTCTTGCTGTTGTTGCCGAAGGCGTTCATCCTGTCGAGATAGATATTCGTCGAATTGGATATGAATCCGAAGGTGTAGTTCTTGATGCCGTAGTTCCTGCCTGTGTCGAAATTCAGCATGATGCCGACGTTCGGCATGGTGAAACGATACTGCGAATCAGGGAATGTGCCAGTAGGCGAAAGCATCCCTGCGACAGGAGAATATGAAGCAGTCATGGATGATATGCTCACGCTCGGGGTGAGGGTGAACTGTGAATATCCGGCAACCGCGGAACCGGCAGGGTTGATGCCCACCGAACCGAGATCTCCTCCGACCGCCGCCATCGCATTGCCGAGGGCCATCGAACGGGCGGTGCCATAGTAGTTGTTGTCACAATATGTGATGGCCTCATACATGGTCTGTGCGCCTGCATTCAAGGCAGCGACAGCCATCATCGCCACAAAAAATATCTTTTTCATACTTTCTTCGATTTAAGAGTGATCAAGCTGTTTGACAATCATCTGACAGAAGGAAAGCGAGCTGCTATCTCCTTCCACCACCGCCGCCGGAACTGTGGCCACCACCGTAGCCACCGCCGCCACTACGTCCGCCACCGGAATAACCGCCGCCACTGCCGTAGCCGCCACCAGATGAGCTGCGGCTGCCGGAATAGCTGCCACCGGAGTAGCTGCCGCTTGACGAGCTGCGGCTGCCGGAATAAGAACCTCCGGAATAACTGTCGCTTGACGAGCTGCGGCTGCCGGAATATGTTGAACCGGAAGAACGGCTGGTCGAATATGAACCTCCCGCCGGACGGGTATAAGATCTTGATGACGAGCTGGAGGCCGCCGAAGTCCTGCTTCCTGATGTGCTTGAAGTGCCATAGGTGCCGTAAGACGAACCGGAAGTGCGGCTCGTAGCGGCAGAAGTGCCGGACGTTGTCCTGCGTGCAGACAAATTGGCAGGACTGCCTGACGTCGTGCTGCGTGTAGTGGCAGTCGAATTCCTGGCAGTGCCGGAAGCGCTGCTCCTGCGGGCGGAATATGTGCCCGTGGTGGTATTCCTCGGCCTTCCGGAAGAAACGGACGATGCCGCACCGTATGAACGGCTGTCCGCAACACTTCTCGGCATATATGCGACATCACGCATCGTGTAGCCGTAGCCATAGCCGTATGGACGATATGGATACATGCCGTGATACCACGGGCTGTACCATCCGCCGTATGCCCAATAATCGTAGCCTATTCCCCAATATGGTCCGTACCAGCTGTCCCAGTACCATGGGCTGTATCCCCACGAACCGTAGTACCACGGATCGTAATACCATGAGCTGTAGTACCATGGATCATAGAAAGACCAGCTGTTCCAATACCAAGGGCTGCCCCAGCGCCATGGTGAATACCATGAGTAGTACGGACTTCCCCATCCATACCAGCCATAACGCCATGGTGAATACCAGGACGGTCCCCAAGGGGAATATCCGAAATAATCGTATTCATCATACAGTGTCACGGTGGTGGTGCTGTCAGCCCAGCTGTATCTGAAACTTGCCGCTTTGTTTTCCGGTATATACAGAGTGTCGATCTGACCTCTCTTCAGGTAGACGCGGGAGTCCTTTGTCTTCTGCGCAAGAGCAGCAATCTCCCCGTCGGCAGCAGGAACGGCGACAGCCGGCCTCGAATAAACGCCATCCTGGAATCTCTGGGATGATGTCGTAGCCGAATACTCCGCCATTGAAGCGCACGATGCAAGCATCAGCGCTGCCAAAACAATCAGTGTCAAATGCTTTTTCATATTCTACTCCGTTAAAAATTCTTATATTTGCACAATAATACAACAATTTTAGATAATAGCAAAAACAATACCATGGCAAAAGAAGTCACATCTCGCACAGAAAATTACTCACAGTGGTATAATGACCTCGTGGTGAAAGCAGACCTTGCAGAGCAGTCCGCAGTCAGAGGTTGCATGGTGATAAAGCCATACGGATACGCGATCTGGGAGAAGATGCAGTCTATCCTGGACGCCAAATTCAAGCAGACAGGAGTACAGAACGCATATTTCCCGCTCTTCATACCTAAATCATTCTTCTCCAAGGAAGCCGAGCACGTGGCAGGGTTCGCGAAGGAGTGCGCCGTTGTAACGCACCACAGACTGATGAACGACCCGGAAGGAAAGGGTGTGGTGGTCGATCCGGAAGCCAAGCTCGAGGAAGAGCTCATCGTACGGCCTACCTCCGAAACCATCATCTGGAGCACCTACAAGAACTGGATCACCTCATGGAGAGACCTCCCTATCCTGTGCAACCAGTGGTGCAACGTCGTGCGCTGGGAAATGCGCACCAGACTCTTCCCCCGCACAGCGGAATTCCTCTGGCAGGAAGGTCATACTGCCCACGCCACAGCTGAGGAAGCCGAGGCCAAGGCGCAGGAGATGGTCGGCGTATATGCCGATTTCGCGCGCAACACCATGGCGCTGCCGGTGATCGTCGGCCACAAGAGCCCGAACGAGAGGTTCGCAGGAGCGCTCGACACCCTCACTATCGAGGCCATGATGCAGGACGGAAAGGCCCTGCAGGCCGGTACATCACACTTCCTCGGCCAGAACTTCGCTAAATCATTCGATGTCCAGTACACGGACAAGGAAGGCAAGCAGCAGTATGTCTGGGCTACATCATGGGGAGTCAGCACACGCCTCATGGGCGCACTCATCATGGCGCACGGCGATGACAACGGACTCGTGCTGCCGCCGGCCCTTGCTCCTATCCAGATCGTGATGGTCCCTATCTTCAAGACAGCTGAAGAGCATGAAGCCATCATCGCGAAGATGGAGGAACTCAAGAAGTCGTTCGAGGCACTCGGACACAGCGTCAAGATCGACGACAGAGACACCCTGCGTCCTGGTTTCAAGTTCGCCGAGTGGGAGTTGAAGGGAGTACCTGTACGCATCGCGATGGGTCCTCGCGACCTCCAGAACGGCACGGTGGAAGTGCACAGACGCGACACCCTCGAGAAAGAGACGGTTTCATTGGAGGGCCTCGACAATTACGTCCACGAGCTCATGGACAAGATCCAGCAGAACATCTACGACAAGGCGTTCAAGCTCCGCGATGCAAATGTGCGCAAATGTGACAGCTGGGATGAATTCAAGGAAGAAATCCAGAAGGGCGGCTTCCTGCTCTGCCACTGGGACGGCACAGCAGAGACCGAGCAGAAGATCAAGGACGAGACCAAGGCCACGATCCGCTGCATTCCTGTCGACAGTTATGTATGCGAAGAGGAAGGCAAGTGCATCTACTCAGGCAAGCCTTCGCACCGCAGAGTCGTATTCGCCATCTCATACTAGTATTATTATGATCAAACGGACAATAGCCATCGCAAGCGTTGTACTGCTTGCATCTTTCCAGTCATTTGCCCAGCTGAACGTCCAGGACGCGGCTTCCAAGGCTGCAGAAGCCATCGCAGCCGCAGAGGATGTCAAAGCTGAGGAAGTCAAGCCTCAGTATTGGGACAAGGGCACAGTTGTCAGCCTCGGATTCACCAACACCTCGCTCCACAACTGGGCGGCAGGCGGATACAACACCGTGACACTGGCTTCAGCCCTCGACGCAAAGGCAAATTACAAGAAAGACCTGATGACATGGAACAACCGCGCGCTGCTCGACTACGGTTTCCAGTACGCAAGCGACAAGCCTATCATCCAGAAAAGCACCGACCGCATCAAGCTGGAGAGCACCTGGGGATACAAGACCGGTGCGAAGTCGAAGTTCAGCTACACCGCGTCGTTCGACTTCACCTCACAGTTCGCCAACAGTTTCAAATACACCAACCCGGGCGGTGAAAATCCTTCACGCAAGGACTGGATCGACAAGAGAACTCTCCAGTCAGGACTTTTCTCTCCTGCATACACCAATGTGGCGCTCGGTATCGAGTGGGTGCCAAAGCCATGGTTCACCCTCAACTTCGCGCCGCTCACAGGAGGTTTCACCATCGTAAGCGACCCTTCCCTGAGAAAGAACTACAGCATGGAACTGCTTGATGAATACCTCGATGTAGCGACCCCTGAAGGGAAGATGTACAGGTCGGCAAGGTTCCAGTTCGGTGCCCAGATGAAGATGAACTTCAAGGCATCCATCAACGACGTGCTCACATACGAGACACAGCTCGTGCTCTTCTCCGACTATCTCCACAATCCTCAGGACCTCCGCGTCAACTGGGACAACCAGATCAAATGGCAGCTCGCAAAATACTTCGCGGTTGCGTTCAAGACCTGGCTCATCTACGACCCGAACGTTCTGATCGACGGTACTCAGAAGGTCCAGTTCAAGGAATTCCTCCAGTTCAACTTCACCTACACGTTCAAGAAGTAAGGCACAATGAAGATCCTTCTCGCAGTCAGCGGAGGCATCGACTCGATGTATATGGCAGAAAAGGCGCAGGAGCTATTCCCTTGCGCCTCTTTTGCTGTTGCGCATTGCAATTTCTGCCTGCGCGGCGAGGAATCTGACGGAGACGAGGAGTTCGTGCGCAAATGGGCTGAGGCACACGGAACCGAGTGTTTCTGCAAGCATTTCGACACGGCCGGGCACTCGGCCGCGAACGGCATCAGCATCGAGATGGCGGCCAGGGAGCTGCGTTATGGATGGTTCTCCGAACTCTGCAACAAGCACGGATTCGACGCCCTGGCGGTCGCGCACAATGCCAACGACAACGCAGAGACGCTGATACTGAACCTGCTGAGGGGAACAGGCAGCCGTGGATTGAGGGGTATGTCGGCCGACACCATCATAAGTTCGCCGTATCTGCACATCATACGTCCGTTGCTGCAGACGACTAGGGAGGAGATACGCTCCTGGATGGTTGGCAACGGCAAGGAATGGCGCGAGGACCGCACAAACGCCGAGAGCGGATACAAGCGCAACAAGGTCCGCAATTGCGCATTCCCAGTCTTCGGCGAGATCAACCCATCGTTTGTCAAGACGTTCAACGAGGACATGCGCCGTTTTGCGCAAGTCGACCAGATTGCGGATGATTATTTCCGCGGGAGCGGACTGGTTCCGGAATGCGTGGACATCGCCGGCCTGGTCGGATTCAAGCATTGGCGCTACCTTCTCTTCCGCTTGACCGAAGGGAAGCTGAATGCAGACGAGCTGGAATCCCTGTGTGCTGCGATCGAGAGCGGAAGGCCTCTGGACGGCAAGCGTTTCGGCCCGCTGGTAGTCGGCGGGGGGAAGCTTCTGCCGGCGGATGCGGATGTCCCTGGATTCAGCGTCGAGCTGGTAGAGCGCTCGTGCATAAGCGATCTGCACCAGCCGCATGGCACGCTGCTGATCGATGCGGACAAGGTCGAGCTGCCGCTGCAGACCCGCAACTGGCAGGACGGTGACTGGATGATCCCGCTCGGAATGAGGGGGCGCAAGAAACTCAGCGACATGTTCGGCGACCTCGGATACACCCTGCCTCAGAAAAAGGCGGCCTTGCTTATCCCCCACCCCGACGGGAACGGGCGTATCGCGGCCATCATAGGGGAACGGATCGACGACTCCGTGAAGGTCTCCGGAAGCACGGAAAAAATTCTCATTGTTCACCAGGTGTTCAGCAAATAACCGGCATAGATGGCAGCGGAGCAGGACATATCCAAGCGGAGGACTCTGCCGGCGATCTGCAAGACGAAAGTGGCGGATTGCTACATCTGCCTGACCCTGGATATCAGGAACGAAAGCAGGGAACCGGGCGGCGTAGTGCCTGTATGCATCAGGTTCACAATCGACCGCACAAGATATTACGTACGCCTTCCTGAAAGGTTTTCCAGGGATGAATATCTGAAATTGGTGAAGTCGAGCGGACGCGGCCGGCATCCGGAAAGCAAGGAGACTTATCACGGGATAAGGGTACGGCTCGAAAAGGAATACCTGCGCTATCTGCACCACCTCGAAGAACTCAGCCACATCAGGATTCTGACCATTCCGCTCATCAAGACCATGGTCACAGGACTGGGCGGAGAACTGTCTTTCTTGAGCATCTGGGAGCAGGAAGCTATGAAGAAATCCATCGGCACCAAGCTCAACTACCTGTCAGCAAGGAATTCTTTCATCAAGCATGTAGGAGAGATCCCCGGTTTCAAGATAACGGTCAACGAAATCAAGCAATGGGTGCGCGGAATGCAGGAGGACGGAATGTCACAAACCACCATCGGCATCTACGAGCGTGCATGCCGGGTGATATGGAATGTATGCCAGGACTCGGGCTACATTTCAAAGTTCAACTACCCGTTCGGGAAAGGCATTTCTTCGGACAAGGTCAGAATCCCGCGGGGGGCCTCCAGGAAAAAGTCCTGGCTGAACGTGAAGAAGATGACCAAGCTGTATGATGTGTTTATCAACAGGGACTACCCGGACTCATGGTGTGAATCCTACAAGAAACATACGGAAGTGTCACTAGGTTTGTTCCTTATCCAGTACCTTGGCAACGGGATGAACCTTGCCGATGTCGCCTACATCTCATTCAGCGACTCATATTTCAATGAAGAAGACAGATCTCTCCAGTTCTTCAGACGCAAGACAAAGGGCAGGACTATATATGATGATGAGATAATCATCCCGGTCACGTCGCAATTCGAAGCCATAATCAAGCGCATAGGAGCCAAGCCCGTGCCCGGTGAAAGGATATTCCCGTTCATACTCGGAGATGAGAAGGACGAGGCGGTCCAGCATAGGCTGATAATACAGGAAAACCAGAACATACGCAAGAGGATGGCGAAACTGACTAGGGCTCTCGGTTGGCCGGAATCCCCTACCAGCACCTGGGCAAGGCATTCTTTTGCGACCAATCTCACCCATGCGGGAGTCCCGCTGAAATACATCTCGCAAAGCATGGGACATGCCGCAGCCGAAAACGTGACAGCCCGGTACATCGACAATTATCCTGTCGACCAGCAGTTGTATTTCAACTCCATGCTGTTGTTTGAAAGCGGCTTCAGTACTGTCGATACGGTCAGGTTCCAAGAGCTGGTCATGTCACTCAGACATGCAACGTCCGAACAGATAGACACGATATTCAAGATACTTGAAAAAAATTGACCGATTGTGTTCACAATCTGGGTTCAACTCCAATAATTCTTAATATATAGTATTGTAAATCTGCGATTTGGCATTTAATAAAATGCCATTATGAATCAAAAGTTCATTCTTCGTCTTTGCGTCGCTCTGTCCCTCGTCTTCGCCCCTGTGGCGTTGAACGCGGCCGTCAGCACGGCAAAGGCTGATCAGAGCGCTCCGGGACAGACCGTCACCGTCAAGGGTATCGTCACAGACGAGAACGGTGAACCTCTT
>JAZQNI010000026.1:0-16503 GCA_045627265.1 Candidatus Cryptobacteroides sp.
AAGCCGAGCGCAGAAGTTCACTTATGTCGAGGCGCCTCCTGAAACAGCGCAAAAGAAGTTTGCGGAAATAGCTCAGTTGGTAGAGCGCAACCTTGCCAAGGTTGAGGTCGCGGGTCCGAATCCCGTTTTCCGCTCAAAAAATCACCAAAAACGTCTTACAAGCACTTGTAGGACGTTTTTCATTTTGTGAAGTACGCCTGTTTTGTGTCCATTATTGCGACCACAACCTTGTCAAAGTTGTGCTCGTCACAGATTTTTTTAATAAACCGTCACAAAAACAAACGTAAAACAATGAAACACACAACATTCAACGTCAGTTTCAGTTACATAATACAGCGAAAAACAATTGCACACACCATACTTATTTAATCGTTCCTCAGGGTCAGCATGTTGCTGCATCTCATCGTTCCGCGCCACCAGTTGGGATTTGAGTCATGCAGTAAATTCAATCTCGTAATCAGGGACAGGCCATACAGGTCCTTGTATCGTGTGTGTCTGCTTACGAGAGGTCTCCAGAGGGCTGTCGTAATCACGAACCCCCAGCACAGGGCCGTAGAATGGGTGGTGTTGATTACGAGATTGATTTTACAAAACGGATAGTTGTTTATATATTTGTGATGCCTTGGTGTAAGAAGGATTGAGGAGGGAAATATGAAAAGGTATTATCATTTTTTTGCGAATGGTGATGACGCGAGGAACTTCATCACATCTGAAGAGGAGTTCAAGCTAGCGTTCAACCGCGTCGGCCTGTGCTGCCATCTTTCTGGAGTGACAGTTGTCGCATTTTCTGTCGAGGATACTCATCTGCATGCTCTTCTTTGGGGTGTCTTCGATGAGTGTGAACAGTTCAAAAATCTCTTTGTACGTAAAAGCCAGTGCTCCATCGTGTCTGGAAGAGGTTCTCTTGATGGGGTGAAGCTGGATTGCGAACTGTATGAAGTCGATGACGAGAACTACCTCAGGAATGTCGCCTCGTATGTTGTCGTCCAGGCGACAAAGGATGGGAAGGCGGTGATGCCGTATGATTACATCTATGGTACAGGATCCTTGTATTTCCGCTCGGAGCACTGTGTCCTGCCGTGGATGGTGTCAAAGGATGGCGGGGTGATGGAGCCGGTAAGGTTCGATGCGGTCAGTTCTCGCGACAAAAGGAAACTATGCGGTTCCAGAGAAAACATCCCGGATCACTGGCTGGTGTGCAACGGCTTCATTCTCCCGACCAATTATGTGGACGTCAAGCGGTTCGAGTCCATATTCAAGACTCATAACTGCTTCCGCGTCTTTATGTCGTCCGGCCGCGACAAGTATATGGCAGTTCAAGATAAGATGGCGTCTGTCCGGGGGATAATGATAGAGGATCTGGAGGCTCGGAGGCTATGCGAGTCGGTGTGCCTTGCCTTGTTCGGCAGAAAAGGAACACGTCATGTCACTCCGGAACAGCGCATCGAGCTCTCCCGGGAGCTTCGCAGACGGTACGGCCTGTCCATCAGGCAGATATCTACGTTGACGAGACTCCCTGAAGAAGAACTCTGCAAGTATCTTAGATAAGCGCAGACCCTTTCCCTGTCACACCCGAGACAACCGACATCAAACGGCCTTTTATGTTCACGCTGACCGACATACAGGACTGAGCCCAGCCGCCAAAATCAATACCCGGGCCCGGGCTTTGTGACGACGACCGGATCTCGAACCAGCTCCCCCCAAAATCGTCATGCAGTAAATTCAATCTCGTAATCAGGGACAGGCCATATAGGGCCTTGTATCGTGTGTGGCTGATTACGAGAGGTCTCCAGAGGGCTGTCGTAATCACGAACCCCCAGCACAGGGCCGTAGAATGGGTGGTGTTGATTACGAGATTGATTTTACAAAACGGATGGCAGTTCATATATTTATGATGCCTCTGTGTAAGAAGGATTGGAATTTTGCTATCTTTGAGCTATGAAATCAAGAATCGCCTATCTCATCGTGGCCCTGATGGCAGTCGCCCAGGCCACCGCTGCCTCTGCAAATCCGGAATCCCGGGAAACCCCGGCCATCATACCTGCTCCGTCCAGCATGGCCGTATCCGAAGGCAGCTACAAGCTCGGCAGCCTGAAAGTCTATGTTCAGAATGATGCGTACAGTGCCAATCTGCTCGAAATGCTCGGATGCAAGTTCGGTCCGGCCACCGGCTACCAGGTCCAAGTCACCACAGAGAAGAAAGCCGACATCAAGTTTGTCGAGGACGGGACGCATGGCCCTGACGGGTATGCCCTGGAAGTCGGCAGGAAGGGCGTGAAGATATGCGCATCAAGCTATGGCGGCCATTTCTACGGCCTCCAGACGCTGCTCCAGCTTCTTCCGGCGGAGATCAAGTCCCAGGAAAAGATCGACGCGGAGAGCTGGGAGATTCCTTTCGTCCAGATATCTGACGCCCCGAGATTCGCCTGGCGCGGACTCATGCTCGACGTTTCGCGCCATTGGTTCACCAAGGAAGAAGTGATGCGGTACATCGACGAGATGGCGGAGTATAAGTATAACGTTTTCCACTGGCATCTGACTGACGACCAGGGCTGGCGCATCCAGATCGATTCCTGCCCGGAGCTGACGGCGAAGGGATCGATGAGGGCGACACGCATAGGCGGCGACTGGTGGAAACTGGCCGCGACCCAGCCGGGCGAGCCGCTGGATTACGGCGGATACTACACCAAGGCGGACATCAAGGAGGTGGTCGAATATGCCGCCAAGCGCAACATCTCGGTGATGCCGGAGATCGATGTGCCCGGCCACAGCCTTGCGACCCTGGTCGCATATCCCGAGCTGGCCTGTCTCAAGGCACCCGAGTATGTGAACGTGGGTAACGAGTTCTACGGCAAGGAAGAAAACGCCCTTTGCCCGGGCAACGAGAAGACATTCGAGTTCCTGGACAAGGTTTTCCGCGAGGTTGCGGAGATGTTCCCGTTCGAATACATCCATATAGGAGGCGATGAGTGCTACCGAGGCTTCTGGGGCGAGTGCCCGAAATGCGCCGCACGCATGGAGGAGGAGAAGATATACAGCAGACCGGGTCTGCAGAGCTACTTCATCAAGAGGGTCGAGAAGATAGTGGATTCGTACGGCAAGAAGATAGTCGGATGGGATGAGATAAGCGAAGGCGGTCTGGCCGAGAAGGCGACCGTCATGTCCTGGAGAGGGATGAACGGCGGCATCGAGGCTGCCAAAGCCGGCCATCACGTGATCATGACCCCGATCGAGAGCTGCTACCTGGACCTGTACCAGGGCGAAAAGACTGCCGAGCCGAACACGTACAGGATGGTCAGGCTCAGCGACTGCTATGCCTTCGAGCCTGTACCGGAAGGCGTCGACCCGTCATTGGTCCTCGGCGGACAGGGCAATCTTTGGACCGAGGCCGTGCCGGTGTTCCGTCACGCGGAATACATGACCTGGCCGCGCGGCTGGGCGCTTTCTGAGGTGCTCTGGTCTCCAAAAGACAGCCGCGGATGGGATGATTTCATGCGCCGCACAGAGCAGCATTTCCGCCGTGCGGACATAGCCGACATCAATTATGCGCACAACAGCGTGTACAATGCGGTCGTGACGGTCACCAAAGACGCTGACGGACAGCCACAGATATCGCTTGGATCCGAACTTTCCGATGTGGAGATCTTCTACACCTGGGACAACACGGTCCCTGACAGGCACTCGGCCAGATACGACAAGCCGTTCGGCATCCCGGCCAGCGCCAACAAGCTGAAAATCCAAAGCTATCGCGCCGGCGCGAAGGTCGGCACGATGCTTAACATCACTGTGGAAGATTTGATAAAAAGGGCGAAATAACCGGTCCGGAGTTACCGGCCGGAACCCTGTTATACCTCCGTTGCGGTCTTGAATTCGCTGAGGAAGCGCATGTCGTTCTCGAAATAGTGGCGGAGGTCATTCACCTGCCACTTGAGCATGGCGATGCGCTCCAGACCCATTCCGAATGCGAATCCGCTGTATTTCTTGGAGTCGATACCAGATGCCTCGAGCACGTTAGGATCGACCATTCCGGCGCCGAGGATCTCGAGCCAGCCTGTTCCCTTGCAGATGTTGCAACCCTTGCCATGGCAGATGTTGCAGCTGACATCGACCTCGGTCGAAGGCTCGGTGAACGGGAAGTATGACGGACGCATGCGGATCTGCGTCTCCGGACCGAACATCTCGCGGGCGAAGAGCAGGAGCGCCTGCTTGAGGTCCGCGAATGTCACGTTCTCATCGATATAGAGACCTTCCAGCTGGTGGAAGATGCAGTGCGCACGTGCGCTGATAGCCTCGTTCCTGAACACGCGGCCCGGGCAGATGACGCGGATAGGGAGAGGCATCTTCTCCATGGTGCGCACCTGTACGCTGGAGGTGTGGGTGCGGAGGAGGAGCGGATTCAGATGGCCTGAAGACACGAAGAAGGTGTCCTGCATGTCGCGGGCAGGATGGTTCGGAGGGAAGTTGAGCGCCTCGAACACATGGTAGTCGTCCTCGATTTCCGGACCTTCGGCGACGTCGTAGCCGAACTTGCGGAAGATGTCCACGATCTGCTGGCGTACGATGCTGACAGGATGGCGCGAGCCGAGCTCGAGTGCATCACCAGGCATGGAGAGGTCCATCTTAGGCCCTTCCGATGCCGCATCGTCACCGACAGTGTTCTTCAACTCCTCGATTTTGGCCGTGACGGTGTTCTTGAGCTCGTTGAGGGTCTTTCCGAACTCCTTCTTGAGCTCCTTGTCGATGGTGCGGAACTCGTCGAAGAGACGTGTGACCTCGCCCTTCTTTCCCAAGAACCTGACTCTTGCTTCCTCGACCTCTTTCTGGGTCTTGCATTTGAGTTCGCCGATTTCGGCGGCAATGCGTTCGATGTCTTCTCTATTCATATCGTCATTTCTTTTTTTCTTTCAACTTGGCTTCTGTCCCCGCTGCCTTGGCGGCGCGCTTGTCCCGGGCGGCCTTGGCCTTCCCTGCGCCCTGCTTCAGATACTTGGCCCACTGCTCGTCGTTCAAGACGCTGCGGTATGAGTTGTAGATGGTCTCCATCCATTTGTCCTGGATGGCGATATATGCGTTAGCGTTGGACACCTTGGACTTCTGCAGTGTCTCCAGTTCCCCAGTCATGGCTTTGTAGTCATGGGTGAGGGTGGAGTCGATCTTGAATATCTGCCAGTCGGCCAGTTCCAGCACATCGGTCTGCTTCTCGATCTCCTTGTCGATGGCGTCGAACATGGCTTTTTCCTGCTCTTCAGGAGACTGTGCGGCCATCGGAAGCATCGCTGTGAGGCATACGGTCAATGCCAGGATAAAACAACGGTTCATACGAAAAAATTTTATAGCTTTGTAATCCATACGGATATTTCGCAAAATTAAACAATTAAGGAAAGATTACCAAGTTGATTTTTAAGAATGACTAAAGATAAAACAACAAAATGAGACGCAAATCATTCATCTGTGCGGCGCTTTTTTTGTCCGCATTGCTGGTTCCATGCAAAGGTGATGCCTGTACCAACGTCATCGTGACCAAAGGTGCGAGCGCTGACGGCTCCTGCATGATCTCCTACGCAGCTGATTCCCACTGGCTTTTCGGCGAACTCTACCTTCGCAAGGCGGCCGACTGGGCGCCGGGAACGATGCTCCAGATCACCGAATGGGACACCATGAAGCACCTGGGCGAAATCCCCCAGGTGGCTCACACCTTCCAGACCGTCGGCAACATGAACGAACACCAGCTCATCATCGCCGAGACCACATACGGTGGTCGTGAGGAACTTGTCGATCCGGCCGGCATCATGGACTACGGCTCCCTGATCTACGTCACGCTGCAGAGGGCTACCAAGGCCCGCGAGGCCATCGAGACCATAGTTGCGCTCGCGAATGAATACGGCTACCCTTCAGAGGGCGAGAGCTTCTCCATAGCCGACACGGAAGAAGCGTGGGTCATGGACCTCATCGGCAAAGGGCCGGACAACAAGGGAATCGTCTGGGTGGCACGCAGGATTCCTGACGGCTACATCTGCTCTCATGCCAACCAGTCCCGCATCACGACCTTCCCTCTCGACGACCCGGAGAACTGCATGTATGCTCCGGATGTCATCGAATTCGCACGCAGCAAGGGCTGGTTCGACGGCGAAGACAAGGATTTCTCATTCCGCGATGCATACAATCCGCTCGACTTCGGCGCAGCCCGCGGCTGCGACGCACGTGCCTGGAGCGCATTCAACATACTCTGCGACGGTTCATTCACATATCTTGCAGCGGATGGCACCGAGGTGACCGAGCCAGCATCCAAGTGGCTCGACTATGCTATGGGCTACGACCTGGCCGGCGAGATGCCGCTGTTCGTGAAGCCTTCACGCAAGATAGGCGTCAAGGATGTTGCCGACGTGATGCGCGACCATTTCGAGGGTACCCCGATGGATATGACCACCGACATCGGTGCCGGCGGAAACGCCTGCCCTTACCGCTGGAGGCCGATGGGCTTCGAGCATGACGGCAAGAGCTATGTCAACGAGCGCGCCATCGCCACGCAGCAGACCGGCTTCTGGTTTGTCGCACAGGCCCGCGGCTGGCTCCCTGACGTAATTGGCGGAGTCGACTGGTTCGGTTGCGACGACGCTGCAACTTCCTATCTCACACCGATTTATGCGAATATCAACGAGGTGCCGGAGTGCTTCCGCGAAGGCAACGGCGACCTGCTCCACTATTCGGCCACGTCCGCATTCTGGATCTGCAACCGCATCGCGAACGCCTGCTACAAGATGTACGACCACATGGGACCGTTCGTGAGGAAGAGCATCGACGAGTTCGAGAACGCTCAGATGTCCGGCGCACTGCAGCAGAACGATGAGAAACTCCTCTCGATCTACAACAAGTCCTCCAAGCACCCGGGCAACAGGCGTGCGCTGAAGAAAGTGCGCAAGGCTCTTACCGAATACAGCGTCCAGACCGCCCAGAAGCAGTTCGAGGCTTGGTCCAAGCTTGAGGAGACGCTCCTCGTCAAGTTCATCGACGGCAATATCAAGCCTCAGGACGAGAACGGCGGATTCCTGCATTCCGAGTATTCGGCCGGCATCCCGGACAAGATCGACCAGCCGGGCTATACCGCCAAGTGGAAGGAGGCTGTCGCCAAGGACCACGGCCCAGTCATAGAAGTACGATAAGCGGCCGGGGCTATGAAAAGACTTCTCACCATCCTCGCGCTGGCCTTTGTGTGCACGTCGGCCCTCTCCGGGGAGCTTGCCGGCTGGACCATCAGCACCAAGGACAGCCAGAGCCGCTATCACGGAGTGCCGATGGCGAATGGCGTGATGGGCATAATGCCCGGACGTGCGCCATTCGCTGTCAGAAGCGTGATCTTGAACAATGTCTATGACGCCGGCAAGAACCAGGGCGTGAGCCGCATCGCGGACGCCCCGAACCCGTTCCGTCTGGAGGTCACGGTCGGCGGCGAGACTGTCGGCGAGAAGAATGTCACGGGCTGGAGCCAGACCCTGGACATGCGTCACGCATGCCTGAGAGCTGGTTTCACCCTTCCGGGCAAGGCGTCATTCTCCTATGAGCTCCGCGCCCTCCGCAACATGCCGCACGTCGGCGTGGTATCTGTCCGGATCACGGCGAAGAAAGACATCGAGCTGGGGCTGAAGCCTGTCACTTCCGTGCCGAAAGGCTTCGCCGGCCATGATTCCACCATGGTCAGGCGTGACATCAAGGGACCGGAATTCCTTATCCGCCGGCATTGGGGCGGAAGTCCATACCGCCGCATCCTCATGTCCGCTTCTTCCGTCCTTGTCGCCGACGGCAAGCCGGTCCCGGAAAAGGTCAGCATTTCAAAAGGAGATACATTCACCTTCCACATGATCGGTTCGGTATGTACGGCGCAGGACTTTTCCGATCCGGTCAATGAGTCCGACCGGGAAGTGATCTATGCCGTGATGGAGGGCCCTCAGAAGCTCATCAAGCGTCATGAGGCGATGTGGGACGAGCTCTGGCAGGGCGACGTCATCATCGACGGCGACCCGTATGCGCAGACGGTCGTACGCTCGGCGCTTTATCAGATTTATTCCTGCGGCCGCGAGGGGACGGCGTCCAGCATCCCTCCTTTCGGCCTTTCGTGCAGGGAGTACAACGGCCACATCTTCTGGGACAGCGAGCTATGGATGTATCCGCCGATGCTGTTCCTCAGCGGCGGCATCGCGCGTTCGATGATCGATTACCGCACGTCGCGGCTTGCTCCGGCGGTCGCCAGGGCTCAGTCCTACGGCTACAAGGGTGCCATGTTCCCTTGGGAGAGCGACTGGTCCGGGGAGGAGGCGTGCCCGACGAGCGCCTTGACCGGCACGTTCGAGCATCACATCAGCGCCGACGTGGCGATCGCCGTGTGGAATTACTATTGCATGAGCGGCGACCGCGGATGGCTCAGGACCGATGGCTGGCCGCTTCTCAAGGCAGTCGCCGACTTCTGGGTCAGCCGCGTGGAGCAGAACTCCGACGGCACGTATTCCGTGCGCAACGTCGTGTGCGCGGATGAATTCGCGGAAGGAGTGGACGACAATGCGTTCACCAACGGGGCCGCTGTCTGCGCGCTGCGTGCGGCTGTGCGTGCGGCCGAAATCTGCGGTCAGGAGGCCGATGCCAGATGGGCGCTCGTCGCCGACAGGCTCAGGATATTGAGCGCGGCCGACGGTACCAGCCTCGAATATGACGGCTATGACGGCCGCATCATCAAGCAGGCGGACGCCAATCTGCTGGCATACCCGCTGCAGATAGTGACCGACAGCGAGAGCATCCGCCGCGACCTGCTGTATTATGAGCCGAAGATTCTGCCTAAGGGGCCGATGATGTCCTACGCCATCCTGGCGCTCCAGTGGGCGCGTCTCGGCGAGGGCGAAAAGGCGTATGAACTGTTCGAAAAGGCGCTGGACGGCCACGTACGGCCACCATTCTTCGCGTTCAGCGAGACGGCGGGGGAGGGCGACACCTTCTTCGTGACCGGTTGCGGCGGCGTGCTGCAGGCGGTGATCAACGGCTTCTGCGGTCTCGAACTGACTGAGGACGGCGTGGTGCAGCTGGACTCCGCGCTCCCGCGCAGATGGAAGAGCGTCACCGTCACCGGTGTCGGCCCGGAGCGCCGCACTTTCGTCCGGAAATAACATAGGCGCAAGACGTAACTGTGGCCTGATGACGCATTCCCGAGCGGAGCGAGGAAAAAAACCTCTGCGTCATCAGGCCACAGTGCAGTCAGATCATGACGCCTTCTGCCGTGAAAATCATTTGTTGCGGATGACGATGGCGTCGTCGGAGGCGTCGGCCACGATCGCGGAGTCTTTCTTGACCTTGCCGCTGAGGATGGCGGTCGCCAGCTGGTTGACCAGCTCGCGCTGGATCAGCCTCTTGACCGGCCGTGCGCCGTAGTCCGGGTCATAGCCGTTCTCCGTCATGTAGTCCTCGAACGCGGTGGTGTAGCTGAGCTCGACGTTGTCTTCCGAGAGCTTGGTGCGCAGCAGCTCCATCTGGATGCGCACGATCTCGCGGATGTTGTCCTTGGACAGCTGGTCGAAGGTGATGATCTCGTCGATGCGGTTGAGGAACTCCGGCCTCATGTGGAGCTTGAGCTCTTCCTCCTTCGCGTTGGAAGTCATGATGAGTATGGTGTTCTTGAAGTCCACCGTGCGCCCCTTGTTGTCCGTCAGACGGCCGTCGTCAAGCACCTGCAGGAGCACGTTGAACACGTCCGGATGCGCCTTTTCGATCTCGTCGAGCAGGATCACGGAATACGGTTTGCGCCGCACAGCCTCGGTGAGCTGGCCGCCTTCGTCGTAGCCGACGTATCCCGGAGGCGCGCCCACCAGCCTGCTGACGGTGTGCCGCTCCTGGTACTCGCTCATGTCGATGCGGGTGATCATGTTCTCGTCGTTGAACAGGAATTCGGCCAGGGCCTTGGCGAGCTCGGTCTTGCCGACTCCGGTCGTGCCGAGGAAGAGGAACGAGCCTATCGGCCGTTTCTCGTTGGACAGGCCGGCGCGGCTTCTGCGGACCGCGTCACAGACCGCCGAGATGCCCTTTTCCTGGCCCACGACTCTCTTGTGGAGCTCGCTCTCCATGCGCAGTAGCTTGTCCTTCTCGCTTTCGAGCATCCTGCTGACCGGGATGCCTGTCCATCTGGCGACGACTTCGGCGATGTCTTCCGGCGTCACGGCTTCGGTGATGATAGGGTCCTTGATCGCGCTCTGGCGCGCGGTGAGCTCGTCGATCTTCTGCTGTGCCTGGGCGATCTTGCCGTAGCGGAGCTCGGCCACGCGGCCGTAGTCGCCCGAACGCTCGGCCATCGCTGCCTGGTTCTTGAAGTCCTCGATCTGCTGCCTTGCGGACTGCAGGTCGGTCAGGATGCCCTTCTCCTCCTCCCAGCGCTTGGTCAGCGCCGCACGCTCCTCGCCAAGCTGCTTAAGCTCCTCGTCGATCTTTTCCATCTTGAGCGAGACGCCCTCGCGCTTGATCGCTTCCTTCTCGATCTCGAGCTGACGGATCTTGCTGTTGAGGTCGTCGATCGGCTCAGGGACGGAGTTCATCTCGAGACGCAGCTTGGACGCCGCCTCATCGACCAGGTCGATGGCCTTGTCCGGCAGGAAACGGTTGTTGATGTACCTGTGGGACAGGTTGACGGCGGCGATGAGCGCATCGTCCTCGATGCGCACGCGGTGGTGGTTCTCATATTTCTCCTTGAGTCCGCGCATGATGGCGATGGACTCGGCCGGAGTCGGCTCGTCCACGTTGACTTTCTGGAAGCGGCGCTCGAGAGCCTTGTCCGTCTCGAAGTACTTCTGGTACTCGTCCAGGGTGGTGGAACCGATGGTCCTCAACTCACCGCGGGCGAGTGCCGGCTTGAGGATGTTGGACGCGTCCATCGCGCCTGAAGAGCGTCCTGCGCCCACCAGGGTGTGGATCTCGTCGATGAAGAGTATGATCTCACCGGCACTGTCGACCACTTCCTTGACGACTCCCTTGAGCCGTTCCTCGAACTCGCCCTGGTACTTGGCGCCCGCGATGAGCGAACCCATGTCGAGGGAGTAGATTTTCTTGGACTTTAGGTTTTCGGGGACGTTGCCGTCTATTATCTTGGTCGCGATGCCTTCGGAGATGGCTGTCTTGCCCACTCCCGGCTCGCCGATGAGTATAGGATTGTTCTTGGTCCTGCGTGAAAGTATCTGCAGGACCCTGCGGATCTCCTCGTCCCTGCCGATGACGGGGTCGAGTTTGCCCTTTGACGCCAGATCATTGAGATCGATGGCGAACTTGCTGAGAAATTCTGTCTTGTTTTCCATAATTCAAAAAACAAAAAAACGTCTGCCCTTGCGGACAGACGTCTATGAGTCAAATTATATTCCAATCCCGGGGGACTGACAAACTGTCAGTACCTTACTCGGCCGGTGTAGCTGGGGTTTCCTGTGCAGGAGCCTCCTGAGGGAGAGCTGCAGGGAATTCAGGCTGGGCGTTGTTGTTGACGTTCTCGATCTTGTTGGAGATGTCGATGGTGTTGCCTGTGGATGTGGAAATGAATGATGTAGCGATGGAGAGCACGAGGATGATTGTAACAAGTCCCCAGGTTGCTTTTTCGAGGATGTCAGCTGTGCCGCGTACGCCGAAGGTCTGGTTGCCTGCTACGAAATTGCTGGCGAGTCCTTCTCCTTTACCATTCTGAAGCAGCACGGCGATGATGAGGAGCAATGCTGCAATGATGATCAAGACAGTTAAAAATACCATATCAATAATTTTTTAATTTTTCTCGAGTTCGTCCAATTTTCCAATAAGGGTTGCAAAGTAAGCATTTTTTTCCGGATATAACAAGATAAGTTTGGAATAAATGTACTTAGCCTGCTCGTAATAGCCCTGATCTGCATATATTTCGGCCAGGGTCTCGGTGCAGAAACTGTCGATTATGTCGTTGTTTTCCGCTTCCTTCTTAGACGGTATGATCTTGGTGGCGATGTTGGCGAGCACGTTGTCTCCGTCTTCCACGACATCGTCATATTCGTCCTGGGAGAAGAAGTCTCCGCCCACGACCTTGACCTTTCGTTCCGGAGCTTTGCGAAGGAAGTCCTCGACGTCCTTGTCCCAGTACTTGCTCTCGGAGATGGTATGCTCTTCCTTGTAGAGCAGCGCCCTGGAGCCGATGTACAACGCTGCTTCGGCGCATCCGGCCTCGCCCGTACGCACTTTGCGGCGGCACAGCTCGACCCTCGCGGCATTGAACCAGGGGTACTGGTTGATAATTTCTACCAGTTCGGCGGTAGGTATCGCTTTGATTGATTCCATTTCTACCAGTTGGCTACGGTGGCGTTGAAAACGTCGTCCACCAGTTTTTCTATGATTTCCTGGCAAAGTGTCGACTCCACGGCATCGAGCGACTGGGTCGAGTCGTAGTCGGCGTAGCCTGAGAATGATTTCTCGAAATCCTCTTCAGGGTATTTCCTGTTGGTGAACTCTATCTTGATGGTGATGGTGAGGCGGTTCTGTGCGGCGACTTCGTCCGCGGTCACAGCGGAAGCCCTTACGTCATAGCCGGTGATGGCTCCGGAGATTTCCAGGTCGCCGTCCAGCTCGACCTGCTCAAGCTTGGTCATCTTGCGGAACTGGGTGCGGATGGCCTCGGTGAGGTCGTTGCTGAGCGACGGGTTCACCCTTGATGCCGTGTATTCGAAGAAGTCGATGGTGACGGATGTGACGTCAGGCTGGATGGAGGTCCCTGAGAAAGAGTAGATGCCGCAGCCTGTGGCCAGCATGGTGCAGGCCAGTGCGATGATGAGGGTCTTGAAAACGGTCTTCATGGTCATTTTGAGAGTCTTCTGTACAGGGTCCTTTCCGAGATTCCGAGCTCTGCGGCCGCAAGTTTCCTGTTGCCGTGGTATTTTTCGAGTGCCTTGCGTATGTTGTCTTCTTCCGCTTTCTGGAGCGAGAGGGAGTCATGGACCGGGACTTCTGCGTCCTGCCATTCGGCCTCGTCTGTCTGGTCATCGACATGCGTGCTGACCGGCCCCGGCGTGAATTCCTGCTCTTCAGGATGGCTTTCGGCCACGGCTGGGGCGGATTGGATCAGCCTGCTTCCGTTCGCTCCGAAAACGGCACCGTTGAGCTTGTCCACGTCCTGCCTGAGTTCCAGTATCGCCTTGATGAGCATCTGCTTCTCCGAGTCGGAGAGGCCGGCGGCCGCGTCCTTGACTATCGCAGGGAGGGTCTCCGCCGTTTCCGCAGGGATGTAGCGCATGAGCGTCGAAAGGCCGATCTCGCATTTGCCGGAGAGCGAGGAGATCGCCTGGGTCTCCATCGCGGAGATGCTTTCGGCGACGTTCTTGAGCTGGCGGATGTTGCCCGGCCAGCGGTAGTTCTGCAGCGCCAGGATGGCGTCGTGGGTCAGGTTGACCTTGGTGACGTTGTATTTCTCCGAGAAGTCGGACGCGAATTTGCGGAAGAGCAGGTAGATGTCGTCCTTGCGCTCACGCAGCGACGGCATCTTGATCTGCAGGGCGTTGATCCTGTAGTAGAGATCTTCGCGGAATTTGCCTTGGGAGACAGCGTACAGCAGGTTCACGTTGGTGGCCGCGATCACGCGCACGTCGGTCTTCTCGACCTTGGACGAGCCGACCTTGATGTATTCGCCGTTCTGGAGGACCCTGAGCAGCATGGCCTGGGTGGATGCCGGGAGTTCGCCGATCTCGTCCAGGAACAATGTGCCGCCGTTCGCTTCTTCGAAATAGCCTTTGCGCGTTTCGGTCGCTCCCGTGAAGGAGCCTTTCTCGTGGCCGAAAAGCTCTGAGTTTATGGTTCCCTCAGGCAGGCCGCCGCAGTTGACGGCCAGGTATTTGCCGTTTTTGCGCAGACTGTGCTGATGGATGATGCGTGGTATGATTTCCTTTCCTGTACCGCTCTCGCCTGAGATCAGGACAGTGAGGTCTGTAGGAGCCACCGCCACTGCTGTCTCTATCGCACGGTTCAAACCGGCATCATTTCCGATGATGTCGTATTTGTTCTTTATTCTTTGCAGTTCTTGTGTTTCCATTATATCTGGTTTGAAATAGCAAAGTTAGCAAGGCTTTTCAAATAATCAACCTCCGACATCTTCGTCATTTTTTTTGGTGCCGTTTTTTTCGCACAAAACCAAATTATTATTAACTTTGCACGATTGGTGAAAAATCGATTTTAAACAATAAATTTATTTCAATTTTTTATGAAAAAAGCTTTGAATATCGTTCTCGCTGCAGTGCTTGGAATCGCTGCAGTATCTTGCTCTTCCGCAGAGAAGATGGCCAAGATGGCGGAAAACGTAACCGTAGAGTGCACACCTGCACCTCTCGAGTGCGTCGCCGGCATGATCAATCCGCTCGTTGCCGTCACTTATCCTGACGGATACTTCCATCCGAAGGCTACTCTCAAGGTTACTCCTGTCATCGTTTACGAAGGTGGCGAAGTTGCCATGGAGCCTCTCATGTACCAGGGTGAGAAAGTCAAGAACAACTACAAGGTCGTTTCTTCAGACGGCGCTACTGTCAAGGAGAACCTTCATTTCGATTTCGTTCCGGGAATGGAGAAGTCTTATCTCGAGCTCCGCGGTGTCGCTACACTCAAGGGCAAGAGCGTGAAGCTCCCTACCAAGAAGGTCGCTGACGGTGTCAACACCACCTACATGCTCGCTGACAAGGATGGCAAGATCTCTTACAAGGCAGACAACTACCAGGAGGTCATCGCTCAGACCGCTGAGGGCCAGATCCTCTACAACATCAATTCTTCAGATGTTCGCGCAAAGGAGCTCAAGTCTCAGTCGATCAAGAACTTCCAGGACGCTCTCGATGAGATCGCCGCTAATGAGAGAAAGACTCTCAAGGGCACAGAGGTCGTTGCTTACGCTTCACCTGATGGTGGTGAGAAGCTCAACAACAAGCTTTCTGACAAGCGTGCAGGTTCTGCAGAGAAGGCTTGGACAAAGGTTGTCAAGGGCCACGAGGCTGACGATCCTGAGGTAAAGAGCATCGGTCAGGACTGGGAAGGCTTCCAGGAGCTCGTTTCCGCTTCTGACATCAAGGACAAGGACCTTATCCTCCGCGTTCTTCCAATGTACAGCGATCCTGCAGTCCGTGAGAGCGAGATCAAGAACCTTTCCGAGGTTTACACCGAGCTCAAGGGCGAGGTTCTTCCAGAGCTTCGTCGTGCAAGGTTCATCGCTAACGTAGAGTACAAGAACTTCACTCCGGAAGAGCTCCAGCAGCTCGTTGACGAGAACATCGACGTTCTCGATGAGGAGGCTCTTCTCCGCGCCGCTTCTCTCGTAAAGGATCCTGAGAAGAAGATCAGCATCTACAAGAAGGCTATCAACAAGTTCAACAGCGACAGGGCTCAGTTCAACACTGGTGTCGCTCTTCTCGAGCTCGGCAAGAACGCTGAGGCTGCTGCAGCATTCAACAAGGTTGCTGCCCAGGATGGTGACCTCAAGAACGCCCAGGGCGTTATCGCTCTCCGCAAGGGCAATCTCTCAGAGGCTGCCAAGTGCTTCACCGCTGCCGGCACAGATGACGCTGTTGCCAACACCGGTCTCGTAAACATCCTCACCGGCAACTATGCTCAGGCTGTCAAGGCTCTTGAGAATGCAAAGGGAAGCTGCGGCAACAAGGCTCTTGCATACATCCTCAACGGTCAGCTTGACAAGGCTCAGGCCTGCCTCAAGTGCGATTGCCCTAAGACAAGCTACCTCAAGGCTATCATCGCTGCCCGCAAGGGTCAGAACGATCAGGCAAAGCAGCTCCTCAAGAAGGCTTCCGAGTGCAAGGATCTTGCTGCCCGCGCTGCCAAGGACGTAGAGTTCGCAGGCATCAACTAATCTTCGGATCATTTCCGGTCGTCGCAGGATGACCATTATATATAAAAGGGCCGTGACATTCCGTCATGACCCTTTTATCTGTTAATAACTTTGTTAATTACAGGAATTATTCGTATATTTGCAGCCCCCAAAATATGGGGAAGAAACATAAATTAAAGATTTACAATCATTTATGCCAACAATTCAACAATTAGTTCGTAAAGGACGCGAGGTCATTACTGAAAAGAGTAAGTCTCGTGCGTTGGATGCTTGCCCTCAGAAGAGGGGCGTATGCCTGCGTGTTTACACAACCACGCCTAAGAAACCTAACTCAGCAATGCGTAAGGTTGCCCGTGTACGTCTTTCTAATGCAAATGAGGTCAATGCTTACATCCCAGGAGAGGGTCACAACCTTCAGGAGCACTCAATCGTGCTCGTACGTGGAGGCCGTGTAAAGGACCTTCCTGGTGTACGTTACCACATCCTTAGAGGAGCTTTGGATACCGCTGGTGTAGAGGGTCGTACTCAGTCACGTTCTCTCTACGGAGCCAAGAGGCCGAAGAAATCTAAGAAGTAATTTTTTTAATTTTATCACCTTTTTACATTTTTCAAAATGAGAAAATCGAAGCCTAAAAAGAGGATTCTACTTCCTGATCCTAAGT